>JAKAYQ010000142.1 GCA_021826725.1 Actinomycetes bacterium
TGGATCTCGTCACCGGCTTGGAGCTCGCCTTCGGCGAGGATCCGCAAGTAGACGCCGTGGCGGCGAGCTTCGGCGAAGCGTGCGGGGAACCGGTCGTCTCCTATGTGGATGCCGAGCTTGTAGCAGGGGATGCGCGGTTGGGCCACATGAAGGACCACGCTTCCCACCTGCCAGCGCTCGCCGATGACCGCTTGGGCTAGCTCAAGGCCGCTCGTCGTCAGGTTCTCGCCCATGTTTCCCGGGCCGAGCTCGAGCCCGAGCTGGCCGTTCCACCACACGAGGTCCTCTGCGGCGTAGGCGTAGAGGGCCTTGTCGGGGCCGCCATGAGCCTTGCGGTCGGCTTGGGCGTCACCGACGAGGTTGACCCCCCGCGCCGTGACCAACCCGATGACGGGCGTCCTCCAGATCGCGGAGCGCACCGTCCGGCCGTGCCACACCGTCTCGGCCGGGCAGCCCACGTTGACCGACAGCACCCGGGCACGGCAAGCTTCGCCGACATCCTCGGCGATACCAGGAGCCTCACGACTCCGGCACGCGCTCGTCGGTGCCGCTTCGTACGGTGGGACGGCCGACGTAGCCGGCCTTCCGGCGCCACCGACGGCGTTGGCCGTCACGTGCGCCCGTCTGCAGGCTGGTAGCTGCCGACCGGGGACCGCAGGCCCACCGCGAAGCGGTTCCAGCCGTTGATGGCCACCACTGCCAGGGTGAGCGCGACGATCTCCTCGTCGTCGAAGTGGCGCCGCACCTCGTCGTACAGCTCGTCCGGAACGTCAGAGCTCGAGAGCAAGGTGACCGCTTCGCACCAGGCGAGCGCGGCGCGCTCCCGCTCGGAATAGCACGGCGCCTCTCTCCAGGCGACGGCGAGATGCAGCCGCTGTGCGTCGACACCGATGGCAGTGGCGTCCTTGGTGTGCATGTCGACGCAATAGCCACAGCCGTTCAGCTGGGAGGCTCGGAGCTTCACCAGCTCGAGCAGCTCCGGCTCCAAGGTGCTGGTCCGCACCGTCTTCTCCAAGCCCGCCATGGCGTCGATCGCTGCGGGGAAGACGTGTCGGTAATCGATGCGCATCGTTCCTCCTTGCTGCCGACCCGAGCACCGCGCTGCCAGCCCGCACGGTCGCGCCCATGGCGATTGGCCGTGAGGGGAGCAACAACCATGCAAAGGCCACTGCGTCTCGACGCCGGACCCGTCTCTTCGTGTCCGTTCTTCCTATCACCACTAGAATATCTGGCCATGGGAACCTGCGGTGAGGACTCAACGCGCGGGGGGCCTGGGCACGACGGTTCGCCCCCGCCGCTGCTCCTGACCGTGGGGCACGGCACCCTTGGATGCGAGGAGCTCGCCGAGCTGCTCGGCTCCGCGGGTGTCGAACTGGTCGTCGACATTCGCAGCGCACCGGGAAGCCGCCGCCACCCCCACTTCGGCCGGGAGCAGATGGAGCGGTGGCTGCCGGCGGTGGGGATCGGCTACCGCTGGGAGAAGGACCTGGGCGGTCACCGGCGACCTGTGGTCGGGTCCACCAACGTCGGGCTCCGGCACCCGGGGTTCCGGGGCTACGCCGACTATATGGCAACCGCTTCGTTCACCGCGGGGCTGGCCCGCCTGCTCGACGATGCCGCGACGCGTCCGACGGCGGCGATGTGCGCGGAGACGCTGTGGTGGCGCTGCCATCGTCGCTTGGTGGCCGACGCTGCAGTCCTCCTCGAGGGCACCACCGTACGCCACCTCGGCCACGACGGCCGGCTGTCCCAGCACCGGGTGACCGAAGGAGCCCGGGTCCTGGAAGTCGAAGGGACGACCAGGCTGATCTACGACGCTGACGCGGCTGCGTGACACGGCGTGGCGTGAGATCGGGTCGGAGAGAAAGGGTATGCATGAAGCAAGCAGGGTTCTTCGGCATCGGTCACCTCGACCTGTCGGTCTCCGACGTTGAGGCGAGCGCTGCGTGGTACGAGAAGGTGCTCGGTCTGCGGCGCCTGCGGCGAGTGGACTTCCCCAAGCGCACCATGATCGTGCTGCGCCACGACGCCTCGGGTCTGGTGCTCGGGCTCAACCAACACGAAGGCTTTCCCGGAGAGCCCTTCGACGAACAGCGCGCCGGGCTCGACCACGTCGGCTTTGGCGTCGACCAGCGCCAGGACCTCGACGCCTGGGAGGCGCGCCTGGCGGCGCTCGGTGTCGAGCACTCGCCGGTGGCGGACACCGAGGCGGGCTCGGCGCTCGTCTTCAGGGATCCCGACCACATCCAGCTCGAGCTGTGGTGGTCCAAGCCCTCTGAAGCTGAGACCACGTCCGCGGCTCGCGCCCAAGCCGTCATCGAGCGCTCGAGCCCGCTCCGCGTCGACGAGACGGTGCAGCGCCTCGCCGACGCCGCGGCGGCAGCCGGTGCCACGGTCTTCGCCACCATCGACCACGCTGCAGGTGCACGGTCGGTCGGCCTCGACATGCCAGAGACCCAGCTGTTGCTTGTCGGCAACCCCGCCATCGGCACCCCGGCGATGCTCGCCGCCCCCGACCTCGCGCTCGAGCTCCCAACCAGGATCCTCGTCCGCCAGGCGTCCCCCGGCACCGCGGGCAGCACGGTCGTCTTCTCCGACCCGACCGTCGTCGCTCGCCGCTTCCGGCTCGCCCCCGAGCAAGCCGCCGGGCTGGCCGCGATCGCGGGGCTAGTCGACCGCGTGCTCAACGCAGCACCCGATGGCTAGAGACTCTAGAGAACGGTCATGCGGCGGCCAACGTGGTAGGTCCGGACGAGCGTCGGCCGAGAGCACCCGCGACAGCCGTGACCGCCACGCACTCAGCACAGCCGACCAGGCGGGCCGAGGATGGTGACGTTCAGCGCCCCAGGCCGCCCAGCCACACCCGAAACCGTATGCCGATCTGACGGTCGGGTCCGGGCTCCTCCCAGGTATTTCCACCCAACGGTAGACAGCGCGTAAGGTGGCGGCGAGCGGACGTAGGTGGTGCCGCACGGTTGAAAGGGGAGCGATGGCACGGGACGTCGAGCACACGACGGCAGTCCACGACGGGCTCCTCGCCGAAACCGGCCTGGTGCGTGCTGCCAGGTACATTCAGCCCGGCGAGCAGACGTCCGACGCCCGTGAGCTTCACCGCCGGGGCGGCCGGCGCGCCGAGGAGTTCTACAGGGAACGGTGGCGCCACGACAAGGTCGTGCGCTCGACCCACGGGGTGAACTGCACCGGGTCATGTTCGTGGCAGGTGTACGTCAAGGACGGCATCATCACGTGGGAGACCCAGGCGGTCGACTATCCGTCGGTCGGTCCGGACTCGCCCGAGTACGAGCCCCGTGGCTGCCCGCGGGGGGCGTCGTTCTCTTGGTACACCTACTCCCCGGCCCGGGTGCGCTACCCCTATATCCGAGGTGTGCTGCTCGAGCTGTTCCGGGCGGCCAAGGCCGCCAACGGCGGGGACCCTGTCGCCGCCTGGGAAGAGGTCACGGCCGACCCCGAGCGCGCCGCCGCCTACAAGTCGGCGCGGGGGCGGGGCGGCTTCGTCCGGGCGTCGTGGGCTGAGGTGCTCGAGCTCGTCGCGGCCGCCCACGTCCATACGGTCGCCGCCTACGGCCCGGACCGCACCGCGGGGTTCACGGTCATCCCGGCCATGTCGATGACCTCGTACGCCGCCGGGACCCGCTTCTACTCGCTCCTGGGCGGGACCATCCTGTCCTTCTACGACTGGTACGCGGACCTACCGCCCGCGTCACCGCAGGTGTTCGGCGACCAGACTGACGTGCCCGAGTCGGCCGACTGGTGGAACGCCTCCTACCTGATCGTCTGGGGAACGAACCTGCCGATCACCCGCACCCCCGATGCCCACTTCATGACCGAAGCCCGCTACCGGGGCCAGAAGGTGGTCGTCGTCTCCCCGGACTACTCGGACCACACGAAGTTCGCCGACGACTGGCTGGCCGCCAACCCAGGCACCGACGGGGCGCTGGCGATGGCGATGGGCCACGTCATGCTCTCCGAGTTCTACCGTGACCGCCAGGTGCCGCGCTTCGAGTCCTACGCCCGCACCTACACCGACCTGCCGTTCCTCGTCACCTTGCGCCAACGCGGCGAGGGGTACGTGCCCGACCACTTCCTGACCGCGTCAGACCTCGATAGCGACGGCGCGGCACAGAGCGCGAAGGAGGCGGAGTGGAAGACCGCCGTGCTCGACGAGGCGAGCGGCCTCCCCGTGGTCCCCAACGGGTCGATCGGCTTTCGCTGGGGCGAGGAGGGGAAGGGCCGCTGGAACCTCGACCTCGGGGAGATCCGTCCGGCGCTGAGCTGCTACGGCCGCCCTGGCTCTGAAATGCTCGCGATCGACCTGCCTCGCTTCGACGTCGGCGACCAGGGGGGCGGGGTGCTTCACCGTGGAGTGCCCGCAATCCGGGTCGGTAACCGACTCGTGACGACGGTGTTCGACCTGGTGATGGCGCACTACGGGGTCAGCCGGCCTGGTCTCCCGGGTGACTGGCCGGCCGGCTACGACGACGCCGAGGCTCCCTACACCCCGGCGTGGCAGGAGAAGATCACCTCCGTGCCCGCTTCGGCGTGCGCCCGGGTGGCACGGGAGTTCGCCCGCAACGCCGAGCTGTCCGGAGGCCGGTCGATGATCGCCATGGGGGCGGGCACCAACCACTGGTTCCACTCCGACCAGATCTACCGGACGTTCCTCTCGCTGCTCATGCTGGGCGGCTGCGAGGGGGTGAACGGCGGGGGGTGGGCGCACTACGTCGGCCAGGAAAAGGTGCGCCCCTTGACCGGCTGGTTCACCCTGGCCTTCGCCTACGACTGGGTTCGCCCGACGCGCCACATGCCCGGGACCCCCTACTGGTACCTGGCGACCGACCAGTGGCGCTACGAGGGCACCGGCGCCGACGCGCTGGCCTCGCCCCTCGGCGAGGGCCGCTTTGCCGGCAAGTCGGTGGCCGACCTCAATGCCTACGCGGTGCGCCAGGGCTGGATCGCCTCTCATCCGGCCTTCGACCGGAACCCGCTGGACCTGGCCGATGCTGCGGACGCCTCCGGGAAGAGCCTGGAAGAGTTCGTGGTCGACGAGCTGCGGGGGGGCCGACTGCACTTCGCGGCAACTGACCCCGACAACCCGGCGAACTTTCCCCGCGTCCTCACCGTGTGGCGCTCGAACCTGCTGGGCTCGTCGGGGAAGGGCCACGAGTACTTCCTGCGCCACCTGCTCGGCGCCGACAACGCCGTGGCGGCGGAAGAATGCCCACCCGACGCCCGCCCCACCGAGGTCACCTGGCGTGAGGAGGCCCCTGAGGGCAAGCTCGACCTGCTGGTCGACATCGACTTCCGGATGGTGTCGACCGGGATCTATGCCGACGTGGTCCTGCCGACCGCGACGTGGTACGAGAAGCACGACCTGTCCTCGACCGACATGCACCCCTTCGTGCACAGCTTCAACCCGGCTATCGCCCCTCCCTGGGAGGCGCGCAGCGACTTCGACATCTTCGCCGACCTCGCCAGCGAATTCTCGCGCCTGGCCGAAGGACGCCTCGGGGTCCGCCGAGACGTGATGGCGGTCCCTCTCGGCCACGACACCCCCGACGAGTGCGCCCAACCCGGCGGCCGCGCCCTTGACTGGGCGGCTGGCGAGTGCGAGCCCGTACCGGGGGTGACGATGCCGCGCCTGGTGGTGGTTGAGCGCGACTACCCGCACCTGGCCGAACGGTGGCGGGCGCTCGGCCCGCTCGTCGACAATGCGGGCGCGACGACCAAAGGGGTCACCCTGCCGGTCGGCACGGAAGTGCCCTGGCTGGCGAGCCGAAACGGCACCGTCCGTGGTGGTGTCGCCCACGGCCGACCCAGGATCGACCGCGACGACCTGTTCTGCGAGGCCATCCTGGCGCTGTCGGGAACGACGAACGGCCGCCTGGCCGTCGCCGGGTTCGAAGCGCTCGAGGAACGGACCGGGGTGGCGCTCGCCGACCTGGCTCACGAGCGCGCCGGGGACCGCATCACCTTCGCCGACACGGTCACCCAGCCCCGCGCCGTGATCGCCTCGCCGGAGTGGTCGGGGGCGGAGTCCGAGCGCCGGCGCTACTCCCCCTTCACCGTCAACGTCGACCGGCTGAAGCCCTGGCACACCCTGACCGGCCGCCAGCACTTCTTCTTGGACCACGACTGGATGGCCGAGCTCGGCGAGTGCCTCCCCACCTATCGCCCGCCGCTCGGCATCGCCGAGACCTTCGGCGACCAGCGCCGCGGGGACGCGGACCGGCCACAGCTCGTGGCCCGCTACCTCACCCCGCACTCGAAGTGGTCGATCCATTCCGAGTACCAGGACAACCTCCACATGCTGAACCTCTTCCGGGGCGGCCCGGTGATCTGGGTGAACCACCTCGACGCGGCTCGCATCGGGGTGGCCGACAACGACTGGATCGAGGCCTACAACAGAAACGGCGTCACCGTTGCCCGCGCCGCGGTGACCCACCGGGTACCGCCGGGCACCGTCCTCATGTACCACGCCATCGACCGCCATCTCCAGATGCCGGTGTCGGAGACCTCGGGCCTGCACGGCGGGACCGACAACTCCCTCACCCGGGTGGTGATGAAACCGTCGCACATGATCGGCGGCTACGCCCAGCTGTCCGCCGGGTTCAACTACTACGGGCCGACCGGCTCCCAGCGCGACGAGATTGCCGTCATCCGCCGCCGCCGGCAGGAGGTCGAGTTCTGATGGGGCCCGGTTCGCTCCGGCTCGGTGCAGCGGCGGAGGTCACCCGATGAGGATCATGGCCCAGGTGTGCATGGTGATGAACCTCGACAAGTGCATCGGCTGCCACACCTGCTCGGTCACCTGCAAGCAGACCTGGACCAACCGGCCGGGCACCGAGTACGTCTACTTCAACAACGTCGAGACCAAGCCCGGCCTGGGCTACCCCGCCCGCTACGAAGACCAGGAACAGTGGAAGGGCGGCTGGACCCTCGACAGAAAAGGCCGACTCACCCTCAAGGCGGGGAGCCGGCTCAAGAAGCTTGCATCGATCTTCTACAACCCGGACCTGCCCGGCATCGAGGACTACCACGAGCCCTACAGCTACGACTACGCCCGGCTCATCACCGCCCCCGCCGGCACCAAAGCACCCTCGGTGTCCACCCGCTCGGCGCTCACCGGGCGCGAGATGAACCCCACGTGGGGCGCGAACTGGGAGGACGACCTCGCCGGCGCTCCCGCACGGGCGCTTCGGGACCCGAACATCGTGGCCCTGCCTGAGGACGCGGCGGAGAAGGTGCGCCTCGACTTCGAGTCGGTCTTCATGTTCTACCTGCCGCGCATCTGCGAGCACTGCTTGAACCCTTCGTGCGTGGCGTCGTGCCCGTCGGGCGCGATGTACAAGCGCGAGGAGGACGGCATCGTCCTGGTCGACCAGGACCGATGCCGAGGCTGGCGGTTCTGCGTGTCGGGCTGCCCGTACAAGAAGGTGTACTTCAACCACCGCACCGGCAAGGCCGAGAAGTGCACCTTCTGCTTCCCCCGCATCGAGGCCGGACTCCCCACCATCTGCTCGGAGACCTGCGTCGGGCGGCTCCGCTACCTCGGCCTCGTGCTCTACGACGCCGACCGCGTCCTCAAGGCAGCAGCAACCAAGGACCCGGCCGACCTCTACGAATCCCAGCTCGGGGTCTTCTTGGATCCCGACGACCCCGCCGTGGCGGCCGAGGCCGAGCGCCAGGGCATCCCGCACGACTGGCTGGCAGCGGCGCGCCGCTCGCCGACGTACGCCTTGATCGCCCGCCACCGGGTCGCTCTCCCGCTGCACCCCGAGTACCGCACCATGCCCATGGTCTGGTACGTGCCGCCGCTCTCGCCGGTCGCCGACGTCACCGCTGCGGCCGGCTACGACGACGCCGACGCCGAGAACGTGTTCGCCGCCATCGACGCCTTGCGCATCCCGGTCGAGTACCTGGCCAACCTCTTCACTGCCGGCGAGGTGGCCCCCGTGCGCATGGCGCTGCGACGCCTGGCCATGGTGCGGGCCGTCATGCGGGCCCACCAGCTCGGCCAGCACCCTGCCGTCCGGGCTGTCGACGTCGGCCTGACCGACGACGACGCCGAGGACCTGTTCCGCCTGCTGGCCATCGCCCGCTACGAGGACCGCTACGTCGTGCCCCCCGCCCACGCCGAGAACGCCGGGCGCCTCCTCGCCCAGCACGACCTGTCGGGCTGTTCACTCGAGTCCGAGGGCGGCCCGGGCATGGGTGGGCA
>JAKAYQ010000143.1 GCA_021826725.1 Actinomycetes bacterium
CAGGAGGGAAGCATCCGACCCTCCACGGAGGGCACGGCCGTCGCCAAGGACGTCTGGCTCCTCGGCATCGGCGTGTCGTTGTTGCTCGATCGGGCCGGTACCCGTTGGCGGGACCGGTGTGAGCGCCGCCGGGAGCCGCCGTCTGACCGGCCCGGGCCGATGGCCGGAGGGCGGGCCCGACGCCGCTAGGCGAAGACGAGGCGGGTGATCCAGCCGGCCACGAGCGCCGGCTTGCTCTCGCCGTCGATCTCGACGGTCATCGTCCGGGTGAGATGGACCGTGGCCGGGTCCTTCAGCTCGACCGCGGTCAGGATGCCGCTGGCCCGGATGCTGGACCCAACCTTGACGGGGTTGATGAACCGCACGCGGTCGAAGCCGTAGTTGATCCCCATGACCAGCCCGGGGAGCGGTGGCAGCTCGGCTCGGATGCTGGTGGACAGGTGCGTCAGCATCGACAGCGTGAGGAAGCCATGGGCGATGGTCACCTTCCACGGGGACAGCTCGGCTGCTTTCTCCGGGTCGACATGGATGAACTGGTGATCCCGGGTGACATCGGCGAAGGCGTCGATGAGCGCCTGGTCGACGACGAACCAGTCACCGCTCCCCTCGTCCCTGCCCTCGAGCGTCTTCAGTGCCTCGTAGGCCAGTTCGCCGTTGGTCGCCATCGGTGCTCCCTCGTCCCTCGGTGACATCTCCGGGCCCCGGTCGGGACCTGGCGATCTCTGATAGTGCCACCGTGGCGGGCAGGGGGCCAGCGGTATGGCAACCAGGCGGCAGGCGGCAGGCGGCAGGCGGCAGGCGGCAGGCGGCAGGCGGCAGGCGGCAGGCGGCAGACGGCAGGCAGGTCGGCCGGTGGCTCGGCGGGAGGAAGCCACCGGGTCATCCGATGCCGACCGGGACCTCCGTGGTGTGCTCCGGGACGTCGACGGCGTCGTGGCTGCCGCTGACGATGTCCCGGCTCCGGATGAGAGCGAACGTCGCCACGGCCCCCACGATGGCGATGACCCCGCCGATGGCCACGATCTCGTTGAGGCCGCGAACGAAAGCGGTCCGGAGCGCCAGGTCGAGCGCCGGACGGAGCCGGGCAGGAAGATGGGCGCCGATCTGGGCGGCGGTGGCGCCGCTGCGCACGCCAGCCGCCACCGCTGGGAACAGGTGGGCCAGCCCAGGCGTCCGCCGCATGGCATCGGTGAGTGCTCCGGCCTCGCGGGTGGCGAAGATCGAGCCCAGTGCAGCGATGCCGGTGGCCACCCCCACCTGGCGGAAGGTGTTGTTGATCCCCGACGCCATTCCGGCGCGATGGGGCTCGACCACGCCGACGGCGACCGAGGCGAGCGGGGGATTGACCATGCCGCTGCCGAGCCCGGTGAGGATCAGGCCCGGTATGAGCGCCGTCCACGTGGAGTCGGCGTGCAGGTGGGCGATGAGGAGCAGGCCGACGCCGACGCCGAGCAGCCCTGGGGAGATGAGCCAACGGGCAGGCACCTTGTTGGTGAGCCGCCCGGCGAGCGCAGAGGTGGCGAACGTGGCGCCCGAGATGACGAGCATGCGGACGCCGGATTGCAGCGGTGTGTAGCCAAGTGCGTCCTGCAGGTAGAGGACCAGGTAGAGCAGCAGGCTGAACGCGGAGGCGGCGATGGCGAAGTTGGCGAGGAGGCTGCCGTCGAAGGTCGGGACGCGGAACAGGCCGAGGTCGAACATCGGGTGGCGGCTCCGGCGCTCGGCGACCACGAAGGTGCCGGCGAGGACGACGGCCGACGCGAAGCAGGCGATCACGCCGGTGTCGGTCCAGCTGGTCTGGCTGGCCCGGATGAGGCCGTAGACGAGGGCGATCAGCGCGCTGCTGAAGAGCACGAAACCGCTCCAGTCCGGTCTGGGTGCGCCTGGCTGCCGGGACTCCACCACTCGGATGACGGTGATGACGAGGGCGACGATGCCGACCGGCACGTTGACGAAGAAGATCCAGCGCCACGACAGGTCCGTGGTGAGAATGCCGCCGAGCAGCGGGCCGACGGCCACGGCCACGGCCACCACCGACCCCCACACCGCGAATGCGGTGGCGCGGTCGCGTCCTCGGAAGGCGTGGGCGAGCAGGGCGAGCGATGTCGCGAACATGGCGCCACCGCCGAGGCCCTGCGCGCTGCGGGCGATCACCAGGAAGAGGGGGCTGGTGGCGGCGCCGCACAGCAGTGAGCCGAGGGTGAACAGCACCAGACCGATGGCGAAGAGCCGCCGCCGACCGAACATGTCGGCCAGGGATCCGGCGGTGAGCAGCAGTGCCGCCAGGGTGAGGGCGTAGGCGTCGATGGTCCACTGCAGATCGGAGAAGCTGGCGTGCAGGTCGTGCTGGATGGCCGGGAGCGCGACGGTCACGATGGTGATGTCGAGCAGCAGCATGAACGTGCCCAGACTGACGGCCAGCAACGTCCACCACTTCTTCCCCATCGCCCCTCCCCGATGTTGCGTCGCGCCGCACCACGTGGCAGATGAGCATCCGGGTGCGCGGCGGGCAGGCGCTCCCCGCTGCGCACGACATCGATGGCCGCCGCCGTGCGGAGGAGCGTACTCCTCGGGCACGGCCGATGTCGGCTCCTCGCCGCTGCTGCTCCGGTGCCAAGTAGGATGGCGGGAGCGGCGATGGGGCTCGCCCGAACCGGTCGACCGACCTGATGGCTCCTGTGATGTCCGATGCACGAGTGAGGCCGTCATGGGGACCGACTCGAAGTCGAGCGCGACGGATGGTGATCCGGCGCCGCCGAACGGGCGAGGGGCGTCCGGGCGGTCTGGCCGGTGGTGGCCGCGGGCGTCTGCGGTCGACGCCAGCCTGCCGATCGACCCCGACCTCGACCAGCGGGACCCGGCCGAGCCGTCCCGCCAGCACCGGCCCGGGGTCCGATGGCCGGGACGGTACGCGCCAGGGGTCCTGGTCGCCGTCTTCGTCGGTGGCGCCTTGGGGACTCTGGCCCGCTACGAGCTGGAACGGGCGCTGCCTGCCCCGGCCGGGGCCTTTCCGGTGGCGACGTTCGTGGTCAACACCTCCGGAGCCCTGCTCATCGGCGTCCTCATGTCGGTCCTGGCCGGCTGGCCCACATGGCACCGGCGGGTCCGGCCCTTTGCCGGCGTCGGCGTGCTCGGCGGGTGGACGACCATGTCGACGCTGGCCGTGGAGGCCGATCTCCTCGGCAAAGCTGGGGCACTGGCCGCCGCCGCCGGGTATGTCTCTGCCAGCCTGGTGGCAGGGGTGACCGCCGTCGCCCTCGGCATGGCTGCCGGGCGCCGGTGGCGTGGCCCAGCGGGTGTGACGGCGCTGGCGTCGCGCTCCGGGGTGGAACCGGCCGGCACGGAAGCGACGACCGGGGCTTCTGGCCGGACCGGCTTCAGCGCGGCCAGTGCTGCGGCCGGAGCGGAAGGCCGGCAGTGATCCTGGCGCTGGCTGTTGCCGTGGCCGGTGGGATCGGAGCGTCCGCCCGCTACGTGGTCGACGGTCTGGTCCAGGACCGCACCAGCGGGACGTTCCCGTTCGGGACGCTGGTCGTGAACGTGGCCGGGTCGCTGGTGCTCGGGTTCCTCACCGGCCTTGGGCTCGATCACGGCCTGTCCGGCACGGCCCGGGCCGTGGTCGGCGTCGGCTTCTGTGGTGGGCTCACCACCTGGTCCACTGCCACGTGGGAGACGGTCCGGTTGGCAGAGGAGGGTCAAGCGGCCCGAGCCCTGGTCAACGGTCTGGGCGGCCTGGTGGTGGCTCTGGCGGCCGCAGCCGCGGGACTGGCGCTCGCCGCGGTGGTCTGAGTCGACAACCGCGTTGCGCGGTGAACCGACCAATAATCGTGGTGGCCCTCGGCGAGGGCCGTGAGATCCCCGCTGGCCACGGCGGTGGACCGGTCACGACACCTGGAGCTCGACGAGCCGGGCCCACCGGGAGATGGAGTGGGCGAGGGGGGACTTGAACCCCCACGTCCTTTCGGACACAGGAACCTGAATCCTGCGCGTCTGCCTATTCCGCCACTCGCCCGAGCGACTGCGCCAGGATAGTCGACGCCGCCATGGGCGGCGGCACGCGGCCGAGGCGGCGGCACGCCGACCTTTGTGCAGGTACACCACCCCGGTAGGCTGGTCGTTCACCATGGGACTCCAGCAGTTCGAGCAGCGCCTCGAGCGCTTGGTGGAGGGTGCGTTCACCAAGGCGTTCCGGTCCGATCTCCAGCCGGTGGAGATCGGCCGTCGTTTGACGCGCGAGATGGACCTCCTGCGGCGGGTCGGGGTGAACGGCCTGATCACACCCAACGTCTTCGTCATCGAGCTGTCCACCGACGACGCCCGCCGATTCGAGCGGTTCTCGGAGGTTCTGGCCCGCGAGCTGGCCGACGCAGCACGCGAGCATGCCCGTATCGAGGGCTACGTCTTCGTGGGCCCGGTGGAGGTCGAGCTCCGGCGCAGCGCCCGTTTGCGTGCCGGTCGCTACCAGGTGTACGCCGACTTCGAAGAGGGCCCCGACGGCATGCCGGCTGGCCTCCTGGCGCTGGCGGACGGCACCGAGGTCGTGATCGGATCCCAGCCGGTCGTCATCGGGCGGTTGCCCGAGTGCGCCGTCGTCCTGAGCGACCCGAACGTCAGCCGACGCCACGCCGAGGTCTGCCGGGTCGACGGCGGCCCTGGGGCGCTGGTGCGCGACCTCGAGTCCACCAACGGGACGCGCGTGAACGGCGTGCCCATACGCGAGCAGGTCCTGGTCGACGGCGACGAGGTGACCGTCGGCACCACCGTCCTGCGCTTCCACGCCGGATGAGACCCGCTGTGCTGCTCGCCGTGTCGCTCGACAACCAGAACCTCCTGCGGGCGCTCGAGATCCTGGTCGTGGTCTTGATCTGGCTGTTCTTCCTCCGAGTCATCCGGGCGGTCTGGGTCGAGGTTCGGCCCCCCAAGGTCCGCGAGCCGGCGATGCTCGGCGCTCCCCTGGCTGCCGGCGGCGGTGCGGCCCCCGGCCGGGCCCCTGCTCCCGCCCGGGGCCGCAGCCAGCGGCTGCGCCTGCGGGTCCTCGAACCCGAGGACGCCCGTGGGCAGGCGTTCGACCTGCCCGACGAGGTGACCGTGGGACGTGCCCCGGGCTGTGGCGTGCGGGTCGACGACTCCTTCACCTCGAGCCTGCACGCTCGGCTCTACCGCCGTGATGGTGCACTGTGGATCGAGGATCTGGGATCCACCAACGGCACGTGGGTCAATGCGCAGCGTGTGGTGACACCGGTCAAGCTGGGCCGTGGCGATCTGGTCCAGGTCGGGGGAACGGTGTTCGAGGTCCAGCGGTGACCGTCGTCCGCTCCGGGTCGGCGACCGACGTCGGGCGGGTCCGCTCGGTGAACGAGGACCGCCTGCTCGAGAGTGTGGCGCTCTTCGCCGTGGCGGACGGCATGGGCGGCCACGCCGGCGGCGAGGTCGCGTCCCGGCTTGCCATCGACGCGCTCCAGCAGGCATTTGCCCGCGAACCCTCGGCCCGTGGGTTGGTCGAGGCGGTGCGGCTGGCCAATCGCGCCGTCTGGGAGCGCAGCACCCAGGATCCCGACGTCCGGGGGATGGGCACCACCCTCACTGCCGCTGCCCTGGTCCCGACCCGAGATGGCGATCGGCTGGTGGTGTCGAACGTCGGCGATTCGCGCGCCTACCGTTACGCGTCGGGACGGTTGGTGCAGATGACCAACGACCATTCGGTGGCCGAAGAGCTGGTGGCTCGGGGCGAGCTGTCGGTGGCGGAGGCGGCGGTCCACCCGCATCGCCATATCCTCACCCGGGCGCTGGGTGTGGCTCCCGACGTCGACGTGGACAGTTGGGAGCTCGCGCCAGCTCGCGGCGAGCGGTTCGTGCTGTGCTCCGACGGGCTCACCAACGAGGTGAGCGAGGAGCGCATCGCCGGTGTCCTCGCCGCCACCTCGGACCCCCAGGCGGCTGCCGACACCCTCGTCCGGCTCGCCAACGAGCACGGCGGCAACGACAACGTGACGGTCGTGGTGGTCGACGTTGTCGTGGCCGACCCCGGGCGGACCACCGGCCCGGACGGGGTGCAGGCCGCACGCCCCGGGGGGTCGACGGTCGGCGTCGCCGCCGCCGGCGGGTCAGCGGTCACCCAGGCCGGCTCCGCCGCCGGGCGGCACCTCGGCGCGTCAGGGATATCGGCGCCGGCTCCCACCGCAGGCGTAGCCCGCCCCGGGGCCCCCACCGCGGTCGTTCGGGCTGGGTCGGACACCGCGGTGGCGGCGGAGCTCGGATCCACCGGTGCCGGCAGCGTCCTTGCCCAGTCCCCCGGGGTTCGCACCGGCCCCGGTGCGCCCGCCGGTCATGGAGACGTCCGGCAGTCGCCCGAAGCCAGCGGCGCCGCCGCCGGCACGGAGACCGACACGATGGCCCGCCACGTGGCTGGGGCCCTGTCGGAGGTCATGGGGCGCCGAGCCCGCTGGGATGGTGGGGTGCGGAACCGGGCGCGCAGCCGCCGGCTGACGATCCGAGTCGTGCTCTTCTTGATCCTGGTAGCGGCGGTCGGCGCCGGGGCCTGGGCGCTCATCCGCTTTTACGCCGAAGGCGCCTACTACGTAGGCCTGAGCGACGGCCAGGTCGTGGTCTACAAGGGTCGCCCCGGAGGGTTCCTCGGGTTCGAGCCTCGCGTGGTCGACGTCAGCTCGCTCACCGGCGGCGACGTCCTGAGCTATCGCCTGCCGGAGCTGCGCGCCGGCGTGCAGGAGTCCAGCCGCCAGGCGGCCGTCCAGTTCGTCGCCAACCTGCGCAGCGAGGCATGCGCCGTGCATCCCACTGCACAGGCCTGTACGTCCGGCGGCGCGAGCGGCTCCGGGTCGACAGGATCTGGTGTTGCCACAGTCCCCGGCCCCGGCGCGTCGCCGAGCGCGTCCGGCTCCACAGGGGGCTCGGCGGTCGGTGCCAGCGCCCCCCGGTTCGACGGCGCGGCAAGGCTGGCAGACCAGCGCCTGCCTGTGCTCGCCACGACCGCCCGCGTTCCCGCTCCGGCGGTGCGTGCCGGCGTTCCCGAGCTGGCGGTGGGTGCCGGCGCCCTGCTCGTGCCTGGCGGGGTCGGCTGATGGCCCGGCGCATCCGCTGGGCCGGTGTGGTGATGCTGCTGGCGTTCGCCGCGCTCTTCGTGCAGCTCAACAACATCCAGGTCGTGAAGGCACATCGCTACGCCTCCGCCGCCGGCAACCCCCGGACCACCGATACGGTTGCGGTGGATCCCCGTGGGGTGATCGAAGCGGCCGACGGCACCGTCCTGGCAGAGTCCGTACCGGCCCCGGCCACCAACGCCTACGGGTACAAGTACCAGCGGACCTACCCCCAAGGCGCCCTCTACCAGGACGTCGTCGGCTACGACTCACCCCGGTACGGCATGGCCGGGGTCGAGGCCTCGTACAACAGCTACCTGACGGCGCACAACGCCCCGGTCAAGACGATCGGCGACCTGTTCACGACCCGGGTCGAGACCGACACCGTCACGCTCACCATCGACCCGACCTTGCAGAAGGCGGCCCAGACCGCGCTCGGCGGCCGGACCGGTGCCGTGGTGGCCCTGGACCCCTCCACCGGGGCCGTCCTGGCCATGTACTCCAACCCGTCGTTCGATCCGAACCCGCTGGCTGTCCTCGACCCGGTCGCCGAGGCGAAGGCCTACGCAGCGGGGAACGCCGGCAGCCCCGGCGGCCCGAACTTCCCCCCGTTGGAGAACCTCGCCTATGCCGACAGCTTCGCTCCCGGCTCGACCTTCAAGATCGTCACCACCTCCGCCGCCTACCAGCACACCCCGCAGTACGTGACCAAGTCCTACCCGAGCTACTCGTGCATGCCGCCCGGCACCATCCAGGGCCAGACCGTCCCGCTGTGCAACTACGCCAACGAGAACTGCGGTGGCGACATCGCCCAGCTCCTGCCACCCTCGTGCGACACCGGCTACTCGCTGCTGGCCCAGGACATCGGCCCGCAGAACATGTACGACGAGGCCACCGCCTTCGGTTTCGACCAGCAGCCGCCCATCGACCTGCCGCCGTCGCCCTTCGCGGTGTCGGCGTTCAAGCCGCCGAGCTTCTACCAGCACGCACTGATCTTCCTGTCCTATGCGGCCATCGGGCAGAAGAACACCTCCGGCACCCCGCTGCAGATGGCCATGGTGGCCGCCGCCGTCGCCGACAAGGGGATCGG
>JAKAYQ010000144.1 GCA_021826725.1 Actinomycetes bacterium
CCTCCGACCGGCGACCCCGCACCCACACCACCATCCACACCATTCACCCCACCCAGGTACGGCGCACCACCAAACGCGAACACCGCACCATCCGCCGCCACCACCCGGTAGCCGGCAGTCGCCGCACCGGCGGAACCGCCAGCGCCTCCCCCCGACGCGCCAGCGTTGGTGCCGGTGCCTGATGCGCCGGTGCCCGACGCCGCCGGCGGCACCTGGTTGACGAGCTCAAAGACCGCTGGAATGGCCACGCCGGCCACCGATGCGGTCACGACGTAGCCGCCGACGGTCGCGCCGGCGGTGAACGTCGGCGCCACGGCGACACCGGACGAGTCGGTGGCCTCGGTCACTGTTGTGCCGGCGCCGGCGAAGGTCCCGGTGGGGCCGGTCGCCGGGGCTTCGAACGTGACCGTCACACCCGGCACGGCGTTGTGGTCGGCGTCGGTGACGGTGACGGCCAGGTTGACGGGGAACGCGGTGCCGGCCGCCACCTGCTGCGAGGCGCCGAACCCGGCGGTCACCGTGGCCGGCAGCCCGGCAACATCGGTGAGCTGGTACGTGGCGTCGGCCACCCCCCCCTCGATGGTGGCCGTCGCCGTGAACGAGCCCGGTGTGCTCCCCGCTGTGAGCACCGGGCTGACGGCGATGCCGGCGTCGGACGTGACCGCAGTGGCGTTGCCGCCGCCCGTCGCGAACGTCGCCCCGGCGCCGGATGCCGTCTGGACGGCGAACACCACGGTCACCCCGGCGACGGGCTGGCCGTCGGGGTCGACGACCTCCGCCTGCAACGGGTCGGTGAAGGCGGTTCCCACCGCGGCCGACTGTGGGGTGCCGCTGAGCGCGATCACCCCCGAGGGGATGCCGGCGACGGAGTTGGTGAGCGCAAAGCTCTGCGCCGTCGGCGCGCTGCACGACGACGTGCCCATGCTGGCGACCGTGGCGGTGACCGCGTAGGTGCCCCCGGTCGGCCCGGCAACAGCGCTGGCGCTGGCGGAACCGGTGGCGTCCGTCATCACGCTGATCCCGGCCGTCCCTGATGCGGTGAAGGTGGCGGACGGTCCGCTCGTCGGCGCCTCGAAGGTCACCTCGGCACCCTGGACGGGATCAGACAAGCTGCCGCAGGTGACGGTGACCGTCAGCGGCGCGGGAAAGCTCGTGCCTGCCTTGGCGACTTGTGGGGTGCCGCCGGTGATCGTCAACGTGGCGGGGGTGGCCGCGGCCGCCACCTCGGGCATGGCCAGTGCCGAGCCGCCTGCCACGCCGAAGACCAGGGCGGCGACCCCGATCGCCACCACGACGCCCCGGCCGCTGCGTCCACACCTCGCGACCCGCAGGGCGCGCAGGAGGTGCCCGCCGCCGCAGTGGTCGGCCAGCCGCCGACGGGCACCTGGCACCCCGGGAGCGCCGGAGGCACGGAGTGCACCGGGGCCGGCTGGTGCGCCGGCGGCTCGGGGGCGTGTGGTGCGACGGGTGGGTGCGCCCATGGTGTCGATGGCCTCCTGTGGACCGGGGACGACGCTCATTCGCTTCGGAGCGCGTCGATGGGGGCGAGCCGGGCGGCCCGGCTGGCGGGATAGACGCCGAAGGCGAGGCCGATGGCGATCGACACGGCAACCGCGCCGCCGATGGCGGCGCCGGAGATGGCGATCGGGCTGTTGATGGCGTGAGGCAGGGTGACGGCGCCGACGACGCCGAGCCCTGCGCCGACGATGCCCCCGGCCAACCCGAGGACCGACGCCTCGACCAGGAACTGCCGGCGGATGACCGAAGGCGTGGCACCGAGCGCCTTGCGCAGGCCGATCTCGCGGACGCGCTCGGTCACCGACACCAGCATGATGTTCATGACGCCGATGCCGCCGACGAGCAGCGAAATGGCGGCAATGCCCGCGAGCAGGATCGTGAGCGTCCGGTCGACGGAGGTGGCAGTGGACAGGATCGTCGACTCGGCGGTGATGGTGAAGTCCGCGGCGGCCGGCGACGTGATCCCGTGCACGGCGAGCAGCTCGTCGGTGGCCTCGGTGTCCGCCGCTCCGAGGACCCCGGTGGAGCGGGCCGAAAGGTAGATCTGCGACACCGTGGACGTCCCGAGGATCTGCGCCTGGACGGTGGTGACGGGCACGAGCGCCAGATCGTCCTGGTTCGTCGACGAGGACGACCCCGCAGGCGCCAGCACCCCCTGGACGGTCATGGGGATGCCGGCGATGTCCACGGTGCTGCCCACCGGGTCGAAGCCCAGGCCCAGCTCGCTTGCGGTGGTCGCCCCCAGCACGACGACATCGGCCTGCTGGGCGACCTGCGCGGCAGAGAACATCGAACCCTGCGCCACCGTCCGGTGCAGCACTGTGGCGTAGGAGGGGGTGGTCCCGATGACCGACGTCGTCCAGGTGGTGGTCCCCGCCGTGAGCACCTCGGCTCGCGTGACGCTGGGCGCCACCGCAGCGATGTCCGGGCAGTCGACGCGCGAGTCGAGCGCACGGGCATCGGCATAGGTGAGGGTGCTCGCCGACCCGAAACCGCCGCGCACGCCGGTGGTCGACGTCGAGCTCCCGGGGGTCACCACCAGGGTGGTGGCGCCGAGCGACGAGATGGCCGAGTCGACCGACGAGGTGGCGCCCTCGCCCAGCCCGACGGTGAGGACCACGGCAGCCACCCCGATGAGGATGCCCAGAACGGTGAGCCCGGAGCGCAACCGGTGAGTGGCGACGGCTTCCAAGCCGGACCGGACGATCTCCAGGACTTTCACGAGCGCGCCACCTGCAGGTCCCGGCGCTCCTGTCGCCGATGCTGTGCTGCGTGTCGGCCCTGGACCACCCGCGGGCGGGCTCGTTCGGCGCGTCGTCGGTCCGAGCCCGTCACCTGGCCGGCTCGACCCGTCACCCGCCGACCCGGACCCTGCCGCCGCCCAGCCCGCCGCCGCCCAGCCCGCCGCCGAACCCACCGCCGCCCAGCCCACCGCCGCCGAACCCACCGCCGCCGAAGCCACCCCGGGTCACGCCACCCGTGGTGGTCGGGGTCGCTCCGGTGACCACAGCCAGCACCACCTGCTCGCCAGCCGTCAGGCCCGAGGTGATCTGGGTGCGGGCCGTCCCGACAGCACCCACCGTCACCGCCACCGGGGACTGCGCTCCGTCGCGCAGCACGTCGACGATGTGGCGGGTGCCGATCGTGTGGACCGCGCTGGTCGGCACGGCGAGGACGCCGGACCGGTCCAACGTGACGATGGACAGGTCGACCGACGAGCCCGCGTACAGACCGGGCGGGCTCCCGGTTACCGACACGGTCACCGGGAAGGAGGTCACCCCGCTTGTCGTGGTGCCCATCGTGCTGATCGAGGTGAGCAGACCGAACGCGGTCGTCGTGGTGCCCGACGGCGTGATGACGACCTGGTCGCCGTCTGTGAGCTGGGCGAGGTCGGCCTCGGTGACCGACGCGTCCACGACGAAGCTGCCGGGACTGGTGATCACCACGTCGTAGGTCGCCGTGCTCGACGCACTCCCCGAACCCGATGCCGAGCCGCTCCCGGACGCGCTGCCCGATCCGCCCCCGGACCCGCCCGACGATGACGAGCCGGAGCCGCTCGCCGATCCCGACGAGGTTCCCGTAAGGCTGGCGCCTGCCGAGACCGACTGGCCAGGCACGATCGACACCGAGGTCACCGTTCCGGAGATCGTCGCGTCCAAGGTGGCGTGCTGGAGGTTGGTGTCCGCCTGCGCGAGGCTCGCCTGAGCGGCGGCGACCGAGGCCTGGTCGGCCGCGACCTGAGCGGCGGGCTGGCCTGCCTCGACGGACTGCAGGTTGGACTGGGCATTTGCCAGCTGGGTCTGGTCGCTCTGGACCTGGGCCTGGGCCTGGGTGAGGGACTGCTCGTTCTTGGTCTCGGTGCTCGTCTCCGACGACTGTGCCGCGGCAAGCTGGCTCTGGGCCTGGGTCACCGCCTGCTGGTCGGCCGCCACCTTCTGCTGGGCGGCGCTCACCGCGCTGATGGCGGTGCCGCACGTCGAGGTCCCCGATCCGGACCCCGACGTACCGGCCGCAGGCGCACCGGCTGCGCCGTCACCCTGGCATTCGATGGCCTCCGCCTGCTCAGCGGCGGACAGCGTCCCCTGGTCGTCGGTGAGCTGGGTCCCGTCCGTCGCCAGCGTGGCCTGGTCCTGGGTGACCGACTGCTGGGCCTGGTCCAGGCCCTGCTGGTTCGTCACCTCGGTGGTCGACAGGTTCTGCTGGGCGCTCGACAGCGAGCTCTGTGCACTGGACACGGCGTTCTGTGCGGAGGACAGGGTCGACGTGCTCGGCGCCTCGTCCGCTGACAGCTTGGCCTGCGCACTGGCAAGCGAGGCGGTCGCCTGGTCGACCACGGCCTGCAGGCCGGTGGGGTCGAGGGTGGCCAGCAGCTGGCCGGCGGTCACGTGCTGGCCTGCGGCGACGTCGACGGCGGCCACGGTGCCCGCCGTGGCGAAGTCGAGGTCGGCCTCGTCTGCCGGTACGACGGTGCCCGTCGCCGACACGGCCTGGGTCACCGAGCCGACGCTCGCCGCCACCGTCCGGTACTGCACACCCGACGAGGACGACAGCGCATACGCGGCGCCACCGCCGGCACCGACCACCACCACGACGGCACCGGCCACGACAAGCGTGCGTCCCCGGCGACCGATCCGCCCCCAGCTCCGGGCTATGCGCCGGCTCATCGGACCCCGCCGGCCAGCACCGCCGTGTCGTCCTGGATCAAGCCGTCGCGCATGCGAACCGTCCGTCGAGCCGCGGCGGCCACGTCCGCCTCATGGGTGATGAGGACCACCGTCCGACCTTGTGTGTGGACGTCGCCGAGCAGCGCCAGGATGTCGTCGGTCGAGGCCGAGTCGAGGTTGCCGGTGGGCTCGTCCGCCAGGACCAGGTCGGGATCGGTGACCAGGGCGCGAGCGACCGCCACGCGCTGCTGCTGGCCGCCCGACAGCTCGCCGGGCCGGTGCTCCACCCGGTCGGCCAGCCCGACCCGCTCGAGCGCGGCGATGGCCCGCTCGCGCCGGACCCGGCGCTCGACGCCGGCGTAGACGAGCGGGAGCTCCACGTTGCGCCAGGCGGGCAGCGACGCCAGCAAGTTGAACTGCTGGAACACGAAGCCGATGCGGCGGTTGCGCACCTCGGCCAGATCCACCTCGGACATGGCGCTCACGTCCTGGCCCGACAGCCGGTAGGTGCCCGACGACAGCACGTCGAGGCAGCCCAGGATGTGCATCAGGGTCGACTTTCCCGATCCAGACGGGCCCATGATGGCGACGTACTCGCCGCGGTCGACCTGGAGCGTCACGCCCCGGAGCGCCTGCACGCTCGACGGACCGGTGGCGTAGGTCTTGGTGCCGTCCGCCAGGTCGATGACCGGGACGCCATCCGGCGTGCCGGCCGTCGGCGGGGTGGCAGCCGTCGGCATGCCGACAGCAGGCAGGCGCACGGCGGGCGTCGAGGCGGCAGTGCCGCCCAGGGGCAGGATGGGGTCCATGACCGGCAGGCGTCGGGTGGCATGGCCACCGTCTGCGCTGCAGGAAGCCGAGGTGACCTCGACGTCCGGGCCAGCGGCGGCGGCAGGCCGGCGGCGGTCGTCAGTCATGGGTGGTGCCTCCTCGTCGCTGGTCGCGAGCCGCTGCGGGACCTGTGGCACGCCGAATGGAACACCGCCAGGCTGTCGGCAACCCATGAGGATCCTGTGAAATTCCTGGGAACCGGGAGCATGTCCGCATCGCCGGGCTCCGACCCGACCGCCTCGTCCGCGAGACCGGGAGAAGACGCGTACCGTGTCGCTGCAACCCGACCGCAAGCGTCCGGGAGACCGAGAGAAGGCACACACCGTGTCGACCCGATCGCCCTGGCCGGAGAGCACCCCCGCCGGTAGGGCCCGCACTGCTCCCGATCCGGGCACGGGCATGAAGCTCGGCGTCAGCCTCCCCGACGAGGACGTCGTCCTCCTCGGCGAGCACGCCCACACTCGCGGCCTGGCTTTGCGGTCCGCTGCGATGCATCACGCGGCTCGCCTCCCGCGCGACGACGACCTCGAGCGCGGCTACACCGAGGCCGTCGAAGAACGGGACGCCTCGGCCGAACGCAACCGGCTGCCAGCTCGATCCGAGGATCGAGCCTGGACATCGCTGCACCGGCAGGTCAAGGACGTTGTCGAGGTCCGGGAACCTCGCGAACGACCGTTGCTGCCGGCACCGACGCGACCCCTGACGCCGGCGCCGGCGCCGACCGCCCTCAGATCATGACGATCGGGTTGCCGGCGCCGGCCGCCTCACGGACGGTTCGACAGACCTCGCCGTGGGTCGCGCCGTGCATGATGGCATCGACCACCCGCCCGTAGGTGTTGTCCTGCGGGTCGTCGAACGATCGGGCCAGCGCGTCGAGAGATGCGGCAACGACCGACCGGTCCTGGCGCGCTCGGAACGCCCTCAGCCGCTCCAGGTATGCCTCGATGCGGGCTGGGTCCGGCCGGTCGGGAGCGGGCACGAGCGGGTCGTGGCCCGACGCCGGCACCTGGTGCGAGACCGCATGCGGCCCGCCCTGCAGGTGGTCCCGGTCCTCGGGCACCGTGAACGCGTTCACTCCCACCACGATCCGGTCGCCACGCTCGATCCGCTCCTGGGTGGCGAGGGAGGACGCGCCGATCATCTGCTGCACGTGCCCGGACTCCAAGGCAGCAGCCATGCCACCCTGCGCGTCGATGTCCTCGACCACCGCCATGATGGCCTCCTCCATCTGATCGGTGAGCGACTCGACGTAGTACGACCCGGCCAGCGGGTCGATCACGTCGTCCAGGTGCGCCTCGTACCGCAGGATGTGCTGGGTGGCCACCGCCACCCGCGCGGCGGCGACCGTCGGAGAGCCGATCGCCTCGTCCAGGCTGTCGGTGTGCAGAGACTGCAGGCCGCCGAAGATCCCGGCGATGGCCTGCACCGCGACCCGGGCGATGTTGTTGAGCGGCTGCTGGCGGGTGAGGTCTGCGCCCGAGGTCTGCACGTGGAAGCGCATCCGCTGCGACCGCGGGTCGGTCGCCCCCAAGCGGTCGGCGGTCAGCCGGCACCAGATGCGGCGGCCGGCGCGGAACTTCGCCACCTCCTCGAAGAAACTGACCGACCCGTCGAAGAAGAAGCTCAGGCGCGGCAGGAAGTCGTCCGGAGCCATGCCGTGCTCGATCAGGTCGAGCGCGTGCTGCAGGGCCGCGGACAGGGCAAGGCCCATCGCCTCCGCCGGTGTGGCCCCTGCTTGCTGATAGTGCTGGCCGATCACCGACAGCGGGTTCCAGCGAGGCACGTGCCGGCGCATCCACTCGACGTGGTCGACCAGTAGGCGCTTCTGCCCCGGCAGCGCCACCCGGAAGAACATGTGCAGCGCGGCGTAGTGCGACAGGTAGTCGGACTGGTTGGTCGTGCCGGCCAGCGTCTCCCACGGGATGCCGCGGTCGCTGGCCATCTTCAGGTACATCGCCGTCAGCGTGTAGGGCGCGGTGTCGCCGATGCTCACGGACTCCTTTTCGAACGGCAGGCCCCGGAGCGACCGCTCCATGTCCTCGGATGTGTCGATCAGCGTGCCGCACACCCCCAGAAGTTCGCGGTCAACCTCGTCGGCGTCGTAGCCGCGCAGGTGGCTGTTGCATGGCGACACGAACAAACCGGTCAGGCCGAGGTCGTAGAGCTCCCGCATCCGGGCGTTGTAGTCCTCGGGTGTCCCCAGGCCGACCACGAGCCGCGGGTTCCACGGCCGTCCACGGTGCATCGTGGCGTGAACCCCCCGGGTGTACGGCGCCTGGCCGGGGAACCCGAGCTCGGCCATGTAGCTGGACTGGTCCCAGTCGTCGGGGCCGTACAGCGCTTTGATTGGGACCCCGGACAGGTTCTCCCGCGGTGCGGTGACTCCGGGGTCGCTGGCCACCTCGCCCTCCCACCGGCGGCGCGCCTCGTCGTACGAGGGTGCGCCAGACTCCGGCGCAGGGGTTGTGGGTGCAGCTGTCGCCGGTGCGGCTGTCGCTGCGGGCGGCTCTTCACCCAAGGCGACCTCGTGCCGGTCGGCAGCCAGGCGGTCAGGCGACGTCTGGTCCGGCGCGCTCACGACCGCACCGCCTGGATCCCAGCCGTTCCCGTCGGCACACCGGCAGAAGAGCCGGCCG
>JAKAYQ010000145.1 GCA_021826725.1 Actinomycetes bacterium
CCGGTCGAGGTCGGACCGGGCGACGCGGTCGCCGGAGCGACGGTCAACGCGTCGGGTCGTCTCGTCGTCCAGGCAACGAGGGTCGGGGCGGCGACTGCGCTCGCGCAGATCGCCCGGCTCGTCACCAACGCTCAGGCCGGCAAGGCGCCGGCGCAGCGCCTGGCGGACCGCGTCTCGGCAGTGTTCGTGCCGGTCGTCATCGGCGTGTCGCTCCTCACCCTCGCCGGCTGGCTCGTCTTCGGCGCGTCGACCGCAGCCGCGTTCACCGCGGCGGTTGCCGTCATCGTCATCGCCTGCCCGTGTGCCCTCGGGCTCGCGACCCCGACGGCCTTGATGGTCGGCACGGGGCGCGGGGCGCAGCTCGGCATCGTGATCAAAGGGCCCGAGATCCTGGAGCAGACCCACCAGGTCACCATGATCGTGCTCGACAAGACCGGCACCCTCACCGAGGGGAAGATGACCGTTGCTGCCGTCGTCCCCGCCGCTGGCGTTCCCGAGAGTGAGTTGCTGCGTCTTACAGCCGCCGCCGAAGACGCCAGCGAGCACCCGATTGCCCGGGCGATAGCCGAGCACGGCCGCCAGCAGCTGGGCACCCTCCCCTCCGTCGAGCACTTCTCCTCGCGAGCCGGGCTCGGGGTCGAAGCGGTTGTCGACGGCCACAGTGTCGTGATCGGGCGGCCCGCGCTGCTCGCCGACTGGGGCGTCCCGCTGCCAGCTGCGCTCGCCGCCCAGGCCTACCGGCTCGAATCGACAGGCACGACCGTCGTCGCGGCCGCCTGGGACGGTCAGGCGCGTGGTCTCGTGGCGGTGGCCGACCAGGTGAAGCCGACGAGCCGCCAGGCGATCGCACAGCTGCGCGCTCTGGGGCTGACCCCGGTTCTGCTCACTGGCGACAACGAGCGGACAGCGCACGCCGTCGCAGACGAGGTCGGCATCGACCGGGTCGTCGCCAACGTCCTGCCGGAGGAGAAGGCGGCAGAGATCTCCCGCCTGCAAGCCACCGGAGCGGTCGTCGCCATGGTCGGAGACGGCGTCAACGACGCTCCGGCGCTCGCCCAGGCGGACTTGGGGCTGTCGATCGGGACCGGCACTGACGTCGCCATCGAGGCCTCGGACCTCACCCTTGTCTCCGGCGACCTGCGCGGTGCCGCAGATGCCATCCGACTGTCACGGCGGACGCTGCAGACGATCAAGGGCAACCTGTTCTGGGCCTTCGCCTACAACGTCGCCGCCGTCCCGCTCGCCGTCGCCGGGATCGTCAATCCCATCATCGCCGCAGCGGCGATGGCGTTCTCCAGCGTCTTCGTCGTCTCCAACTCGCTGCGCCTCCGGCGCTTTCACCCATTGGACGAGCGATCGTGACCCCCATCGCAGGCACAGCACCCGAAGCCGCAGGCACGACACCCGAAGCTACGAGTACGCACACCCGCGGGTACGTCGCCGACAAGGATGCACTGCTCAATCGGATGCGACGGATCGAGGGCCAGGCCCGAGGCATCGCCAAGATGATCGCTGAAGACCGCTACTGCATCGATATCCTCACCCAGATCGCGGCGGTCGACACCGCGCTCGAGGCGGTGGCATACAAGATCCTTGACGACCACGTCAGCCACTGCGTCAAAGACGCCCTCGCGGCAGGCGACGAGGTGGTTGCCGCCGAAAAAAGCCGTGAGCTGCTCCGAGCGGTCCACCGCTTCACCCGGACGCGATGAACCTTCAGCCGATGAGGGCGATCAACCGCAAGGTGTCCGTTCTCGCCCTGGGGGCCGCCGTGCTCCTGATCCCGTGGATGGTCGCGCTGGGGCTCACCCTCCCCCAGCGGTACACGGCGCGACATTGGCGCCTGCTGTGGATCGGCTTCGACGTCTTCGAAGTCGCTGTGCTCACCCACGTGGCGTGGTCGGCATGGCTCCGCCGCCAGGTGACCATTGTCGGCAGCATTGTCGCGGCAACTTTGCTGTTCAGCGACGCGTGGTTCGACGTCGTCACGTCGATCGGCAACCGAGACGCATGGGTGACAATTGCCACTGCGCTGGCTGGCGAGCTTCCGCTCGCGCTCTTCTTCCTCTGGGTCGCGCGGCGGATCCTCGTCCGCATGGTCTCGACCATCCACCTCGCCCAAGGAGGCACCGGGCCGCCCCCACGCCTGCGCGAAGCCCTGGTGCTCGCCGAGGCAGTAGGGTCCCACCGCTCCGCCCCAGGCGACAGTGCGGCAGGGTGCGGACCGGACCCGTCATGAGCCAACCAGCCTGATGGAACCCGCGACGAGCCATGGCACCGAGCTCGGCGACCACAACCCTCGGCGGCAGGCCGAGCCCGGTCCCTGGAGTCCGCCGGCAGACCGAGCCCGGTCCCTGGAATACTGCAGCGACCTCCACAGTTGCAGGTGATGAGCGATCGGACCGAGGTCGCCTGCTGCGCACCGACCGTCGGCAGCGCGAGCCGGCGGCCAGGCACTGGCCCGCCAGGTCGGGATGCCCGTTCTGCTTCACCGCCAACGATCCACCAGCTCCGCCCTCAGAACCCACCAGCGAGTCCGGACCGCGGATGCGCACGCCCAGCTCACGACCAGCCTCGACATGCACGACTGCTGCCGGTGGACGCCCGACCGCGGGCCAAGCGCCCGCTCAGGTCGAAGTACATCAGGTTCGCCCGAACACGGCGCGGTCAGGGCTTTTCGACGAAGGAGATGCGATGGCAAACGACCCCATTCCGACCGGTCGCGCCAGCCAGCAACCCCACGCTGGGCACGGCCACCAACCCGACGGGGAAAGCGGCTCCGGAGGCGACGGCACGTCTCCCGGGGAGGTGTGGAACGCGCGCTTCGCGGAGACGGTCTGGCCGGCCGAGCCCGACCAGACCCTGGTCGACTTGGTGAGCCCGCTCCCCCCGGGACGTGCGCTCGATCTCGGCTGCGGCCCTGGGCGCAACGCCATCTGGCTGGCCCGCCGCGGGTGGAGGGTCACTGGCGTCGACGCCTCGTCAGTGGGCCTGTCCCAGGCCGAGGCACGGGCGCATGAGGTCGGAGTGACCCTTGAGCTCGTGGAGGCCGACGTGCTCGGCTACGCCCCGCCAGCAGCGAGCTTTGACCTCGTGGTGGTGGCGAACCTGCATTTTTCTCCTGGCGAACGCGAGGAGTTCTTCGCACGTGCTGCCGCCGCCGTTGCCCCCGGCGGCCACGTCTACATCGTGGGACACCACCTCGACTCCCTAGGCCGTGCGGGGCCCCCCGTCCCCGAGCGCCTGTACACCGAAGCGCTGCTCACCAGCTTGCTGGCCCCGCTCGCGGTCGACGTGCGCCGGCACGAACGGCCGGCTGGGGACGGCGGCACCCCGCTGGTGGACGCGGTGGCGTGGACAACGTCGCCTGCGCCCCACGGGCTCGAGCGATGACCCCACCGAACGGCCCCCGAGCCGGGCCCGACCGGACGAGCCCGGAGGCAGCCGGGCAGCATGCACACCACCACCACCGACTGGCGCTGGTGGTGATCGCGACCGCCCAGCTCATGGTGATGCTCGACCTCACCATCGTCAACATCGCGCTGCCGTCCATGCAACGTGAGCTGCATTTCTCCTCCACCAACCTCACCTGGGTGATCGACGCGTACGTGCTCGTCTTCGGCGGGCTGCTGCTCCTTGGCGGCAGGACCGGTGATCTGTTCGGACGGCGCCGGATGTTCGCCATCGGGATCGCTGTGTTCGCCGCTGCCTCCCTCGCCGGCGGGCTGGCCACAGACCAGGCCGGGCTCATCACCGCCCGGGCGTTCCAAGGCGTGGGTGCTGCCATCGCGTCGCCCACAGCGCTCGCGCTCATCGCGACGACGTTCGACGAAGGTGCCGAGCGCAACCGGGCCATGGGCGTCTATGCCGGGATGTCCGCCGCCGGCGGGGCGCTCGGCCTCCTGCTCGGCGGCATCCTCGTCGACGTCTCCTCCTGGCGGTGGGTGCTTTTCGTGAACGTTCCCATCGGTGCCGCGGTGCTCGCACTGACCCCGGTGGCACTGACCGGCGGCCGGAGCCGGAGCGGCCGCCGTGGCCGTCTCGACGTGCCCGGTGCGGTGACCATCTCCGGCGGGATGGCGCTGCTCGTCTACGGCCTGGTGCGCGCACCGACCTCAGGGTGGTCGAGCACCGGGACGATCGCTTCGTTCGCGGCTGCAGCCGCCATCCTCGGCGTGTTCGTGATGATCGAGCGCTGGAGCCGCCAACCGCTCGTCCCGCTCGCGTTCCTGGGCGACCGGAACCGCGCGGCCGGCTTCGGGATGATGCTCCTGCTCGGGGCCGCGATGCTGTCGCTCATCTTCTTCCTCACCCAGTTCATGCAGAACATCCTCCACTACAGCCCTGTCGTGGCCGGCGCCGCCTACCTGCCCATCCCCGTCAGCGTCGCCCTCACCAGCATCACCGTCTCGCGCCTTCTCCGGCGGTTCGATCTCCGCGCGTTCCTCAGGATCGGCCCGATCCTGGTGACGGCCGGCCTGCTCTGGGTGTCGCTGGTCACCGCGTCATCGAGCTATGCCGCCATCTTCGGCCCGCTCGTGCTCGTCGGCATCGGCATGGGCCTGTCGTTCATGCCCCTCACCTTGAACGCCGTATCGTCGGTGCACCGGAACCAGTCCGGTCTGGCCTCGGCGTTGCTCAACACGAGCCAGCAGGTCGGAGGATCGCTCGGGCTCGCCGCACTGGTGACCGTGGCGGCGACCGCCACCACGGACCAGCTCCGGCACGCAGCCGCAAACCTCCACGGCGCCGCCACGGCCGGGGCTCGGGCTTCACAGCTCCACGCGCTCACCGTTGCCGCGACCGTGCACGGCTACCAGATGGCGTTTCGCACCGGGGCGATCGCCGCCGCCCTGGCCTTCGTGCTGGCCGTCCTGGTGTTGCGCCCACGGCCCACCGGTCACCTTCCCGTGGTGGACGACGACTTCCCGGCCGGCCGGGCGCCGACCTCACAGGTGCGCCCGAACGAGCGTGCCGGTCCCGAGGTGACGACCGCTCCTCGAACAATCGGTTCCACCGCGACGCCCGGCTCGCTCCTGACCTGAAGCGCGCCCTCGCTGACCAAGCTTTGGAGCAGCCCAGTCATGCCCAGCCAATACGATCCGGCCACCCGCTCGCGCACCTCGGCAACGTAGCGGGGCACCCATTCGGGCAGGTGCCCGGCGACGAGCGCGTGGCCGGCATCGACTTTCGCACGCCCGCCGTCGCCCGTGGCCGCCCACAGCTCGGCGGCGAAGGCGCACTCCACCCCGATGTGGTCCGGGGCTCGCACCCATGGGTAGCGCGATGAGTGGCCCACCCAGTCGAGACCGGCGTCGTCGTACCAGGACAGCACCTGTCTGGTGACCGCTCCCCACAGCGACTTCGACGCATCGAGGTGGACCGACGCATACGGCGGCACGTACCGACCCGGGACCGGGACCACGATGCAGCGCTGGAACTCCCGGGTTGCGGTCTCCGATTCGGCGGGATCGTCGAGCGCTCGCACGGCACCCGCGACCTGCCGGGACAATGCGGGGTCCCACCGGGCGATGTCCTCGGTCCAGGGTCCGAGGGCATCCTCGTGGAGCCGCAGGGGGCCCTCGAGCCAGGCGTAGGCCAGGTAGTCGAAGCCGAACGCCCGCGTCCACGCAGCCATGGTCGCCACCGGGATCCTCCTAGATCTTCTCGACACGGACACGCGTGTCGTAGTAATCGGCGCCGCCCCCGACCGGGTCCTCGAGCCCGATCGTCCAGCCATCCGCGGCGGCCAGATCCGGGTCGAGCCGCATGACGGCGTTCAAGCGCACCGGAGCATTCCGGGAACGGTCTCCCTGGAACGAGCGCCCGTCCACGTCCCAACGGCCCGACCCGTACTGCCAATGACCGAACGCGGCGGGGAACGTGATCACCCCGGGCCTGATGCCGGAGGTCGTGCGCACCCGTCCTGTCATGCCCGAGGAGTGGCTTGCCGACACGACCCGCACCTGGTCACCCGACTCGACCCCAAGGTGGTCCGCGTCCATGGGGTTCATCTCGATGAACGCCTCGGGCATCATCTCGAGCAGCCAGGGGTCAGCGATCGTGCGGGACTTGGAGTGGATCGGCTGCTTGTGCGTCGACAGGAACAGCGGGTACCGCGCCATCGGGTCGAGATCGGACAGCAAGGTTCCTCGCATCGTCTGCACCGGTTCGAAGCGCGGCACCCCGCTGAAGCGCTTGCCGGTCAGCGCGTTGTGCGTCGTGGCCATGACCTCGTTGTAGATCTGGCACGGGTACGCCTCCGACGCCGTGCTCAGCGAGCCGTAGGTGTGGGTCGCCCACGTCGGCTTGGCGGGGTAGGCGCCGACCTGAGCCACCATCGAGCCGTAGATCTGCTGCAGCTTGTCGGCACCGATCGCCCCCGGCGGGGTCACCCAACGTCCGAGGCTCGACTCGGTGATCTGGCCGACAGTCAGTGACCGAAGGCGCTCGGTGACGGCCGTGCTCGGTTGGTAGCCGACCACGTAGTCCTCGAACCTGCCCCCTCTGGCCAGCACGTAGCCGATCTTTTTCCACACTGCGTCAGGGAGCGCCACCATGGACCGGAGGGCGGCCACCCCGGCCATCTCCATCTCGGCAGGCGTCGCATCTGGTACCGGTCCGGCCTTGTCGAACCCGCTGGGCCCGAGCACGAGAACGCTCGGGTCGTACGCGATGTTCGCGACCTGCCGGAGATAGAAGTCCTCCCTGCGGTCGAGGCTGCCGCCGTCGGAGAACGCGCCGCCCCCGAACCCGGGCATGCCGACCGCCTTGGCCACATCGATGAGGAATTGCTCCATGCACATGGGGTCGCCACCGGGGGTCTTCGCGGTCAACGCGTCGACGACGGGCCTGCGGATCCCTTGGGCTTTGGTGGGATAGGTGGGGAAATTGGTCGGAACGCCCCACCCCTCGAGGTAGCTCGTGTCGGGGACGATGTAGTCGGCATAGGCAGAGCTCTCCGCCACCACGATGTCGGTGCTGATGAACAGCGGGATCTTGGCAGTGTCGGTGACCATGCGGATCCACGGCGTGCCCTCGGGCGCGCCTCCGATGGCCGGCGGGCTCCATGCCGGGTTGGCCTCGTGCTGCAGCACGATCTTCGCCGGGTAAGGGTACTGCTGGTAGATCCCCGCAAAGATCTCGGGCCAGATCCCGAACCCGAAGGGGAACCACGGCCTCGGTGCAGGGAACGGGCTCTTCCCGGCAGCAACAGCGCTCGCGTAGGCGGCGGACTTCTCGTAGAACACGCCCTCCCTGGAGATCGGCACCCCCGCCGGCACGGCCTTGGGCTGGCCGGGCCAGGCGGCAAGCGGGTAGGGCGCGCCCGAGCTCTTGCCGTCGTAGTCGGCAGCGCCACCCCCCGCGAGGTAGCCCCCGACCCAGTCGACGTTGCCGAGGAGGAAGTTCAAGACCATGATCGCTCGACCGTTGTAGACGCCGTTGGTGTGCATGGCGGGCCCGCGATAGAAGTCGGCAACAGCCTTGCGACCGCGACTGGTGAACTCGGTCGCCAGGTTCTCGACGACAGCCTGGGAGACGCCGGCCAGCGACGCGTACTCGGCGACGGAGCGCTCCGAGGCAGCCTCGTAGAGCTCCTGCAGCGCGGTGCGGCACGCGATGCCGTTGACGGCGACCGTGGCGGTGCTGAGAGCGCCACTGGGCCAGAGATCGCCGGCCGCCGCGCCTGCGACGGGCAGCGGGCCACCTGTCGCCCGGTCCCAGACCACCGGGTCGGCTCCTGCTCCGCCCGCCGCGGCGATCCCCGCCTCGCTCACCGTCAGGAACTTCCCGTAGCTCGGGTGAGCGGGGTCGGCGACGACGAGCCAGGCGGCGTTGGAGCAATCCGGCTCGCCGGCAGCAGCCGCGCTCGCTGCGCCAGCTCCCTTCTGCTTTCCGGTCAGGGCGCCGGCGAGCCGTTTGGGCGTGCTCTTCGACACGACTGTTCCTGCCGCGGCTCCACGGCCGTGCAGCTTCGCCCCGAGAACGGGCGCCATTCCAGCAATCCCGGCCGCAGCAACGCTCTTCAGCGCGCTCCGTCGGCTCTGCTCTGGTTCCACGATGAGCAGTGTCTTTCACCGCCGAGGACCAAAGACAGGGACCGATGGCACTACTTTCTCATGCCAC
>JAKAYQ010000146.1 GCA_021826725.1 Actinomycetes bacterium
GGCGTTGGCGCGGGTGTGTACCTGGCCGAGTACGGTGGGTCCCGCCGGTCTTCGCTGTTGCGGGGTGCCTCGGAAGTCCTGTCGGGCATACCTTCGATCGTCCTCGGGTACGTCGGCTACACCGTGTTGGTGGTGGCGTTCCACTGGGGATTCTCGCTGGCGGCTGCTGCCATCGTCCTGACGATCCTGGTGCTGCCCTACATCGTCAAGGCCACGGAGGTCGCCCTGGCCCAGGTGCCGACCTCGTATCGCGAAGGAGCCACCGCACTCGGCTTCTCCTCGGGCCGTGTGCTGCGGACGGCCGTGCTGCGCCCCGCCGTCCCCGGTATCGCCACCGGGCTGATCGTGGCGGTGGCCATCGCACTCGGGGAGACCGCCCCGCTGCTGTACACCGCTGGCTGGAGCGACAGCATGCCGACCGCGCACCTCCTGCACGCCCCGATCGGCTATCTCCCCTACGCGGTCTGGACCTTCTACCAGGAGCCGTCCACGGCGGCCCACGCGTTGTCGCACGATGCCGCCTTCCTCCTCATCCTGCTCATCGTGGCGCTCATCTTGCTGTCTCGGGTGGTGGTGGCCCGCAGCCAGCGGTATGCACCGGGCCGCGCCCAGCGGCACCGGCGTCGGCGCAGCGCACGCCCGGCAGCAGCCCCGAGCACCTCGGGTCCGGGCGCCTCGGTCACGCACCGGCCGCGATGACCGGGCAGTAGGGGCGGCCGCGATGAACCGGCTGGCACGTTCCGACGAAGCGACCCGGATCCTCGTGGTCGAAGACGACGAGTCGTACCGTGAGGCTCTCGAGCTTGGCCTGCGGGCCGAAGGCTATTCCGTCGAAGTCGCGGCGGACGGCCCCGAGGGTCTGCGGCTGTTCACGGAGCATCCACCCGACATCGTGCTGCTCGATGTCGTCCTCCCGGGGATGCCAGGGACCGAGGTCTGCCGCACGATGCGCGCCCGAGCCCCCGTTCCGGTGATCATGGTCAGCGCCCTCGGCAGCGAGGTCGACGTCGTGGTAGGGCTGGAGGTCGGGGCGGCCGACTACGTGACCAAGCCCTTCCACCTCCGTGAGCTGGTGGCGCGTATACAAGCCGTGCTGCGCCGTGTCGTGCCGCCACCGGGGTACGGTGAGGTGTCGCGCTCCAGTGCGGAGACCACGTCGGTCACGGTGGGCTGTGTCGTGGTGGACCTCGGTCGCCGGGTCGTCACCGTCGGCGGCGCTGCGGTCTACCTTTCCCGACGGGAGTTCGACCTCCTCGCCTGCCTGGTCTCGCCGGTCGGGCAGGTGTGGACGCGCGACGAGCTCATCGACCGGCTGTGGGCCGGCCGCGACCTGGCTGACACCCGCACGCTCGACACCCACGTCCGGCGCCTGCGGATGAAGCTCGAGCCGGACCCGGCCCGGCCCCGGTACCTGCGGACGGTTCGGGGCGTGGGGTTCCGCTTCGATGCGGCCCCTGGTCCGGCCGACTGCGATCTCGGGGCCGATCTCGACTGACGCCAGCGCCGGTGGCTGTGGCTGTTTGCCGGTGGCTGGGCGAGCTCAGGCGGTGAGTGCAACGGCGGCTGTGTGCCGGTTGCTGAGTGGCTGTGCGCGCGGCACGGGCCTCGTATGCCGACATCGACGAGCGAACGGTGGCCGGCGAGCGGTACATGCGGCCGCCGCCCGACCGCTGGGCTGCGGGTGCATCAGTGCCGGCGGGCGCTGCCGGGCTCGTCCACCTCGCCCGAAGTGCCACCAGTGCGCGCATCTGGACTTCCACCGGCGTGCGTGTCCGACACCTCGGGCTCGCCCCGCCACATGGGCTGGCGAGGCCGGTCGAACAGCACCTCCACGGGCTCGCCGCGAAGCGCCCGGAAGATGTGCGGCCCCCAGCGGTCAGCACCGGCCAGGGGTTGGGGCAGGGCATCGGGGGCGAACCATCCCACGTCGGCGCACTCGAGCGGGTGGGCCTGCAGCTCGCCGCCCACCGCCTGGCAGTGGAAGACGAGGGAGTAGAACGGCATCCGGGTGAAGCCGAGGCGCAGCCCGTCGAGGACGGCGATGAGACGCAGCGGCTCGACCTCGATCCCCGTCTCCTCGAGCACTTCCTTCACCACCACCTCGGCGGCGGAGTAGCCGACGTCCGCCCATCCCGTCGGGTACAGCCACACGCCCGAGTCGGCTCGCTTGATGAGGAGGATCTCGCCCCGGTCGTTGCCCACGGCGGCGCCGACGGCCAGCTTCGGTGTGACGTAGCCGGGCACGCCGCGGCCCACGGTGGCGAGCCACTCCTCGACCGTGTGGTCGGCGTCCTCGGCCCCATCTGCGCCCTGGTCGGCTGCCACCTGGATGTCTGCGGCGACGCGCAGGACCTCTTCGAAGCGCTCTCGCTCGTAGAGGCTGTCGCTGAACCCCAGGCCGGTGCGGGCGATGGCAGCGAGGCTCTGGCTCCACCGCAGGAGCTGCCGGGGCGACACAGGTGTGTCCACACTGCGACGCTACCGTACGAACCCGGCTCCTCGGCAGCAACGGTCCCCGGAGGGCTTTCACCGGCCGGCGCTGCGGCAGTGGCGGCCAGCGGTGGCGCGCGGCTGGCCGCCCCATGCGCAACAATGGCATATGGCCGTGAACACCGACTGCCGCCACTACGTCATGCAGACGACCGGCCGGGGAGAGAAGCTCGAGCGTTGCAAGGTTGACGCCAACGAGCACCTGCCGTTCGCCTGCCCGGAAGGCTGCGTCTTCTACGAGCCGCGGCGCGTGTCCCAGGCCGGATGGCATGTGGCTCCGCCACCGGGCGAGCCAGGTACCTGAACCGGCTGGTCTCGCCGCGATTGGGCGAGGTGGTTCGGGTTGCGGCTGGTGCACTGCACGGCGGGACCCAGGTGATCAGGGGATGGGAGCGACGAGCGGATCGGCCGCTGCGGGCCTGGTCGTGCCGGGAGCGGCCGGAGGCGCATCCCCCACGCCCCCGGCCTCCCAGAAGGCGAGCACCCGCTCTGCGTTGGCGTGCCCGGCGGCCATCAGCGCCTCGGTCGAGGAGAAGTCGTCGTAGCGCGAGAGGGGTTGGGTGTCGACCGTGAGCACCACCACCTCGATCCCGGGTGGCAGGGACTGCAGCTCCCGGGCGAAGCGGGCGTGGATGGCGATGAAGAACCCCGTGAGCACCGCCTCGACCGGACGGCGATGCGGCTGGGGCGTGTAGCGCATGGGGCCGCAGAGGAGCACGAACACGCGCCGCGCCCCGTGCTCGATAGCCCGCCCGAGGGGCACGTTGTCGACGACGCCGCCGTCGATGAGCGTGTCGCCGTCGATCACCACCGGTGGCAGCAGTGCCGGGAGCGCCGCCGATGCCAGCACGGCATCGACGACCGGCCCCCGCTCCAGCCAGCGGACCTGGCCGTCCGCCAACGACGTGGCCACGACCTGCAGCCGGACGGCGGCATCCTCGATGCGCTCGTAGCTCACGGCACTGGCGACAAGTCGCCGGAGGCTGGCGTTGTCGTGGACGGCCGGGCGGGTCTGGAAGAACCGCCAGGGGGCCGGGATGCGTCCCTGGGGGAACACGTCCTCGCGGGTGACCCGTCGCCACAACGACGCCATGGCGGCGACGCCGACGCCGTCGGGGCTGCCGGCGAACCCCGCGGCGTTGATGGCGCCGACCGACGACCCGTAGATGGCCTGGGGTCGGATCCCCCACTCAGTGAGCGCCTGGAGCATCCCGACCTGTGCTGCACCGCGGGCACCGCCCCCGGCCAGGACGAACGCCGTGGGGACGTTGCGTGCCAACCGCAGCGGGCGGACGGCACGCTCCCAGCGCCGCTCGGGTCCGCGGAAGACGGCGCCGGGGAACTGGACGTGCTGGTCCACGGGCATGGCGCCGATGGGCACCGCGGCTCCGGGGACCGATAGCAGGACGCCACCAGCCAGGCCGACGTCGCCGCCGGCCCCGGTGGGCGGTGCAGCACGGCCCAGGACGGACGGCACCCGTGAGGCCGACCGGGCCAGTGCGACGGGGACCCTCGATGCCGACCGGACGAGCTCGACTGGCGTTCGCAGGATGGGGCGGGGAGCCCCGGGCAGGACCGGGCCGGGCTGAAGGGCGGCGGCTTGGTCCGTAGCCCGTCGGGTCCGGGCCGGGTCGGGGTCGGGTCCCGCTCGGACCGGGGTCGGCTCCGGGTCGGGCTGGTGCGGTCGGGTCGTCACAGTCGGGTCGCGGTCGGACCGGAGGATGTCGCGTCGTTCTGGTCTCCACCGGCCGCGGCTGTAGCGGCACGACGTCGGCGCTCGGCCTGGTCGCGGCGGACCGCCCACCGAACCGCTCCAACAGCCAGCCCAACCATGAGCACCACGAACACGGCGAAGATGGCGAGGAAGGCGGCGGTCACGATGCCGAACCCGATCTGCGCCGCGCGGAACTGTGCGCGGTGCACTGACGGGCATCGGCGCAGGCAGGGCGCGGTGCGTCGTCCACCGCGCCCCCCGGCGCTCGTCCCTGGGAGGCGGCAGGCGGCATCGTTCTTCAAGGCTAACGGCACTCGCGGGTGCGTTGTGTGAACCAGGCCACTGATACAGCCCGATGCGAGGATGCTGGCGATGACGCCTGCCGCTGGTCCACTCCCCGTGTCGGGTGCCGAGCTGGATGCCCAGTCGGTGCCCGTGTCGGGTGCCGAGGTGGATGCCCAGTCCGAGCAGCTCCCGGCGGCCGACCTTGTCGCCAGGCTCCGCGGTCGGGGCCGGCAGCGTCCCTTGGCGGACCGGGCCGGATGCGCCGGCCTGCGCGAGTGGATAGAGGACGAGCTGGCCGGCTGGCCCGGCGACCGGGATGTGCTCGTACGTATCGGATGGTGGAGCCTGGCCCTCGGGGATGCTGCGACCTCGCCGTGGGCGGTCGACCCGGAATTTTCCAACCACACGGAGCCCGCCGACGCATTCGGCCGCCGCGGTCGACGGGGCGGTGCGTCGGGATTGGCCAACGCGGCTGGTGTGGTGAACGCGGCTGGTGTGGCTGGTGCGGCTGGCGCGGCTGGCGCTTCCGATCATGAGCGCACCGTGTCGCCGCGCCTCCTCGACGGTCTGGTTCGAGTCCTGTTCCGGCAGTGGGTGACGTGTCGCCGGATCGGGGCTCCCCTGGCGGACGCGCTTGCGGGCTTACGGGCGTCGGGGGATCCTGCCGGTCTGGCGAAGGAAATCGACCACCTGCCGGTCGGCGAGCGCCGGGCCGTCGCTGCCGAACTGGCCCTGCACGCCCGGCGCCTGGCGGCGACCTGGCCGCCGATCGACCCCCGCTGGGCGCCGCGAGCAGGCGAGCGGTGGTCCGTTCCGGTGGCAGGTGGACGAGCTGTCATGGTCGGTCGGCCCGACCTGGTGCTTGGACATCCGGCGCGCCAGCGCGCCGCTGTCGGGTTGGTCGGGGTAACTGCCGGGTCGGTGGGGACGGCGCCGTGGCGCCGGTTGTGGTTCGCCGCCCTTGTCGAGACCCTTCGGTCCGGGGTGCAGCCGTTCCAGATATCCGTGTTCTGCACCGGCAGCGGCACCCTGTCCGAGCGCGGCGTGGAGCTGCAGGATCTGTTCGCCGTGGCGGCTGATGTCGTAGCCGCTGTCCGCACCGCGGTCCCGGCAGAGCCGGTGGGCGTGTCGGCTGCGGGGTTCCGGACGATGGCGGAGCCGGCTGTCGCCCGGGTCGGCGCGTACCTGTTGCGGCCCGGTCCGGCCGGGGTCACCGATTCCGGCCACGCGGCGGGCTCGGACCGCTCCGGCGACGGTCGGCGAGGATCCCGCCCTGGCCCGGCGTTTCGGTGCCGCTCGGAGCATCCGGCAGGTTGCGATGGGGTGCGAGTGCCGCAGGTGGCGTCGTGACCATCCTCACCGGGGTGCCGGTCGAGCGGGATCGCCCCCGTGCGCTCGCCGAGCTGCTCGTCGGTGCACCGGCGAGCTCGGTCACGGCGACCGGTGTCGCTGCTGCTCGTTTGAAGCTGGAGCGGTCCCTGCCAGCGGACGACCCCTATGGGCGAGCCGGTGTCACGTTGCGGCTCGATCGGCGCCGGTTCGCGGCGCTTCGTGCCCAGCCCGATGCATCCCCCGATACGCCGTTCAGCTGCTCGCCGGTGCGGTGCCGTCGAGCCATCGGGCTCGACGCGCTCGACCGGTGTGTGCGTGGTCGGTCCACCACGGCATCCGAGGCGGTTGCCCACGTGCTCGCCGAAGCCGAAGCACGCGTTCGTGCTCCCGGTGCGGGTCACGACATCCCGTGGTGGGCCCGATGGTGGTGCCGATTGCCACCGGGGGGCCGTGCGGTCGTGCAGGCCGAAGCCGTGGTCTGGGCTGTGCAGTTGTGGACCGGGATCGACTGGGAGGGGATCGGTGGCCGGGCCGTCGTCGTCACGCGCGACGAGCGAGTCCCGATCGGCGCTGCACCATGGTGCCGGCTCGAAGGCCGGGTCGACCTCCGGATCGAGGCGATCTCGGGCGGCGTGGCCCACCTTGTCGTGGCCGGTGGTGCGGCTCCTGCCGACTGGTCGATGGACCTCGGGTTTCCCGCACTCGTCTCCGCTCTTGCGCGAGGACCGGCAGGCGGTGCCGCGCTCGTGCTCGGGTGGTGGCCCGAGAGCGGCCAGGTCCGTCAGCTCCGGGTCGACGATGCTGCCCTGGCAGGCATGGCCGGTGCCGTGGTGTCGGCTGCGGGATCCTGGTGGCGCCATGCCCGGCGGCACGCAGGGCCTGATGTTGCTGTGACTGTCAGCCGCGCAGGGCCACACAGCGGGGGCCCGTGAGCATGGGAGCGCCGCGCTGGTCGGCCAGCGCCACGCATCGCTGCACGGTCCGGGCATCGACGGCGAGTGGGGCCGGGTCGGTGGCCGGGTGCTGCCACACCCATGTGCCCGCCTCAATCGCGGGAACCCGACCAAGCGTCGCTGTCAGGAAGGTTGCGGCGTACCGCGCGGGGTAGACGGCTCCGACCTGCCGACCGGTGGCGACCACCGTAGTGACGTGCCATCGCAGGAGCGCCCGGCGCACCGCGGCCTCGGCGCTGGCGGTGGGCAGTGGCAGGGGACCGGTCGGTTCGGTCAGCTGTGACAGGACAGCGTCGGCACTCCCTGGGGCGCCCGAGTACTGCACCGTGCCGCCGGGGCCGGGTACCTTCGCGTAGGCGCCGGCGATCGCGAAGCTGAAGCCGTCCAACGCCTGCCATCCCATGGCGTTCGACACCCGCCCCGACGGGAACGGGAGGACCAGGAGCACCGTTCGGGGCGGCATCGTCGGAGCCACCTGCGCGAACCAGGCCGGAACCTGTACCGCTCCGACGGTGAGAAAGGTGGCCGACGGCACCACGATCGGGGCGAGGGCGATCGCCGCCGTTGCGCCCGCCGCCGCTGCACGCCACCACCGTGCGGTTCTCCGTCGGGTCGAGCCGATCGCTGGACCCGGGCGGCTGCTGCTGGTTGCCGAGGCGGGCGCATCGACGCCGCCGCGCCGCCGGCGACCGGTGACGGCGTCGAGCGTCAGCGCCAGGAGGACCCCGCTGCCAAGGAAGCCCACCGCCATCAGGCGCTGGGGCACCACGTCGTCCAGGACGGGCAGGCCGGCCAGCGCCCGCCAGGGCAGCCACCACGACGAGTACCAGGCGAACGGCAGCAGGGCGCTGCCGAGAGCCAGCACCCCGGCGAGCAGCACGGTCGCCAGCGCGGCCCACGCCGCCGGGCGCCGGCGGTTTGCCACGACGCCACCGGCAAGGATCGTCAGCAGGGTCGGGCCCAGGTAGGCGGCGGGAAGTCCCGGCGTGCCGAGATAGCCGCTATAGCGAGTGAAAAGCCGTGTCGCCGTGCTCGCCCGTGTCGCGGAGAAGAAGCTGGTCCAGGGCACACCGAAGTTTCCCGTCCCAGTCCATACCGAACCCGTGATGTGGCGGGGACCGGCTAGTGCGAACCAGACCGGCCAGGCCAGCAGGGCGGCGGAGCCGAGCCCGGCCACCACCATGCCGACCAGCGCGTGGTGAGACGACCAGGTGGCAACGGGTCGGGTGCCGGGGCGGTTGTTGCTTCGTGCACCGGGTCGGATGTCGGAGGGGTTGTCGGTTCGTGCACCGGGTCGGGCAGATCGGAA
>JAKAYQ010000147.1 GCA_021826725.1 Actinomycetes bacterium
GCCGCTGCCTGCCCCGCTCCCGACTCCCGGCGGTCGAGGTGTGGGACCGCCGCCGGGACCGGCGTGGCTGCCGTCGCAACCCAGCACCGTCAACGTCAGCACGGCGCTGCACCCGGCCGCGCCGGGTCCGGCCCAGGACCAGGTGCGGCCGCTGCGGCGACCTGCACCCGGGCTGCGGCTGCGAACGCGGCCGACCGGTCGACGTAGGAGCCCGCACCCGGCGGCGTCGGAGCCGCCGGCGAGAAGAGGACGACGCCGCACCCACCGAGCAGCGACACCGCGATGCGCACCGCATCGTCGACCGAGTCGGCCGGTCGGCACGTCAGCACCGATGCGCGTGCCGACAGCTCGGCGGCCAGCCGGTGCCCCGCTGGGCCGAGAACGACCACTGTGGGCTCCGGTCGAGCCGCCAGCAGCTCGTCGACGAGTGGTCCGAAAGGCACACCGCGGTCGGCGCCTCCGGCGATGAGGCACAGGCGCCGGCCGGCGAATGCCCGCAGGGCGGCAACAGCGCCAGCCGGGTTGGAGGCCAGCGCGTCGTCGACCAGCTCCAGGTCGCCGGCGACGGCGACGGTGCGCAGGCGGCTTGGAAGCGCCGGGGTGTCGTCCAGCGCCTGGACCAGGGAGCTCGCATCGGGCACGGCGCCGGCCAGCGCGTTCGTGGCGGTGAGTGCGCCGCACAGGTTCACCAGGTTGTGCTCGCCGCGCAGCCCGAAGACGGTTCGCTCCAACGTGCCCGCGTCGAGGTACGACTGGTTGTCGACAGCCGCTTCGAGGCCGCCGTCCGCTGTGGCGCGCACGACGACGAGATCACCGGCAGCGCCGTAGCCGGTGCGTCCCGCGAACCGCTCGCTCGCCGCCCAGGCCGCTGGATCGGTGGCATTGACCGCCAGCACCGCAGACGGCCGGTGGGCGAACAGGTTGAGCTTGTCGGCGACGTACCGTTCGTACGATCCGTGCCAGTCCAGGTGGTCGGGTGCCAGCAGCGTGAGCACACCGAACGGTGGCGACACCGTCACCTCCGCCGCCTGAAAGCTCGACACCTCCACGACCCATGTGTCGACGTCCGCCGGCGCGCCGTACAGCTCGGCCAGGGGCCGGCCCATGTTGCCGGCGACCGCCACCCGTCGACCGACGGCACGCAGGGCGGCCGCCGCGAGCATCGCCGTGGTCGTCTTCCCCTTGGAGCCGGTGACCGCCAGGACGGCGCCGTCACCGAAGTCTTCGAGCCACAGTGCGGTGAGTGTCGTCACCACAGCACCGTTCTTGGCGGCGGCGACGAGCTCCGGTCGGTACCGGGACACGCCCGGCGACCGCACCACCACGTCGAAGCCGGCGTCCGCCAGCACCGCAGGCGACTGCGGACCGTCAGCCGCGCTACCGGTACGGATCCCAGTCGCGCCACCAGCATGCCCCGAGCCACCCGGTGCGCCACCACCCGAGTGGCTTGCACCACCTGCTCCACCGCAGCGTCCCGAGCCACCCGCACCACCCGCGCCGCCGCTGTCGCTGTCGCCCGTGATCCCGGCCGGACCACCCGGGGGTCCGTGGAGCGCTCCGCCCGACCCGGCACCCGCCCCTGGTCGGCGGTCGTCCACCACGGTGATGTCTGCGCCCATGGCCACCGCCAGCGCGACCACGCTCGTCCCTTCCGCTCCGGTTCCCCAGACCGCCACCCGTGCACCGCGCATGCGTTCGATGCCCCGGCGCGCCGACGGCGCGGACACGTCCCCTCGGCTCACCGGTCCGGCCCGCCGGTCATCGGGCCCGCACCTCGTCCACCGCCGACCGGATATCGCGCAACAGGCGAGCCGGGTCCCGGCCCGGCACCCGGCCCGCACCGGACGTCCGTGACACCCCTGGATCCGCGGCCGTCATGGCCTCCGGTCCCGCCCCGGCCACATCCGCCGGCTCCACCCCGGCCACAGCTGCCCGGCGAGGGGCGAGGGCCCGAACGACGGTGGCATCCGCCCAGGCCGGGTCCCGACCGAGCTCGGCGAAGGCCGTGAGGGATTCGTCGCGAGTCCCGACGCACTCAAAGGGCTTGCGGCCCTCCTCGAACAGGTCCCGGAACCCGGCGACCTGATCCGGCTCGCGCAGCAGGTCGCGCCCGAAGATCGGGACGAGCCGGTCAGGGCCCATGGCGGTGGCGAGCGCCAGGTACACAAAGCGGCACTTCGGGCATTCACCGCACCAGCGGTCGGCACCGGAGCGGGCAAATGCCCGGTTGCAGCTCAAGAACGCTCGGTGGTACCGGGGCATCAGCGCAAAGGCAGCGGCGATGTCGAGCTCACCGGCATCGCGCAGTGCCGACCGGTACCGGACCCCGGGCCCGACCGTGTCCGCCAGCACCGCCGCCAGGACCTCCTCGAACTCGCTGGACTTGCTCCACTGGTGGTTCACGGCAACGGCCGGCGACGATCCCCCGCCGCCGGCAACCCGGGTCGGCTCGTCGGCCGACTTCTCCAAGGCCATCACGGTGGTGTCGTACCCGAGCCGGAAACCGGCCGCCACCGCCACCAGCGACACGATGGCTGTGATGGGGACATGCCCGTTGCGAGCCCCCACGTCGTTGAGCTCCAGGAGCAGAGGGTCGAGGGTACGGTGGACGACGGCGACATCCAACCCGGCGGCGGCACCGACCCGGTGCGCGGCCGGATGCCCGTTGACCGACACCAGCGTCGGGCTCCGATCGCGAAGAGCCTCCACCACCACCGCCGAGTCCTTGCCGCCTCCGATCGGGATGCCGATGCCGGCAGGGGGCGCCATCACGGGAAGATGAGCAGCGGGTCGGCCGGCAGCGGGTGCGTCCACGGTGATCCGGCGCTCCAACGGGAGCCCGTTGTGCCAGGCGAGCTCGCGCAGGCCCTTGTCGTACAGGTCGATGCAGAACCGGCGCTCGACGTCGGAGATCGGCCCGGTCTCGACGACCAGCGTTTCCGGCATCGCCGCCTTGTAGTAGCTCACCCCGGCGGCCAGGTGCAGCAGCCGTGCCACCCGGGCGAAGCCATCGTCCCAGCCGTCGACGGCTTCGACCTTCCGGGGACCGAACACCACCCGCTCGGTGAAGGACCAGGCGTCGTCGAGCGCGTACCCGAGCTCGACGACACCGCTGTCGGGGTCGACGACCAGGGTGGTCAGGCGGAAGCGTTCGATCTGGTCAGGGCGGAAACGCATCGGACCTCGCTCAAGCGGCAGCGGCGAGCATACCGACGCTCGACCACCTCCCTGGCGAGCGCCGCATGGACGAGGCGAGCGCCGGCACAGGCCCGGGCACCGTCGATGACCCCGCTTCTCAGGCCAGCGGGAGCTGCGGCGCCTCGTCGAGCGAGGGAACCCCCCGCTTGCGCCCGCCGACAGGGAACACCTGCTCCGGTCGGAAGGAGCGGACGTGCTGCTGGCCGGGCCGGCCACCGAGCACCTCGACAGCCTCGGAGCCGTTGTTGCGGTTCCGGACATGGGCGCGAAACACCCAGGTCAGGCGCCGACCCGCCACACCGTCGATCTCCACCGGGTCACCGGGCCGCAGACCGTGCCAGCCGTCACTGCGCTCCAGGTGCTCGGGCACCGGCACCGTACGCCGGCGGCCGCCGCGGCGCTCTCCGGCGCTCCCCCGGGCGGGGCTCCTGCCTGCAGCTGGAACCCCGGCGCTGGCTGTGTCGCCCGGACCCACGGCGCCACCCGGACCCACGGCGCCACCCGAACCCGCCGCGCCACCCGGACCACCTGGATCGCCGGGACTGGCGCTGTCGCCGGGCATGCTGTCAGAAGTAGATGGTGCGCTTGGCCCGCTCGACCACGACGTCGAGATCGTCGGTCCATGCGCCGGTTGACAGGTACTTCCACCCGCCGTCTGCAGCCACGATGGCGACAACCCCACGCTCGATGCTGCTGGCGCAGCGCGCTGCACCGGCCATCGCCGCTCCGCTCGAGATGCCGGCGAACACCCCGGCCTCGGCAAGCCGACGGGTCCATTCGATCGACTCGCGCGGGCCGATCATCGTCTTCCGGTCGAGCAGGTCGGCACCGTTCAGATCGGTGAAGATCGGGGGGATGTACCCGTCGTCGAGGTTGCGCAGCCCGTCGACCATCTCCCCGGCAGGAGGCTCGACAGCCCAGACCCGGACGTCGGGATTGCGCTCCTTCAAGAACCGGCCGACGCCGAGCAGGGTGCCCGACGTGCCCAACCCGGCAACGAAGTGGGTGACCTCGGGGCAGTCCCGCCAGATCTCGGGGCCGGTTCCCTCGTAGTGCGCGTTGGCATTGGCCCGGTTGGCGTACTGGTAGAGGTAGACCCACTCGGGGTGCTCGTCATGGATGCGATTGGCCATGCGCACCGCGCCGTTGGACCCCTCGGACCCTGGCGATTCGATGATCTCGGCTCCCCACACCTCAAGGAGCTGGCGACGCTCCACCGACACGTTGCCCGGCAACACGACCTTCAGGTGATAGCCCTTCACCCGGGCCACCAGGGCCAGCCCGATGCCGGTGTTGCCCGACGACGGCTCGATCAGGGTGTCCCCGGGGGCGAGCCGGCCGTCCTTTTCCGCATCCTCCACCATGGCCAGGGCGATCCTGTCCTTGACCGAGCCACCGGGGTTCTGCCCTTCGAGCTTGACCACGATGCGGACCTGCGGGTTGGGGCTCAGCTCGCTGACCTCGACCATCGGGGTGTTGCCGATGAGGTCGAGCACGCTCCGAAAAAGTGCCATCGGGCGCCCAGCCCTCAGCCGCCGGCCACGGCCGGCAGGATCGAGACGGTGTCGCCCTCGGCCACCTTTGTGTGGAGCTGCTCGAGGTAGCGAACGTCGTCGTCGTTGACGTAGACGTTGACGAACCGGTGCAGCGTGCCGTCCTCGGTGAGCACCTGCCCGGCCATCGCCGGGAACGCAGCGATCAGGTTCTGCAGGACCTCGCCGATGGTGGCCCCCTCGGCGGTGACCGACGAGCTGCCGCCGGCCGCGCTGCGGAGGACGGTCGGAAGCCGGACTTCGACGGGCACGCGGACCCTCCCTGGTCAGGACGGACGACCGTGGCGATCCACTGCCGCGACGGCCGTCGGTACGACGATTGTTGACGGTTCCGGTCGATATTCTACCGATCCCATCGGAGCGCTGGTCCGCCGAACCCGGAGCGGGACCCACAGCCAGCGCAGGAGGTCAGCCCCTTTCCGGCTCGACCACCGCGAACGCCGCGGGCTCCACGACCCGAACCGGCTCCTCGGTGACCTCGCCGGCAACGATACGGTACGAGCGGACGACGGGCTGCGTCTCGCGGAGGGAGACGAGCACGTAGTGCCAGCTCGGATCCGGCGCCTGGTCGACGTCGGTACGTGACGGGTAGGCGTCGGTGTGGGTATGGGAGTGGAAGACCCCGATGATCGACTCGCCCCGGGCCTCGGCCGCCCGATCGGCCCGCAGGTGGTCGCGGGGATCCACGGTGTAGACGCGAGCCGAGGCTGCTGCGTTCGCCGTCGGGTAGCAGGTGCCGACGGTCCCGGTGTCGGGTTGGCCGCCGAGGAGACCGCAGCCTTCCTCGGGGAACGCCCCCAGGCAGTGGGCCACCATGGCAAACCACTCGTCGCGACTGATCGTGAGCCCTGGTTCGCCGCCCGACGCACCTCCTCCGCCGCCGCCCGCCGCTCCACCTGCGGCCGGCACGCCACCCGCTGCTCCACCTGCGGCCGGCACGCCACCCGCGGCCGGCACGCCACCCGCTGTTCTGGTCGATACCGACGTCGCTGCAGGTGCGCCTGCGGCGGACGGCCGGTCCGGGCCCGAAGCCGTCGCTGGCCCCCCTGCAGATGGTGTCGCCTGGTCGCTCGCGCCGGTCATCGACTCTGTACGGTACCGCTACGATCGGTGTCGTGGCAGCCAAGGGACCCGGCCGCCGCGGTTCCCGCCGACCGGCGCCGGACGCCGACGGCATCCGCCAGGTCGCCCGGAACCGGCGGGCACGACACGACTACGACATCCTCGAGACGTTCGAGTGCGGCATCGCCCTGCAGGGCAGCGAGGTGAAGAGCCTGCGCGCCGGCAAGGTGTCGCTCCAGGACTCGTTCGCCCGCGTCGACAGCGGCGAGCTGTGGCTGCACGGCGTGCACATTCCCCCCTACGACCACGCCTCGGCGTTCGGGACGCACGACCCGGACCGCAGGCGCAAGCTGCTGGTGCACCGCGGCCAGATCGACGAGCTCACCGGGCGCACGCAGCAGCAGGCGCTCACGATGGTCCCCCTGTCGATCTACTTCAAAGAGGGGCGGGCCAAGGTCGAGCTGGCCCTGGCCCGGGGCCGCAAGCTCCACGACAAGCGCCACGCCATCGCCGAGCGCGACGCGACGCGCGACGCGGCGCGGGACATGGCCCGGGCCGCGTCGTGGTCGGCCGGGCGGGGATCCCGCCACCTCGACGGGGCATGAGCCCTACCGGACCGTGGTGCATCTCTTCGGCAGCAGCGAGCACTGCTGCAGGTGACGGCGACCGCCACGGCCGGCGGCAGTAGACTGTCCTCGGCGTGGCACTGTGCCCCGCCAACCCAGGGGGTGATCGGTTTCGACTCTGGTCGTCGATGCAGGAGAAGCGAGCCGTGGTCTCCGGAGCCACGTTAAAGAGCCGGAAACCAACACAAACGCCGAACACCAGTTCGCGCTGGCTGCCTAATACGTAGCCCGTCCGTCCGACCCCAGTCCTACGGGTCGGGTACGGGCGTCATAACGTAGGACTTACCCGAATGGTTCTGTCGATCGGCCGTCGGGAACACCACAGGTCGTCTGGGGTCCATCGCAGGTGCCGGCAGCGGCGGCGGACCCGAGAAAATGCAACCGGCTGCGCTCGGAGAATGCCTGTTGAGAAGCCGGAGGACGCGGGTTCGATTCCCGCCACCTCCACTCGATCTTTGATTAACGTCGACGCTGGTCCGGGACGGAGCGACCGCGCCAGAGTCGACGGGAATCGAACCGGTTCCGGCAGCCTTATCTACGTATGGGACTATCGACTGAGCCCAATGTCGGGACCTCGATCGCGTCGAATGCCGCGGATCCGCTCCTGTTCTTGAGCGTACGCTAGGGCGCTGTCCTTCCAAGTACCGACGAGGACGTGAAGCTGTTCGTAGCGGCTGTCGTCGATGGGGAAAGCTGCTCTTGATAGACGATCAACCCTGCCCAGCATCTCGACGAACACCTTCGCGTCGAAGCCACGATCCTTTTCGGTCGCGAGATCAAGCAGCCGATCAAGCCCATAGCGATCGACTACGGACATGAGGTCGACGAAATCTCGAGCTTCGGCCCGCCCGAACAGCGCGAGCAGCTTGTCGACCGCGAGTTCTTCACCCGACAACACAGGGAAGCCCAGACCTTCTTCGATCGGAAATAGCCGCGCGTCGCTTCCGAGGTCGACCTCGGTCTGCTCTCGGCCGTCGTCTACAACCAACCGCGCAAAGCCAGAGTGGTCAATGATCCGTTCGACGCGTAGACCAGCGTCGAGGAGTGCTTGTTCCGCAGCAGGTACGAGCCGGTCGACAGCAACGGCGCTCGGACCGAAGAAGTCGAGATCGCGAGTTCGGCGGTCGACATCGCCCCGGATGATGAGTGCTGCACCACCAGCCAAGGCGAAGCCCTCGGCCTCGGCCAGGCCAGCGATAGTTCGTGCAACCCGCTCCTGCAGTGGGCTCAGCACTCAAGTTCGATCCTGTCGACGGCGATGAAACCACTCGGACCACGCGTCTCGGACATATGGAGGAAGCACGAGTTCGTCGAACACGCTCGCCAGTTCCTTGACGTCGATGTAGTAGCGAACGTCCTCCTCGGTCCCTTCGCGTAACACTTGTTCGTACACGCGTAGGCGGTCCGCCCGGCGGCCGAGATCGTACGTGAGGGACGGTTCACTCCAAGAGATGTGGAGCGGGAGCTCGACGACACCGGTCGCTTTCAAGACGATGTCGTCGATGTCGTCAGGAATCGCGACCGGACGCGACGCCGGCCCCAGCCACGGGCTACGCGTCCTTGCCATGTCCGGATCATACGGCCTGTGCCTGGCTCGAGCGCGGACCGACTTAGTCCCGACGGCTC
>JAKAYQ010000012.1 GCA_021826725.1 Actinomycetes bacterium
TGGTGGCTGCATGCCACCACCCCGGGGCGGATCCCCTCGGTGATCCATGCCCGCCCGACGAAGTGACCGATGTCGGTCTCGACTCGTACCAGGTCGCCCGTGGCGGTGATGCCCAGGCGCCCAGCGTCGGCCGGATGGATCCACACCGGGTTCGCATGCGCCAGCTCGTCGAGCCACTTGGCGTTGGCCGAACGCGTGTGGATCTGTGTGGGGAGCCGGAACGTGGACAGCAGGACCATCTGGTCGGGCGCCATGTTCGCCGGGTGGACATGGCTCCGGATGTAACCAGGCACCGCATGCTCTGGCCAGCCCCACGAGGCCAGCGTCGACGAGTAGAACTCGAGCCGCCCCGATGGCGTCGGGAACCCGCGTCGCACCTCGCCGTCGACCATCACGCCCACTGCACGGCGCCCGTCGCCGTCGGGAAGCGGAGCACCCACCGGCGCGATGTTGGGCCCGGTGGGCGCCGGCACCGCGCTGTAGACCCGGCCATGGGTAGAAACGCGCACGTCGGCCAGCTCCTCGGGCGGAACCGGTTGGTCGAAGAGCGCTCCCTGGCCCCGGGTGATCTCGAAGGCTCCATAGCGCCGCATGTACTGCAGCGGGGTCAGGCCCTGCGCCGTCGCCGCCTCGGGCAGCCCGGGGACCGAGTGTTCGAACATCCACGCGTAGTACTCGTCGACGGTCAGCTTCTGCCCGGGGTGGGCCCGGGACTCGTGGTGCTGGCGGATGCCAAGCGACCCGTCGGGGTCGATTCGCCAGCTCAGCTCGGTCCAGAGCTCGTTCTCCTCCCACACCTCGCCGGGGTTTGCCTGGCGGGTGTCCCCGACAGCCTCCCCCAGACGCTCGCGAGCAGCGCGAAGCACCGGTTGGCGGAACCCGATCCACTGCCCGTCGTACTGCTCGTACGAGTGGGTGTCGTGCCGCTCGGAAGCCAAACCCACGGGCAGAACCCAGTCGGCGAAGTAGGCCGACTCGTTCCACGTCGGGGTGAGCGCCACGTGGCAGCCGACCAGTTCCTCGTCAGCGAGGACCTCCAACCAGGTCAGGCCATCGGGGTTCGTCCACACCGGGTTGTAGACCCGGGTGAAGTAGGTGTCGAGCCGCCCCCGCCCGTCTTTGAGGAAGTGGGGCAGCAGGAACGACAGCTCGTTCTGCGCCAGGGGGAACTCCAGCGGCCACGACAGGTCCTGCCACACCTGCGGGTGCGGAGGCTGGTGGATGGGTCGCGGCACGAACTTGTTGTAGGCGTTGGGGAACGTGCCGCCCTCGGTTGCCACCGCGCCGAGCAAGGCGGCGAGGAAGAAGGCGGTGCGGCTCACCTGCCAGCCGCCGAGATTGCCCGCCGCGGCAGAGCGCCAAGAGTGGCAGGAGAATCGAGTACCGGCCCCGGCCACGACCTCGGCCACCTCGGCCAGCGTCGCGGCGTCGATACCCGACTCGGCCGCGGCGAATTCGAAGGTGAACTCGGCGTACAGTTCCCCCAGCACGAGCTCGAACGATTCGAAGCACTGCGGCAGGTCGGGCCGGCAGGCAGCAAGGTGCTCCTCCCAGTTCCACCAGCGTCGGATGAACTCGCGGTCGTGGCGCTTCGTCTCGATGATGTGGCGGGCGATGGCCAGATTGATGGCCGCCTCCGAACCCGGCTGCGGCGACAGCCAGAAATCCGCGTGGGTGGCCGTGTTCGACAGGCGGGTGTCGAGCACGATGACCTTCGCCCCCCGGGCTCGAGCCTCGGTGATCCGCTGCGCATGCGGGTTGAAGTAGTGCCCGGTCTCGAGATGCGAGCTGATCAGGTAGATGACGTCGGCATTGGCGTGGTCGGGGCTGGGGCGGTCGATCCCGGTCCAGAACTGGAAGCCGGTGCGCCCCCCGCTCGAGCACACGTTGGTATGCGAATTGTGCCCGTCGACACCCCAGCTGGCCAGCACACGCTCGGTGAACCCATCCTCACCGGGTCGGCCGATGTGGACCATGATCTCGTTCTGCCGCCCCTCGAGCAGGGCGGCGCGAATGCGGCCGGCGATGACGTCGAGCGCCTCGTCCCAGCCGACCCGCTCCCAGCGGCCCTCGCCACGGGCACCCACCCGCCGCATCGGGTACAGGATGCGATCGGGGTCGGTGACCTGGTTGATCGTCGCCGGGCCCTTGGCGCAGTTCCGTCCCCGGGACCCGGGGTGCTCGGGATTGCCTTCGAACTTGCGCACCTGCAGCGTGTCCCGGTCGACGTAGGCGAGCAGCCCGCACGCCGACTCGCAGTTGAAGCAGGTCGTGGGCACCAGCATGCTCCGGCGCTCGACCCGACGCGGCCACGATCGGCTGTCCAGCTCCACCCAGTCGTCCCACCGCTCCTTGGGCGGGAACGCGCCCAGCCCGACACCGGACGGGCCGGGGTAGAAGGTCTCACCGCGGGCTTCGGTGGCCGAACGCGACGCGAGGACCCGGGCGCCCAGCGCAGCGAAATCGACATCGTCTTCGCCCGCACCACCCGTCCCGCCGCCTGCGTCGGCACCACTACCAGTGCCGGCCGAGTCCACGCCGCTGCTGTCGATCGTCATACGGATCTCCCTACCGGGCGCGTCGCCCCGGGTGCGGTCATGCCAGCGGCACCGACTGGCCGGCCTGTACATACGCGTGCTCGTGAAGCCCGAGCCCCACGAGTGCCAGGGGGACCGCCGCCACCCCGATCCACGGTGCAGCGACCGCGGCGAGGACCAGGACCACCCCGACCCAGAAGAACGCGGCGAACCGCCCCCGAGTCATCTCGTCCACTGCCAGCTCGGCGTGGGCCGTGACGTGGTGCGGCGTGGTCTCGCCGACCACCATCGCCAGGTGCGCGGCCGCTGCGCTGGCCAACACCAAACGCATGTCGCGCAGGGCACCATCCGAGCCGATGATCTCAGCCGCCGCCAGCAACGCCGCCGCCCCGACCATGGCCGCTTGGACGACGAGGTGCGGGGCGAGCAGCGGGTTCTGCCAAAGGTCCCGAGCCTTGGCCTGAGCGAAGAGGAACGCCGTGTACGCAGCGGTCATGACACCGAGGGGCAGGGCGAACCCGGCCAGGATCTTTGACGCACCGACAGACCCCAGGCCACCCGCGATGAGCTCGGCGACGAGGATGGCGCCATAGCCACCGATGACCATGCCGCCGCGCACCAGCCAACTCCGCCACTGCGGCCGGGTGAACAGCATCCAGAACCGCCACGGATGCTTCAAGTCCCACACGAGCAGGATGCCGGTAACACCGAGCATGGCCAATGAGACCGACGGGGCCACCCAGCGGAACAGCGTGCCGGACCACGACAGCGTGCCGGCAAGCACCAGTGCCAGCGCCACCAGGTACGTCCCCGCGGCCAGGCCCTTGGTCCAGGTGTAGAGGCTGACCCGCCAGCCCCACGGCGCGCGATGGGGCACGTCGTAGGAGAGGAGCGCCGCCGCACTCGAATTGGCGTGGCGGGGATGGCCCGAGATGACCTGTTGCGACAGGGAAGGCGGGACCCGGTCGGCACCCTGGGTGGCCCAGGCGAACAGACCGCCCGGCGGGCGCCGAGCCGCCAGTGGGTCCAGGGTCGCCTGGTGTGCTCCTTTGTAGAAGAGGCCCGGGCGCGTCTCCTTTTCGGGGCGGCGCACCGTCACCGGCTCGCGCTGCACGATCCTGGCGACAGCGGACGTCGGATCGGTGATGTCGCCGACCAGGATGGCCTCAGTCGGGCACACCACCACGCACGCCGGCTCCAGCCCGATGTCGAGCCGGTGGGCGCAGAAATTGCACTTCTCCGCGGAATGGTCCTCGGGGTTGATGAAGATGGCGTCGTACGGGCATGCCGCCATGCACGCCTTGCACCCGATGCACGCGGCCTTGTCGAAATCGACAATCCCATCCGGGCGGCGGACCATGGCGGCCGTCGGGCAGGCAGAAACGCATGGTGCGTCCTCGCACTGGTTGCAGCGCGTGACTTGGAATGCCCGTCGCACTAGGGGGAACCGGCCCACGTCGACGGACTTGACGTAGGTGCGGGTGACACCGATCGGCACGTCGTTCTCGCTCTTGCACGCCGTCGTGCAGGCATGGCAGCCGATGCAGCGGGTCTGGTCGAGCACCTTTACCCATCGAGGCACGGGAGCCGCAAGAACGTCTGACCCCCTGCCGACGGCGCCTATTGGAGGACCTCGTCGCCGGCCGCCGTCGGAAGTAGGCGCAGCACAGGTGGGTCACCCGCTCGACCCGCAACACGCTCACCGGTCACCTCGCCTGCCCCGCTCCCCGGCGCCGGCCACTCACCCACCAGGGCGAAGCGATCCCCGCGCAGGACCGTGCGCCGCACCTCGAGCGGGCGACCACCCGCCCACGTCCGGCGCTCCACCAGGAAGACCGCCTCGTCACGCGGAAGACGCAACACGGTGCGCTCGTGCGCGGAGGGCAGCACCGGGCGCACCTGCTCGCGCCCGCCGTCGGGTGCCACGCCGCACCGGGTGGCCAGCTCATCGTAGAGCGCCGTATGCCGGAAGTCGGCGTCCAGCAACGGGCGAGCCACGGTGGCGGGCATCCACGCCTGGTCCACGGCCAGCGGCGCTCCGCCAGCCAGTCGGACACGTTCCAGGTACACCATGGTCTCGTCGGCTGCCAGGCCGAGCTGGGCGGCGACCGCTGTGTCCGTCCGCTCGTCGAGAGCGAGCACGTCGCTCGTCTGGTGGGCACCTTGCGCCTCGATGGTCCGGAACAAGCTGTAGAGGCTCCCGAGTGGCTGCTCGAACTCCGCAGGACGGACCCGGCTCCCCCGGCCACGCTGGCGCTCGACCAGCCCATCGAGCACGAGATGGCGAACGGCTTCGCGCACCGTCTGGCGGGACACGCCGAAGCGGGCCATGAGCGCCACGTCGGTGGGGAAGGCAGCCCCGAGCTCACCCGACTCGACCTGCCGGCGCAGCTCTCCGGCCAGCTGGGACCACAGCGGGACCGGGCTGCGCCGGTCGAGCACTACCGGCGTGACAGGAGGGCGGGTCGACAGCGGTGTCGAGCCACTGCGTGCGCCGGGATCGCCCGCATCTCCCGCACCGTCCACATCACCGGTGGAGCGGTCCGGTGCCGGCCGGGTAGAGCGACCAACGCCCTCGGGTGGCTGCGCACGGTTGCGCACACGAGCGGCGGACATGCCAGCTATTGTCCGAAAGATCGGACTATTTGTCAACCAAGGACATCAAGCCCGGAACGGCGCGCCGATCGCCCACCCCACCTTCGATCGCAGAACCCCAGGACCGACGGACGTCGCCCCAGAGCGCCGGTCCGCCCGACCAGCCGGTCGAACCGCCCTACGCTGGGCTCGTGCCCGACCCCCTCACGCTCATGGCCGTGCATGCCCATCCCGACGACGAATCGCTCGGGACCGGCGGCATCCTCGCCCGCTACAGCGACGAAGGCGTGCGAACCGTATTGGTCACGTGCACCGACGGCGACCTGGGCGATGCCCCAGGTGGCGTGAAGCCCGACGATCCCGCTCACGACCCCACTGCGGTGGTGGCCACGCGCCGGGCCGAGCTCCAGGCCAGCTGCGCCGCTCTCGGAGTGCAGCACCTGGAGCTGCTCGGATACCGCGACTCGGGCATGGAGGGATGGCCCCAGAACGATCAGCCAGGATCGTTCTGGACCGTCCCGGTGGCCGACGCCACAGCGAGGCTGGCCATCCTGATGGAGCGCTACCGCCCGCAGGTGGTGGTGACCTACGACGCACACGGCATGTACGGGCACCCCGACCACATCCAGGCCCACCGGGCCACCATGGCCGCCGCCGCGTCGACCGGCGTACCCGACAAGCTGTACCACACGGCCATCCCCCGCTCCGCTCTCGCCGGCTTCGCCGCCGTCCTTCGCTCGGAAGGCATCGAACTACCTCACGGGCTTGAGGACGACCCCGACTTCGGCACGCCCGACGAGCTCGTGACCACTGTCGTCGACTGCTCAGCGGTCGCCGGGCGCAAGTACGACAGCCTTGCGGCACATGCCAGCCAGTCGGACAACATCTTCTTCCTCGGACTCGGAAGGGACGTCTTCGCCCAGCTCATGGGCATGGAGGCGTTCGTCCGGGCATACGACCGCACCGGGTACCCGGTGCCCGAGCAGGATCTGTTCGCCGGCCTGCGCTGATCTGCGCTGGGAGCCGGTCGCCACCCCTCGGACCGGTGCCCGGTCACACCACGACCGGCCACCCGGTGCCCGAGCAGGACCTGTTCGCCGGCCTGCGCCGATCTGCGCTGGGAGCCGGTCGCCACCGCGGCTGGCGCGCTCATCCGACGCGGGTCACCCGCCGGAACCGCGGCAGGTTCACGGCACCCCACACCAGCGTCGAGAGCGCCCAGCGCGAGGCCGCGCCACCCAGGTCGGCGCGTCGGGCCCGGCGGTAGATTGCAGCCGCCTCGACGGTGTGCAGCGCCCATGTGCCGACGACCACGCGGCACATGACGGCACGCTCGGGCAGGGGCACGACTCGTCGAACAGCGGCGTGCACCCGGTCGTCGAAGACGAGCGCGCCCAGGGCGATCGAGCCCACCAGGCCTGGAACGACGGGCAGGGGACGCGCAGGTCTGGTCAGGCGGAACATCGGTGCTCCTCATCCTAGTTGGGCCTTCGGATCGGCAGCGACCGCCGCCACACCGTGCGGCGAACGACGGGTCGTGGCGAACGGCGGGTGGCGGCATCCGCCGACGACGGCACCCGCCAACATAATCCGCTTCGGCGGCTGCATCGGCGTCCTATCGAGCAGCGCGGGTCCGGACCACCAGGCACCGGAGCGCACCGGTCGCCTGCGCCCGTTCGCCCGGCTCGTGCTCGGGGAAGCCAGCGAGATCGGCACCGCTTTCCGCATCGCCGCCAGCGAGGCCGTCAGCACCGTGGCGGCCGGTACCGAACCCAATGTGATCGCCCACCGCCTGAGCGACCAGACTGGAGCCGTGTCCCACAGCCGCAGCCTTTCCCGACGTGCCCCGAGCGTCGCGCTGCACCTCGTCCGTGGTACCCGGGCTCTGGCCGCCGCCGGCTTGCTGCAGCCCCTGCGACCCGACACGGTCGCGCGTACTGCTCTGGCCGTCATCCACGACGGGCTGTCACCCGCCGCCGGCTACGCGTACGGCGCCGCCCGCTTTCCTCGTCGCCTGGCCGTCGTCGACGAGGACGGCGCTCTCACCTACGCCCAGATGGACCGTCGCATCGCCGCGATCGCCGGCGCCCTCGCCGGCGCCGGTGTAGGACCAGCGGACCGCGTGGCCCTCCTGTGCCGCAACCACCGCGACTTCGTTCTGGTCACCGCGGCCGCGTCCAGCTTGGGAGCCGACATCGTCCTGCTCAGCTCGGCGGCGACCGCCCCCGAGGTCGAGACAGCCCTGCGCGGGCAGCACGTCACAGTGGTCGTCCACGACCCCGACCTCGCCGCCCAGGCTGCCGGGACCGGCTTCGCAGCGGGAGTGCGCCGGATCGCCACCACTGGCAGCTCCGCTGGCCTCGACCCCAACGTCCCCGGCTGCGCCACCACCGCTCCCGCGGACCGCAGCCACGACGACGCCGGATCCGCTACCACGGCCTTGGACGACCTGCCTCGAGCACCGCGGTCCCGGCTGCGCCTGGCGCCCCGCCCGGGCAGCCGCTATGTCCTTCTCACCTCGGGTACGACCGGCGTGCCCCGGGGCGCTGCCCGCCGGGCGACGCTCAGCCTTGACCCGGTGGTCGCCGTGCTCTCCCGGATCCCACTTCACGTCGGAGACGTCACCCTCATCGCTCCACCGCTGTTCCACGCCTGGGGGTTCGCAAACCTGGCACTGGCTGTCGGGATGACCTCCACGGTGGTCCTGCGCCGCCGGTTCGACCCCGAGGCGACGCTCGCCGCGATCGCCCAGCACCGGGTGCGGGTGCTCGTGGCGGTCCCCGCCATGCTCGTCGGCCTGGCGGCCCTACCGGAGCATGTCCGGGGACGATATGACACCTCGTCCTTGCGGCTCGTCGCCTCGAGCGGCTCGGCGCTGCCAGGCGACCTGGCACTGCGCTTCATGGACATCTTTGGCGACATCCTCTACAACGTCTACGGGTCCACCGAGGCCGCCTGGGCCTCGATCGCCACCCCTGACGAGCTTCGGCGGGCTCCGCACTGCGCCGGCCGCCCCCCGCTCGGAACCGACCTTCGACTCGTCGACGCCGAAGGGCACACCGCCGCCCCCGGGGACCAGGGACGCATTCTCGTCCGCAACGCCCTGACGGCGGGCGACTTCGTGGCCACCGGCGACCTGGGCCACATCGACGAGAGCGGCTTGCTCCACGTCGACGGGCGCGAAGACGACATGATCGTGTCGGGCGGCGAGAACATCCACCCCCAGGAGGTCGAGGACGTCTTGCTGGCCCATCCTGCCGTCGCCGAGGTGGCAGTGGTGGGCCGGCCCGACCCTACCTACGGCCAGCGGGTCCACGCCTGCGTCGTCGCGACACCCGGTGCGAACCCGTCGTCCACCGAGCTCAGGGCCTTTGCCTCCGAACGCCTAGCCCGGTACAAGGTCCCACGTTCGATCGAGCTCGTCGCCAGCCTGCCCCGGACGGCAACGGGCAAACCTCTGCGCCGCCTGCTCCAGGACCCGGATCACCTGTGACCGTGCCGCCAGCATGACCGTGCCGCCAGCGTGACCGTGCCGCCAGCGTGACCGTGCCGCCGGTCGTCACCACTCGCCGATGACCGCGCACAAGTGCACCAGAGCATCCGTGAGAGCCGCACTCCCGTTCAGGTCGAGGTTGCCCTCCATGTACTGCATCAGGATCTCCCGCGCCGCTGCCGGGATGACGACACCAGGCATCTCGTAGCAGGAACCAGGGCGCTCGTCGCCACGGAACCGAGCGCACAACGACAGCTGCTGCGCCGTCAGATCGCTGCTCCAGCGAAAGAAGTCGCTTCGCAACCGGTCCAATTCTGCACTGACGCCGATCGCCTCGCGGTACAGGACCCGATAGCGGCGGGGATCCTGCAGCATGTTCCCCACCCAGGACCTCGTCCACAGCGCTGCCCGGACCAACCACAACAGCGGAGCCTCCGCGAGCGCAGCCACGATGGACTCCTTGACGTACAGCGCCTCGCGGTCGAACACGTCCCGGAAGAGGTCCAGCCGTTGCCCGGAATGCCGGTAGAAGTCGCGTGTTGACACGCGCGCCTCGCGGCAGAGCGCCTGGATCGTCGTCCCCTCATACCCTACGGTGCCGAACAGCTCCAAGCCCGCGTCGAGCAACCGCTCTCGCGGCGGACGCGCTGCGGTGGATCGGTCAGTCCCCGGGTCCACCATCACGCCGCCGTGCCGCTCCGTCGCTGCCATGGTCCGCCCCCGGCCGATCCCACCAGCGCCGGTCCCGCTGCCTGCCTGTCACCTCCGCAATCGTACTGCGCCAACAGGAACCGTTCGGCTCAACGTCCTGGTAAAGCGCCTTCCAGGCAGGCGGCGAAGCGCTCGACCCCGCACCGGTCGCCGGCACGCGCCAACCGGCCCAGGGTTTCCAGGAGCACCAGGAGGGATCCGGTGTGAATTCCGGCGTGCAGATGCTCGAGCACGCCAGAGGTTCTTCAAACGACGTTCTCGGCGGATTGGGAGCCCCAGCGGATAGGCAGAGGGGATCAAGGAGCCCGGCATCCAGGCGAACAGCGCAAGGTGGAAGATGACGTGCCGGCTGGACCGCCTGTACGACGACGCCCGTGTCGCGATGAAGCGCCTAGGGGTCGACAAGCCCGCGTTCCTACCCGCTGGGCACCTGTGCGCAGCCGGTCCCCTCGTGGGGCGAACGGTCCCACGCCTGCCGGTAGCCTGGGTCCGTGCAGCCACCGGTCGTCTTGACCGTCGCCGGCTCTGATTCCGGAGGCGGCGCCGGCATCCAGGCCGACCTCGCCACTTTCGCCGGGCTGGGCGTGTTCGGCGCCACTGCCGTGACCGCCGTCACGGCCCAGAGCACCACCGGGATCGACGACATCGTCGTCCTGTCCTGCGAGCTGGTCATCCGACAGATCGAGGCCGTCACGGGCGACCTCCCGGTGGCAGCGGCGAAGACGGGCATGTTGGGGGGGGCTCCCACCATCGCCGCGGTGGGGGACCTGGCCGCGCGCGGCCTCCTCCCCAACCTGGTTGTCGACCCGGTCCTGGCCGCCAGCACCGGCATGTTCCTGGCTGGCGACCCGGTGGCAGCAGCCGACGCCTACCGCCGCTACCTCCTGCCGCACTGCGCGGTGACAACCCCGAACGCCTCCGAGGCGCTCGCCCTTGCCGGTCTCAGCCCTGGCGATGCGCCACCCGGCAGCGCCGTCCCGCTCGACATGCTGGTGGAAGCTGGTCGCACGCTGCACCATGCGGGCGCCACGCTCGTCGTCGTGACCGGAGGGGATCTGCCGGTGGTGGAGGACCGACCCGGCGGCGAGCAGCCGGGCGGCACCAGGCCGGTCTCCGGCCGGCGGCAATGCGCACGTGCCGATACCCTGGCTGTCGATGTCGTCGTGGGTGCCGGTGGTGTCACCGTACTGACCGGAGATCGGATCGCCACCACCAACCACCACGGCACCGGGTGCACCTTCTCCGCTGCCGTCGCCGCCGGCATCGCGCAGGGGATGCCGCCCATCCAGGCTGTGCAGCGAGCCAAGCACTACGTCGCCGACGCCCTGCGCAACGCTCAGACCTGGCGCCTCGGCACTGGCAGTGGGCCGCTGGACCATGCCGTCTGGCGGCCGGCCGTCGTCCCCGCCACAGCTCGCCCTGGCTGAAGGCCGAGGCGCCCACCACGGTCCCCACGAACCGGGGACCCGGCGACCGGGCGACCCGGGGGCTGGGGGGCTCGGGGGCTGGGGGCTCAGGGGCTCAGGGGCTCAGGGGCTCAGGGGCTCAGGGGCTCAGGGGCTCAGGGGCTCAGGGGCTCAGGGGCTCGGCCCAGCTTGCAGCGATCCACACCGCGCCCGTCCTGCGATGCTCCGGGCGTCGGCACCCTAAGGGCCACCGGCGCCACCGGCCACCTCCCGGCGATGCCGCCCGATGGCTCACGGTAGCGACCGCAGGGACGTACCGCCGGGAACGACGACCGGCGCATCCGATTGTCAGCCCTCAACGGTCCTCCGCACCTCGCTGCATCGATTCTCGGCGCTGCCAGCACCCAACCGTCCGATCCAAGCCCGAGACGCTCGTGGAGGCCGGGACCCGACATGCGGCCCGCTGGGCTGTGGCACCCGTCCCGCCGACTCGCAGGGGCGAGCCGGAAGCCGGCGTGCCCACGGGTAGCATCCAACCGACGGCCCGACGCGCGGCGGCCCCACCCGACCCCTGCCAGCACAGACCTGCCAGCACAGACCTGCCAGCACAGACCTGCCAGCACAGACCTGCCAGCACAGACCTGCCAGCACAGACCTGCCAGCACAGACCTATTAGACCGCTCATGAGCCGACCCGACCTCGACCCCGACCACCCCGCCACTGCGGCGGCAGTGGACAGCGTTCCGGGGTCCCGACGCGGCCCGACCCGGCCCACGCTCCCCCGTACTGCCGGCTCCGGGCGCGACGAGCGGCCGCCCGGCCCGAGTGCCAAGCCGGCGTTTATCGTGCTGGGGCTGGCACTGGTGATCTTCGTTGGCGGCTCCATCGCCCTCGGCCTCGGCCCGAGCACCGCTCCGACAAGCGCGCCCACCACCGTCCGCAGCGTCGCCGGTGCCAAGCTGCGCGCCGTTCCCGCAGGCACCCTGCTGCGCTCACTGCGCACCGGTGGGCAACCACCTGCAGACATCGTCGGCGCCCTGGCACTCCCGGCGGGATCCACCGTCGTGCCCGGCTCCATCCACGACAACGGTGTCGAGACCTACGACCGATCGCTCGGGCTGCGAGTCGACGCCAGCCAGGCCGACGTGATCACGTTCTTCCGCGCCGAGCTTCGGGCCGACGGCTGGCAGCAGATCAGCACCGCACCCAGCCGGACCGCCGCTGGGGTGGAGATCCTCGGTCAGCACGGTTCGATCGACGGCAACCTATGGGAGATCGGCGTCGTCGTCTCACCCAGCCAGTTCGCCACGGCGACCACGGCGACCACAGACATCACCCCGTACAGCGTGGAGCTCTACGTCCGCTCGCTGAGCGCCTGAGCACCTGCATGCCTGAGCACCTGCGTGCCTGCGTGCCTGCGCGCTAGAGCCAGTCGCCCGGAAGCTCCCCCGGCGACCCACCGCAGCACCGGTACGGATGCAAACCGGCGGCCCGCACGACGGCCGGGAACGGCACCGCCGCCGGAGCCGGCGTGCGATCGATCGTGGTGGTCGGTAGCCCCGACCACCGCCTCGGCCACTTCCACGACCTCGCCGGGCCCGCGGTCGTGACGCTCCTCGGTTCGAAGCATCCACGCCCAGATGAGCAGGTCGATGGGGTACAGCGCGTACCCGACGCGGGTGCTCGGAGCGAGCACGATGGCACCCACCATCGCCCAACCAAGCAGGCGCGCCAGCTCCCACGGCGTACGTGGTGTGTGGCGGACGAGCACATACACCATCGCGACCGCACCGGCCAGCACGATGGCGGCGGTGATGCCTCGGTGCAAATGCGGGAAGACGGTCACGAGCACATGCCCGAGCAGGGGGCTGGCCGCCGGGGACGTGACGCCGGCCAGACCGAGCGGGAACCGGATGACGTTCTCGACGAAGGCGGACATATTGGACAGCATCGTCGGGACCACGGCGGGGACCATGACCCCCAGGACCCCGGCCATCAGCCACGCCCTCGCCCGCCACGTACGCCGACCGTCACGGTCGCGCGCGGCGAATACCGCGATGGCTGCCAGTGGCCACGCCGTGAGCTTCATCGCCGCCCCGATCCCAAGCACGACACCGGCACCGAACGGTCGACGACGCTGCAGCAGGACCAGCCCGAGCAACATGAGCGCGACGATCGGCAGGTCGTCCCCACCGGTGGCGAGCGGCAGCGCCGCCGTGGGTAGGACGGTCATGGCCTGCAGCGTCAGCACCCGCGGTGCCGCCGGCCCTCGGCACAGGGCCAGAGCAGCGGCCACCAGCAGCATCGTGACAAGCGAGAATCCCACCCGGGCGTCGCTGAGCTGCGGCGGCGCGTTCACCCCCCGGGCGAGGCCGAAGACCGACATGAGCGGCAGGTAGGGGTTGAAGACGTCGTAGGCCGGCTGCCCCGCTGGCGCAGGTGGCAGGTGGCGGGGATTGAGGTTCCGGTACGGGTCCTTCCCCTGCGCCACCCGCTGCCCGGCCGTCTCCACGACCTGCACCTCGGGCTGGACGTGGACCGTGCTGGTCGGCACCCCCTGGGTCCGCCACAGGATCTCGAGCGACAGCGGGGCGAGCGTCGCCCCGACCAGCACCACCAGGAAGATCGCCAGGCGGGGCGTGGTCCAGTGCCAACCGTCCCCGGCCGCTGCGACTACCGCGGTTCCGGGTGGAGCGGTCCGCTCCGATCTGCGGTCCCGTAGCGCCATCCAACCCGAGGCGAGGGCCCCAGCGGCATAGGGCCCGACAGCCAGCCGGCCCCACGCACGGTAGAGGGCGATGGAGGACGTCCCGGCCATGCCCGCGGCGAAGAGGGCACAGGCCAGATAGAGGGCTGCGTCCCGCTGCTCCGGGCTCCAGCCGGCCATGGCGCGTCTGACCCGGCAAACCAGTCGAGCTGGCATCTGCTCATGGTACGCCGTGCAGTTCCGCCATCGGTCTCATCCACCGATGCCACTGGCAGCGGAGGCGGCACCGATCGGGGAACGCCTCGCGCCGCGAGAACGCCCGCGTCGTTACCGCACCGTGCCCATCGGCACCGTTTGCGCCACCGCGTCGAGCGTCACGCGCTCCAGCAGGTCCCATCGCTCATGGACGATCCATCTCCTCGCCCGGACCCACGAGGTTGCCCAGATCCAACACGTCACCCACGAACCGCAGCTCTGCCGCAGCTGCAGCCCGAACCGTCTCGGGGCGCCGGAATCCGTGCCCTTCTCCGGGGAACACCACCAGCTCGCAGCGGATGCCCCGCATCCGCAGTGCGCTCGCCATTGCCGCAGCCTGGGAGGGGGGCACGATCGGGTCGTCCGCACCTTGCATCAGCAGGACGGCGGCACCGACCTGCTCGGGATGCCGGGCCGGCGACCGCTGGTCGTAGCGGTCCTCGGCACCGGGAAGCGGGCCTACCAGCGTATCGAGATAACGCGACTCGAACTTGTGGGTGTCTGCGGCCAGCGCGTACAGGTCGGTGACCCCGTAGGCCACCACAGCAGCCTGGAACGGCCCACCGGGCGTCGCCGCCCGCAATGCGGTCAATCCTCCAGCACTGGCGCCACGCACAGCCACCCGCCGCTCGTCGACCTCCCCCAGCGCCACCAAATGGCGGGCCACCGCACGGGCGTCGGCAGCGTCCAGGTCACCCCACTTGCCGTCGAGCGCGCGACGGTAGGCACGGCCGTAGCCGCTCGACCCCCGGTAGTCGACGGCAGCCACGACGAAGCCCCGGCTGGTCCACAGCTGCACCTGCAGGTCGAAACCCGGCTCTGCCGCTCCGGTCGGGCCACCGTGGCACAGCACCATGAGCGGCGAGCCGGTCCCCGCCTGCACCCCGGCCTCATTCGGCGCCGGCCGGTAAACCAGCACGTGCACGTCACCGCCGTCCTCACCGGTGACCGTGGCAGGCACTGCCTGCGACACCGCCCCGGCGAACAGCGGGGATGCCGATGGCGCCCGGACCCAGCGCACTTCGCCGCCGCCGGAGACCACGCCGATCCCGGTGCCCTCGGTTGCTGTCGAGCCGAGGACCACGATGTCCCCATCGTGTGCGGCCAGGGCGGCGATGGTCACCCAGGGCTGTGCGACCTCCTCGAGCCGGCCCGATCCCCCATGGAGGACCCCGACCCGGTCACGCCCGCCTCGACGGAAACGAACCGCCATTTCGCCGGCGGAGAGCGGAGCCATGGTTCGCTGGCCCAGCGCCCAATCCGGAGCGTGGAACTCGGCGGCTTCGTCGCATGCCGGACGAGCGCCCGTCGCCGCGGTCCAGGTCCACGGCTGCCAGTACCCCCGCCGGTCGGAGACGAACCACAAGACCTCGCCCACCCACTGGGGCTGCCCGACAGCCTCGTCGGGGCCGCCAGCAACCCGAAACGCCCCACCGGGACCGAGCTGCGCCTGGTCATCGCTACCGGTCCAGGGCCCAGGCATCCCTGCCGGCCCCGGGGGCAGGCCCACCACGTGCACCTCGCACCCGTCCCACGGCATTCGGGGATGGTCCCAGCACACGAACGCCAGCCGGTCGCCGCCGGGCGACGGGCGCGGTGCGGCATAGAAGTCACGTCCGCTGTGGAGCACGATCGCCAGCGCGGGACCGTCGAGGGGAACGGCAACGATCTCGTCCACTGCCTCAGCCGCCGTCCCGTCGCCGCCCGAGACAGCCGACCGCTCGCGCACGGCGACCACCGCTCGTGCCCCGGCAAGCTCGCACAGGTCTGCATACCGATCCCGGAACCCTGCCGGTGCTGCCGGTGTCACCCGTCGCCACTCATCGACGCCCGGCCCGTCCCCGCCACCAAAGCGGTCCACGGCGCCCGCCGACCACCAGATGGCGCCGTCGGCCGCATCCACTACGGCCAGCCCGCCGGCTACAACGGCGAACGCCCCTCCGCCGTACTCGTGCACCCGGCTCCGCACGTCCATACCGGGGGGCGACACCCGGCGCACGGGGCGAGACGGATCGAGCCAGCCCTGCTCCACGACCTGCCGCCCGCCATCCTCCGGGCAGGACCGGCTCCACCAGCACCGCCCCTCGCGGACCACCAGGCCGGCAAAGGAGATCCGCTGTTGCGCGAGCAGCGCTGGAGTGACGAGGCCCGCCGGTCCGCCGGGTGCTTGGTCGCCTGGTACGTCGGTGGAGGGCATCGGCGCCGTAGGGTAGCCACATGGACAGCTCGGCGCCCAGCCCCGAACCCGGCACGACGCCCGACCTCCTACCTGACCTGGGGTCCAGGGGAGCGTCGGCCAGCCCCGATCCCGGCCAACGGCTGGCTGCCGCAGCGCCGTCGGGCTCCGCCAGCAACGCCGTCGCACCGTCCGCCGACCCCTTTCCCGCGTACCTGGTCACCGTGGACGGCGACAGCATCCACCACGGCGCCACCACCCTGCGTCCCAATGACCTTGACGGCGGCGAGCTTGTGGTGGCCGTCTCGTGGTCCTCGGTCAACTACAAGGACGGCATGGTCACCGTTCCCGGGAACCGGGTGGCTCGCCGCTCCCCGCTGGTTCCCGGCGTCGACCTGGCCGGGACCGTCGTTGCGAGCACCGAGCCGTCCATTCCCGTCGGCATGGGCGTCGTCGCGCACGGACACGGCCTCGGCGTGTCACACCACGGCGGGTTCGCCGCCATGGCACGGGTCCCTGCAGCCTGGGTCGTGCCCCTCCCGACGGGCCTGTCCGCCCGCGCCGCCATGGTCATCGGAACCGCCGGCTTCACCGCTGCCGCCTCGATCGATCTCCTGGAACGACACGGTCTGGAACCCAACGCCGGGCCGGTCCTGGTGACGGGGGCAACGGGTGGTGTCGGGTCGATGGCCGTCGCCATGCTCGCCCGCCGGGGCTACGAGGTCACGGCCTCGACGGGCAAGCCGTCGGCCGGGTCCTGGCTGGCCGGTCTCGGCGCCGCACGCGTGATCGGACGCGACGAGCTCAACGAGGCCCCCGGGCGGACGCTCGGACCGCAGCGCTGGGCCGGTGCCGTGGACTGCGTCGGGGGCACCACCCTTGCGCTTGTCCTCCGTCAGCTCCGGTACGGCGCCGCTGTCGCGGCCAGCGGGCTCACGGGGGGATCCGATCTCGAAACCACCGTGTACCCCTTCATCACCCGGGGGGTCGGCCTGCTGGGCGTCGACTCCGTCGAGACGCCGGCGGGCCGCCGCACCGAGGTGTGGGCGCGGATGGCTGATCCACGTGATCTCCGTCCCGCGGACCTGGAGCGGTTCATCGAGCGCGAGGTCTCGTTCGCCGAGGTGCCAGGCGCGTTGGCTGACATCCTGGCTGCACGTGTCCGTGGACGCATCCTGGTCGATCCCGCTCGCGCCTGAGGAAGCTGCCGGGCTCGGACCTCCCTGGCATCATTCCTCTCGACCGTGCAGGACCGAGTCCTGCCCAGTGGGCGCCAGCACAGCCGCCAGCCGCCAGCCGCCAGCCGCCAGCCGCCAGCGCAGCGTCAGCCCCCGGTGGGCGGCGCCGTCGTCTGCATGGCAGGCGAACCGGCGGCAAAGAGAGCCGACTCGCTGAGCGTGCCGCCACACGGTTGGATCTGCACGCTCACGGTCACATGCCCGCTGTCGCCGGGAGGAACGACCTGCATGCCCGTGGCAGTGGAGCAGCTCGCCCCCGCCCCGGTCGGGACATCGGAGAAACCGACGTTGAAGTAGGCATCCTGCCCCGCGGCAAGGCTCACAAGGGACGGGGTGACCGACTCGAACGACAGCGGTCCTCCCTGGTGGACGCTGGTGGCCAGCTGAACGTCGCCTGTACCGATCAGCTGGAGCCCGGCGTAGCCTCGGAAGCTACAGGTCGTTCCCCCAGCGTTGTGGAGTGCCACCGTCATCTCGAGCACACCTGCGCCACCCTGGGTGCCGGTAACCGTCCCGGTCAGCGAGCTGGCAGCGCACGACGTCGCCCCGGCCGAGCTGCTTGTGCCAGACGTCGTGGGTGCCGAGGTCGTCGGTGAAGACGGAATCGTCGTGGTCGTCGTGGTCGTCGTGGTAGGCGATGCCGCGTGGTGGGCAGGGGCCGACGAGCAGGCGGCAAGCGCGACCGCGCACATCGCCAACGGCACCAGGTTCTTTGCAGCTCGCGACGTCATCCTCATCGGTATCCTCCCTGGCGCTGGCAGGCGCCGTCGATCTCAAATTCGGCTGCCCGCCTTCCGGACGGTCCAGATAGCTTCGGCAACCTGCCGAAGCTGCCCGGCGGGACCGTGACCCCGCGCGCACCGGAATCCGGCTGGCGGTAGGAGGAACCCCTGCGGCGCGAGTCTGGCACGCGGTTCAGGACGAGAAATCCTCCGGGCTTACCTCGTCGAGGAACTGGCGGAAGCGCCCGACGAGCTCGTCGGGGCTCACCTCGTCGTCGTCCGCTGGGAGGACGATGCCTTCAGCCTCCATGAGGTCGTCGGACACGAACAACGGGCTGCCCGTCCGGACTGCCAGGGCGACGGCGTCCGATGGGCGACAGGAAACCTCGACCGTGCCGCGAGGGCCAGAGAGGTGCAGCTCAGCGTAGTACGTGGCCGACCGCAGCTCGGTGATGATCACCCGCTCGAGCTGCGCACCCAGTACCTGGAGCACGTCACGAAGCAGGTCGTGGGTCATCGGCCGCGGCGTCGCCACCCCTTGCACGGCGAACGCGATCGCGGTTGCTTCAGGCGCCCCGATGAAGATCGGCAGGGTACGCCCACTGCCCTCTGTCTCGGTGAGCAGGAGCACGGGCGTGTTCGACTGCAGGTCGACCCGAACGGCGCTCAACCGCACCTCAACCATTCCTGCAACATACCGCCAATGGCGCGACGCCACACCCGCATCTGGCGCCGTGCCGGGACCTCCATGCGTCGCAACGGCCTACCCGATGGCCATCGGCGACGGGGTCACCCGACCAGGTCGTCCAGATTCCGCCGCAGCAGGGCAGCTCGCATTGCCTGGCCAAGGCGGCCCAGCTCGGCAGCCGTCGCCGATGCCCGTCGGCGAGCCTCGGGGTTCCGCTGCTTGACCATCGGGAGCACGATCTGCTCGATGAACCCGGCCTCGCGATCTGCGGCGAGCTTGTGGAGCCGCAGATGCCGGGCCTCGACTCCAAAGCGAGCGAAACCGGCAGCGATCTGCGCGATGGCCACTGCGTCGTCGTCGTAGTAGACAACCCCGCCGACGGCGCGTCCCTTCAGGAAACCGTACGAGGTGAGCTCCCCGACCGCTGCGGCATCAAGCCCGCTCGCAGCGGACAGCTCGGCGAGGGTCACCCCCAGGCTGTCGTCGCCTGCCATCGACTGCCCTGCACGTGGCAACCCCGCGGCGGGCGTCGCCGACGTCAGCGCTGCGTCCCACTCGCCCGAAGCCCCGGCTGGGACGACGAGAGCCGCATCCGACCCGGCGGCACTCGGCGCCCCGGCCTGCAACGAGACCTCAGCGCGCCGACCGTTGTCGGCGACCGGCAGCGACGCACCAACCGGTGGCACCGTACCCAGCTGCCGGCCCGAGGAATGGTCCACACCCAGCACCTCACCCCCGGTGACGGCAGCGACTCCGCCAGCACCGTGGGCCCCCTGGGCTCCGCCAGCACCGTAGGCCCCCCCGACCTCGCCGCCAGCACCGTGGGCCCCCTGGGCTCCGCCAGCACCGTAGGCCCCCCCGACCTCGCCGCCAGCACCGTGGGCCCCCTGGGCTCCGCCACCACCGTAGGCCCCCCCGACCTCGCCGCCAGCACCGTGGGCCCCCTGACGAGCGGCCAGCGCCCCGGAGAACAAGTCACCCTCGAACCCTGGCAGGAAAGCTCCGGCAGCCGACCGCTCGCCAGGATCACCGCTGGCGCGCCGCGCCTCGGCCCGAGCCGCAGTGAGCCCGACGTCACCGAAAGCGATGTCGGCTTCGGCGCCATCCGCCGGGGCCACCGCGCCGCTCGCCGCGCCGTTCGCCCCGGGGCCCACCACACCCCCCGCTGAGCTCCGGTTGCCGGGACCGCCCGCCTCGAGCCGGCCCTTGATCACCTTCAGAGGAAGGAAATGCTCACGCTGCTGACGCAGCACCCAGCGCAGCCGGTCCACGTCACCGTCGTAGAACTTGCGATACCCCGATGGTGTCCGCTCGGGATCGACGAGGCCTTGGCTCTCCAGGAACCGGATCTTCGAGATGGTGACGTCGGGGAATTCCTGGCGCAACAGTGCCAGCACATCACCGATCGACATGTAGCTGCGCGTGCTCACGCGCCGCGCCTCGGAGCGGTGCGCGACGACGTCACTCGTCACTCGCCGCGAGGAAGACGAGCTTGAACTTGCCGATCTGCACCTCGTCGCCGCTGGAGAGCGAGACCGACTCGATCCGCTCGTGGTTGACATACGTGCCGTTGAGCGACCCGACGTCGCGCACGCTGTACCCGCCATCGCTTCGGACGAACTCGGCATGGCGGCGCGACACGGTGATGTCGTCGAGGAAGATGTCGCTCTCCGGGTGACGCCCCACTCCGGTCAGCGGCGATTCCAAGACGAACCGGGTGCCAGCGTTCGGCCCGTGTTTGACCACCAGAAGGCCGGTCTCGGTCCGATCGGGGAGCGTGACGGACAGCTCCTCGTCGCCGGGTTCCCCCAGCACATCGATCGGGCGCAACGTGACCGTCGTGTCGGCTCCGGTGCCGTCGAGCACCGCACCACACGACGAGCAGAAATTCGCTTCGGGCGGGTTGCGGTGCCCGCAGTTGTTGCAGAACGCCACGTTGTCCACGCTAGCCGTTCCCCGGCACCGCGCCCGGAGCCCCGGATCAGCTGTCGACCAGGCGCCGGTATGCGGCGGCGTCGAGCAGGCTCTGCAGCGCGTCGGGTTCGGCAGGTGCCAGCTCGCAGAGCCACCCACTCCCGTAAGGATCGCCATTGACCTGCTCCGGGGCAGTGCTCAGCGCCTCGTTGACCGCTACGACGGTGCCCGCCACCGGGGCATAGATCTCCGAGACCGACTTTGTGGATTCGACCTCGCCGAGCACGCCGCCTGCCGCGACCTCGACGCCGACGGCCGGCAGGTCGACGTAGACCACGTCACCCAGGGCATCTTGCGCGTAATCGGTGATTCCCACCCGCACGGTCTGGCCGCTCGGGGCGACCCACTCGTGCTCGGCGGTGTAGTGGAGCTCCTCGGGAACCTGCACGCCGGTGAACGCTAGCGGAACGCGCACCCCTGTTCCACGGGCACGCCCGCCGACCATCGACGCGCCCGCCGACCGTTCAACACGCCCGGCGCTGCCCCGGTCACCATGGCTCAGGCCAGCATCTGGCGCAGCCGGGCCGCCTGCTCCTCCACGCGGGACCGGGCGGCCGCGTCGCTCGTGGCCTCAGCCCAGATGTGGGTGGTCGGCTCCTCGGGATCGGGCAGGACCAAGGTCCACCCGTCCGCATCGAGCAGCTTCACCCCGTCGACGAGCAGCACGTTCCGGTCGCTCGACCGTTCCACCAGCACCCGCATGACCGTGCCTTTCTGCTCCCAGGGTGTCACGACCTCGTCGTGAGCGATGTGCACCTCCGGCACCCGGGACGACCAGCGCGACAGCCGGTGCGGACCGTCCCGGTCTCCGGCAAGCAGATCGAGCAGGTGCACCAGTGTCGCCACCGCATCGAACGCCGGGAGGAACCGGGGGAAGATGAACCCGCCGAGCTGGCTGGCGGCGAAGTCGATGTGCTTGCGACTGGCCAGCTCCATCAGGTGCGGCACCGACAGCTTGGTCCAGATCACCTCGCCGCCGTTGCCCGTGCACACCCGCTCTGCGGCCATCGGCGCCGCCACTGGCAGCGCCACCGTCGCCTTCGATCGGCGAGTGCTCACCATGTCGACCAACAAGATCAGCGCCTCATCGTCGGTGAGGATCCGCCCGCCGTCGTCGACCAAAGTGATGCGCTCGCCGCCGGCATCGATGACCACGCCGAGGTCGGCGCCCGACGACTGGACCAGGCCCGACACCCGGGCGGCAGCGGCATCCCGGTCCCACTCGATGGAACGGGCCGTCGCCGCGTACGGGTTGACCGCCAGCACGTCGGCACCGAGCTTGGCCAGCACATTGGGCATGACGAAGCTCGCAGTCCCGTACGAATAGTCCACCACGAGCTTGAACTCGCACGACGCCACCCGCTCGACGTCGACCGTGTCCATGAGCGCAGCCGTGTAGTACTCCAGCGTGCGGACCGGAAAGCCGATGTCGCCGATGTCGGGAGCGAAGGTCCGGCGGAACTCCTCTCGTGCGTACAGCCGCTCGATCTTGCGCTGCACCACCTCGGCGATGTCGATCCCGTCCTGGTCGAAGAACCTGATCACGACCGATTGCGTGTCGTGCTCGGCGAGCCGGACCGTGATGCCACCCAGGCTCGCACCCGAGCGCACCTGGAACCGGGTCACCGGGATGGTGGCCACCTCCAGGTCGTCCACGTTCACCCCTGCCGAATTGCAGCCCACCATGATGGCGCGCTTGAGCACCCGGGCTGCCCGACTGGTGTCGCGCGACGCGGTGACCGTGGAGCCCTTGTCGAGGGTGCTGGCCCATGCCATCGACAACCGCATGGCCAGCTCCGGGCTGATGTCGACGTTGGCCAGGCCAGTGACGCCGAGCCTGCCGAAGAGGTTGCGGGCGCCGCGGGACTCCCACACGATCGAGGTGTTGACCATGGCGCCCATCTCGACCGTCTTGAACGGGTACACCTTCACCCCGGACTTGAGCACCGCAGCGGCCCCGACGAACACCTCGTCCCCGAGCACCACGCCGTCCTCGAGGTGGGCGCCCTGGCGCAGGTCGCACGCTCGCCCCACCACACAGCCCTCAAGGCGGACGCCGGAGCCCAGATGGGTCCCGTCGTGAACGACGCTGCGCTCGATCACCGCGTTGTCACTGACCCTGACGTTGGGACCTACCACGGTGTATGGGCCGATCACCGCACTGGCCCCGACCGTCACGTTGTCCCCGATGATCGCCGGGCCTTCGACGGCGGCGGCCGGGTCGACCGCCGCGCCTTTGCCCAACCACACGCCGGGCCGCAGCTCAAAGCCGTGCCCAGCCAGCTCGACCTTCCGGTCGAGAATGTCGTGGTGGGCCCGGAGGTAGGCCTCGAGCGTGCCGACGTCCTCCCAGTAGCCGTCGGCCACGTACCCGAACATCGATCGCCCGGCATCGAGGACCGCAGGGAACACCTCGCCGGAGAAGTCGACCGACCGGCCCGCCTCGATGAAGTCGAAGATCTCGGGCTCGAGCACGTAGATGCCGGTGTTGATGGTGTCGCTGAAGACCTCGCCCCACGTCGGCTTCTCCAGGAACCGCTCGATGGCTCCGTCCGCCTGGGTGATGACGATGCCAAACTCCAGCGGGTCCTCGACGGCTTTGAGCGCCAGCGTGGCGAGCGCCCCGTTGCGGCGGTGGAAGTCGACCGCTGCGGACACGTCGATGTCGGTGAGGACGTCACCGGAGATCACCACGAAGGTCTCGTCCAGCAGCTCGCGTGCGTTGGCCACCGACCCGGCCGTCCCGAGCGGCGTCTCCTCGGTCGCGTAACGGATGCGAACGCCGAGCTCCGTCCCGTCCCCGAAATAGTTCCGGATGGCGTTGGCCATGAACGCCACCGTCACGACGATGTCGTCGAAGCCGTGCCGGCGCAACAGCGCCACGACGTGCTCCATCATGGGCCGATTGGCCATCGGCAGCATGGGCTTGGGTTGGTTGGAGGTGAGCGGCCGCAGGCGGGTCCCCTCGCCTCCGGCCATGATCACGGCCTTCATGGGATCCTCGTCACGTCGTCTATAGGCCAGGGTCGCCGGCCCGGCACACCCGCGGTAGTGCGCACGTACGGCGACCCTACCTGCCGACCTCGGACATCGCTGGCAGATCGCGCCGCGCTGCCCCGATCAGGCTCCGACCGCGCACACGTCTGTCGGGGCTTCGCCTCGCCGCACCGAATCCCCGGTGCCATCATGGCGCGGCGCCGCCGGCTCGGCCGGCTCGACCGGCAACAAACGCCCGGCGGGCGACCGGGACATACGAAGCAGCTGCCACCCAGGCCAGTGCCAGCCCACCGATCCCGACCACCCACGCTGCGATGCCCACCGCGTGTTGCCACCCTGCCGGCCCGTGCGCCATCAGGAACGCCGGGTACGCGGACATGAGGGCGAACGTGCCGGCCTTGCCGACCCACAGCACGTCGATACGCTGTGCCCCCAGCGATGCCAGGGCGACGACCGCGCCCGACACCAGGGCCTCACGGGCGATCGTCGCCCCAGCGAACCACGGCGGCACCGCTCCGTCCACCACGGCACACAGCACGGCAGTACCCACGAGAACCCGGTCGGCAACCGGGTCGAGCACCTTGCCCAGGGTCGAGACCTGCCCGAACCGACGGGCCACGGTGCCGTCGACCCAGTCGGTGGCACCGAGACCGGCCAGCAGCACCGCCGCCGCCGCTTGCTCGTGCGCGCCGAACAGGAGCCACACGAACACCGGCACACATGCGAGCCGAACGGCGGTGACCAGGTTCGGGACCGTCAGTATCCGATCGAGGTCACCCGCAGGCGGTGGCACCGATGCGGGTCGGGACGCACCCGCCGGCGGCTGCGCCACCGCAGTGATGGCCCGGGAAGCGCGCGCTCTGCCCACCGCCTTGAGCCTGGGCGCCGGGTCCGAGCTCTGTGGTGGAACGGGACCGGTGATACCGGGTCGTTGCCGCCCGCTACTGCCATCGACGTCCACGCCGGTCAGTGTACGGGCCGACCAGACCACAGGCGGGAGCACGAGCGCTACCGGTACCAGCTGGCACCGGTCGGCCAGGACCAGGTCGGGGACGGCGACAGCGACGGCGACAGCGACAGCGACAGCGACGGCGACACGAACGGCGACAGGACGTGCTGACACCGGTCGGCCAATTCCCGCTCGGCCAACAGACCGGCGATCGTCAGGTGCCCGGTAACCTCATCGGTGCGGCCCAGCTGATCCCTGCCGCGTGCCGGCACGCGCGGGACGCAGGCGTCGGTCGGTCGGGGCCGGCGGTCATGGTAACCCGGCACCCCCGCCAGAGGAAGCACACGTGAACACGCCAGCATCCCCACGCCGCACATCCTCGTCGCCGCCGGCCACCGATCCGACCTGCGACCTCGACCCGAGCCCCGCCACCGATCCGCGTTCCACACCCACACCCACACCCACCACCGGTGATCCGGTGGGACCCGGCTCCCGCAACTCCCTGCGTCGCAGCACCGTCATCGTCATGGCAGCAGCCACCGGCACGACCGTGGCTAGCGACTACTTCGCCCAGCCGCTGCTACCCCTCATCGGTCGCGACCTCCATGTCGGCTCCGGGACCGCCGGCCTTGTCGTCACGGTCGCCCAGCTGGGCTACGCGACAGGCCTGATCCTGCTCCTTCCCCTGGGCGACATCCTGGACCGCCGCCGGCTGGTGGTCGGCCTCAGCGTGGCCACCGCTGCCGGCCTCGTCTGGTTCGCCCTGTCCGGATCCACCGCCGTGCTCCTCCCCGCTGCCGCCGCCGTGGGATTGACGACCGTGCTGGCTCAAATCCTGGTCCCCTTCGCCGCGTCGCTGGCGGCCGACCACGATCGCGGGCGCGTGGTAGGGACGGTCATGAGCGGCTTGCTCATCGGTATCCTGCTGGCCCGCACCGTGGCCGGGGTGCTAGCCCAGCTCGGAACGTGGCGGACGGTCTATCTGGTCGCCGCCGGAGCCATGCTGATCCAGGCTGTGGTGCTCGCCACCCGCCTGCCGGCGTGGCAGCACGCGCACGACCTCCGGTATCGGCAGGCGCTTCGTTCCACGATCGCGCTGCTGGCCGAGGAGCCGCTCATCCGGCTCCGCTCGGCGTTCGGACTGCTGGGATTTGCCACCTTCAGCGTGCTGTGGACGTCGATGGCCTACGTGCTCGCCGATCGGTACCACTACGGGCCGGCGATCATCGGCCTCTTCGGGTTGGCGGGTGCAGCCGGAGCGCTGGCCGCCACCGCTGCCGGCCGTCGGTCCGATCGCGGCAAATTACGCTCCTCAACCATTTTGGCAACGCTCTTGCTGACCGTGTCGTGGCTGCCACTGTGGCTTGGAGGCCGGTCGGTAGTCGCGCTCGTGATCGGGATCGTGATGCTCGACATCGGCGTTCAGGCGCTGCACATCACCAACCAGGGCGCCATCTACCGAATCCGGCCCGATGCTCGCAGCAGAGTGACCGCCGTGTACATGACCTGCTACTTCATCGGGGGTGCGGCGGGCTCTGCCCTGTCGACGTCGGTGTGGGCGACCGCCGGCTGGACCGGGGTGTCAGCGCTCGGCGCGACGTTCGCCGTGCTGAGCGCGGTCCTGGCTGCAACTGCCGCCCGATCGTCACGCCTGCGCCACGTCGAGCAGGTTGCCGCCGTTCCGGCCGGCCCCGCTGGGTGAGCCGTTCCGTCCGCCAGTCGGCACCGCCGACAATCGGCGGGAGCGCGCCTGGAGCAGGCAGCGTGAACGCCTATCCCGAGACCGGGGCCGGCTGTGGGCACTCCTGTTCGGTCCCCGGATCGGACCGACGAAACTGGCTCTCCATCTCCGCAGCCACGGTGCGGTAGCGCTGTGCCTTGGCCTCGAGCTCAGCCATCATCTCTGCCAGTCGCTCCTGCTTGGTCCGCACCAGGGAGCGCAAGCGGTCGTTGATGTCGACCGCGCGCTCGAGCATTGCTCGTCGGCCCGTCATCCCGGCGGCGTGGTATTGGCTGCGGATGTCGGCCAGCTGGTCCTCACCCTGCAGGATCTCCCCGATCTCACCGAGATCGAACCCGAGCAGCTCCTGGAGCTCCCTGATACGGACCAACCGGTCGATGTCACCCTCGGTGTAGCGACGGGCACCACCGGCCGAGTGCTGCGACGGAGCCAACAGTCCCAGCTCCTCGTAGTACCGCAGCGTCCGACACGACACCCCCACCTGGTCGGCGGCCTCCCCGATCCGCAGGGATGGTGGCGCCTGATCCTCCTCGTTCACGGTCACTCCTAAAGTTTACGCCGACGTCAGGTTCGATGTCGCACCGGGCTCGGCGACCGATCCAGACGTGTGCTACGCAGGGATCATGCCCGCCTTCCGCCCGTTCAAGGGCCTCCGATACGCCGTCGACGGTCCACTCGACGACCTGGTGGCGCCACCCTACGACGTCGTCACCCCGCAGGAGCGCGACGCGCTGGCGCGCCGCCACCCGGCCAATGCGATCCACGTCGAGCTCCCCGAGCCCCTGGTCGACCAGGGGCTCGACCGGTACGCAGCGGCGGCCGAGCATCTGCGAGCCTGGCAAGCCGACGGCACCCTGCGTCCCGACCCGGCGGAGGCCCTGTACCGATACCGGATGACCACCGGAGACGGACAGGTCACTACGGGGATCGTCGGCCTCTTGCGCTGCGAGCCCGAGGGAGGCGACATCCTTCCCCACGAGGAGACCATCCCCAAGGACACCACCGATCGACTCCAGCTCCTCCGGGCGTGCAACACGAACCTGTCGCCGATCTGGGGGCTGTCGCTCGCCGCCGGACTCGCCGTGCAGTGCCGCGACCTGCGACCTCCCGATGCCAGTGCATCAGCCGGTGGCGTGACCCACGATCTCTGGGTGGTCGACGATCCGGCTGCCGTCGCCGAGATCTGCCGAACCGTGGGATCCGCCCCCGTCGTGATCGCCGACGGCCATCACCGCTACCACACGGCTCTCACCTATGCCGGCGAGACCCGACACCAGACCGTTGGAGACCCCAAGACCGGTTCTGGAACAGGCGACGCAGCGGGTCCTGCCGGCACCGTGGACGGCAGCATCGAGGCCGACTGGGTCATGGCCCTCATCGTCGAGCTGGCCCCCGGCGAGCTGCACGTCGGGGCCATCCACCGGACCGTGCACACCATGGACGACCCGGCCGGCATGCAGGCTGCAATCGCCGAGCACTTCGACATGGTCCCCGTCGCCAACCCCGACGACGACAACACGCTGACCCTGGTCACCGCCGACGGGTGCTGGGCACTACATCCGAACCCTGCCACGGTGGCCGCCGTCGGCACCGACCTCGACTCCGCCACCGTGCGAGCGCTCACAGCGTCGATGCCCGGTGCTGTCGTCGACTTCGAGCCCGACCGCGCCCGGGCCATCGCGACGGTGGCTGCGGGCAACGCCGATGCCGCGTTCCTGCTCCAACCGGTGTCGGTGGAGACCATCGGGGCATGGGCGGCAGGCCGCCGCCGGATGCCCCCCAAGTCGACCTACTTCATGCCCAAGCCACGGACGGGCATGGTCTACCGCACGTTCGAACCGGCAGGGGTCGCGCGGTAACTACGCGGACGCACCATCTCGTGTCGCCATGCCAACGCGGTGACCTGCGGAGATGCCTGTTCGACCCGGTGGAACCGTCCGCAGCAAACCACTACATCTTGTGCCCGCGTCGTTGTCGCGCGAGCCCTTCGAACCGGAGCCACCCGGGAATTGCCGATGAGGCCTGTCGCCAGCGGTCGCCTCGGCGGTGGGAGCACGGTCGGACCCCCGGTCCGCACGCACGATCTGCTGCGCGTCCGGCCGTGCCACCCGTCGCCGGGCCCCCCGAGCTGGGTCGACGTTCCGGTGTGCCCCTCGCCCACCGGCACCTCGACCTACACGAGGTATCGGCGAACCCGGTCCGCGAGTTGAGCACCGCAGGAGGTGCGGGCAACACCCGCCCCCACCGACGGAACATGACGGCAGCTCAGCTGACCGTCCACGTCCCGCCCGATGCCAGCAACGTCGCCAGGTCACCAGGACCCTTGCGCTCCTGAGCGTCGAGGATCTGCTGCGCCATCCCCGCGCCGTACTCGGGTCGCACGACGTCGCGGAACACCCCGATCGGCGTCGGCTCGAATGGCCCACGCGCCAGCCGGGACAAGGCAAACGCGAGGCCCGGGTCCTCACGGGTCTCGTCGTGGACGAGCAGCGCCGCCTCGCCTGCTTCGGCGACGTCCACCAGCTGCAGGTGCCCTTCGGATGACATGGCCACTCCGCGGCCACCGTCGGCGCCGAACCGGATCGGCTGCCCGTGCTCAAGCGGGATCAGCATCTCAGACCGCTGGTCGCGCCCCAAGATCTGACTGAAAGCGCCGTCGTTGAAGACGTTGCAGTTCTGGTAGATCTCGACGAGAGCGGCGCCCCGATGCTCATGCGCCCGGCGGAACATCTCCTGCATGTGCTTGCGGTCCATGTCGTGGGTCCTGGCGACAAAACTGGCTTCGGCGCCCAGCGCCACGCTGACCGGGTTGAACGGAGCCTCGAGCGATCCGAAGGGGGTCGACTTCGTCACCTTGCCCTGTTCCGACGTGGGCGAGTACTGGCCCTTCGTCAGACCGTAGATCTGGTTGTTGAAAAGCAGGATGGTGAGGTTCACGTTGCGCCGCATGGCATGGATCAGGTGGTTGCCACCGATCGAGAGCGCATCCCCGTCGCCCGACACCACCCACACGTCTAGGTCGGGCCGAGTCACGGCCAGCCCCGTGGCAATGGCCGGCGCCCGCCCGTGGATGGAGTGCATGCCGTACGTGCTCATGTAGTACGGGAATCGGGCAGCACAGCCGATGCCCGACACGAACACCGTGTTCTCACGTCGTACACCCAGCTCGGGCAGCAGCATCTGCATGGCGGCGAGGATCGAATAGTCGCCGCATCCCGGGCACCACCGGACCTCCTGGTCCGATGCCCAGTCCTTGCGGGTCGTGTTGGGGACCGCCACGTCGGTCATCGCTGTCGTGCTCCTCGTCTCGTTGATCGTCGGCTCGCCGGCACCCGGTGCCGGGCCAGGTCAGATGGCTGCGTCCTCGGCGTTGCCGGGCTCGGCGATGTCCTCCCCCAGCGCCTGCAGCACGGCCGCCTCGATCTCAGCGGCATGGAACGGCAGCCCCTGCATCTTGGCGATGCCCTGCGCGTCGACCAGGAATTCGGCTCGGACCAGGCGGACAAGCTGGCCGAGGTTCGTCTCGGGAACCAGGACAGTGCGGTACGAGCGCAGGACGTCGCCCAGGTTGGCCGGGAACGGGTTGAGGTGGACCAGATGGACGTGTGCCACGGCAAGCCCACGAGCCCGGACACGGCGAACGCCAGCGGCGATGGCCCCATATGTCGAGCCCCACCCGAGCAGCAATACCTCTGCCCCGCCCACACCGTCAGGATCGTCGACCTCGGCAGCAGGGATCCCCTTGGCGATGCCGGCGATCTTGTCGGCCCGTTCGTGGCTCATCCGCTCGTGGTTGCCGGTGTCGTAGGAGACGTTGCCCGACCCATGAGCCTTTTCGAGACCACCGATACGGTGCTCCAGACCAGGAGTGCCAGGCACGGCCCACGGCCTCGCTCCGGTCTCAGGGTCGCGCTTGTACGGCCAGAACTCCAAGCTGCCGTCGTCGGCCGTGTGGTTGGGCTCGGTGGCGAAGGTGACGTCGATCACCGGAAGGTCGGCGACATCCGGCACGCGCCACGGCTCCGAGCCGTTGGCCAGGTAGCCGTCGGACAGCAGGATGACCGGTGTCCGGTACGTGACAGCGATCCGCACGGCCTCGATGGCGGCGTCGAAGCAGTCTGCCGGAGTCCGGGCCGCGACGATCGGCACCGGGGACTCTCCGTGCCGGCCGTACATGGCGTGCAAGAGGTCGGACTGCTCGGTCTTGGTCGGCAGGCCGGTCGACGGCCCCCCGCGCTGAACGTCCACCACGACCAGCGGGAGCTCCAGATTGACAGCCAGGCCGAGCGACTCCGACTTCAGGTCGAGGCCCGGACCACTGGTGGTGGTCACGCCGAGCGCCCCACCGAAGGCGGCACCGATGGCGGACCCGATCCCAGCGATCTCGTCCTCCGCCTGGAGTGTGCGAACACCGAAGTGCTTCTGCTTGGAGAGCTCGTGCAGGATGTCCGACGCCGGCGTGATCGGGTACGACCCGAGGAACAAGGGAAGCTTGGCCAGTTGGGCAGCGGCGATGAGACCCCAGGCCAGCGCCGTGTTGCCAGTCACGTTGGTGTAGGTCCCCACCTCGGCCGGGGCCGGCCGGACCTGGTAATTCGACTCGAACAGCTCGGCTGTCTCGCCGAAGTGGTACCCAGCCTTGAACGCCTTGGTGTTCACCTCGCCAACAGCGTCCTTGCCAGCGAACCGCGTGGCGATCCACTCGAGAGTGGGCTCCACCGGGCGGCTGTAGAGCCAGCTGACAAGGCCCAATGCGAAGAAGTTCTTCGACCGCTCGGCGTCGCGGGGCTTCACCCCGACCTGCTTGCCCACCTCCATGGTGAGTGAGGTCATGGGCACCTCGTACACCGTGTACCCCGTCAGGCTGTCGTCCACAAGGGGGTTGGCCGTGTACCCGGCCTTCTCCAGGGACCGCTCGTCGAACGCGTCCACGTTCACGATCACGGTGCCACCTGCGTCCATCAGACCGATGTTGGCCCGCAGCGCCGCTGGGTTCATGGCCACCAGGACGTTCGGCGCGTCACCGGGTGTCAGGATGTCGTGGTCCGAGATGTGGACCTGGAACGCCGAGACCCCGGCGAGGGTGCCCGCCGGGGCTCGGATCTCTGCCGGGAAGTCGGGCAGTGTCGCCGTGTCGTTGCCGAAGAGCGAGCTCACGGTGGTGAACTGGCTACCAGTCAGCTGCATGCCGTCGCCGGAGTCACCGGCGAAGCGCACGACGACGCGGTCGAGCTCCTTGGTCTGGCGGGGGATGACGGTGGACACGGGTCCTCCCGGTTCGAACGCGGGCAGTCTCCAGCCCTACACCGCTGGTCGTGACCGGTGGCAGCCGAGGAGGGCCGGCAGGAACGGCACTCAGCTTAGCCGTGCCTGACCGTCACGATAGCGACCATTGAACGCAATCATTCCGACACATCTCGTGACTCTCGCTGTCCGTGCTCCTCAGCCCGGTATGAACGCTCAGCGTGATCGCAGCGTGCGGGTACGCCCGACACCGCCACGCGAGCACTGCTGCAGCGCGACCTCGGAGCCACATGACCGCCGGCAGCCATCAGGCCACGGCGATCAGGCCACAGCGATCGTGTCGTCGAGGAAGACGTCCTGCACCGCGTTGAGCAACGCGACCCCTTCCGCTAGCGGCCGCTGGAATGCCTTGCGGCCGACGATCAGCCCGGTCCCACCGGCGCGCTTGTTGATCACGGCGGTGCGAACAGCCTGGCCGAGGTCGTCGGCGCCCTTCGACTCACCGCCGGAATTGATCAGTCCGATCCTGCCCGCGTAGCAGTTCACCACCTGCCACCGAGTCAGGTCGATGGGATGGTCGCTCGTAAGCCGGTCGTAGACGAGGGGGTCGGTCTTACCGAAGCCGAGGGCCCGATAGCCGCCGTTGCAGTCGGGCTGCTTCTGCTTGATGAGGTCCGCTTCGATGGTGACGCCGAGATGGTTGGCCTGTCCGGTGAGGTCGGCAGCGAGATGGTAGTCGGCCTCGGCCGTCTTGAACGCGGGGTTTCGGAGGTAGCACCACAGCACGGTGAACAAGCCGTGCCGGTGCGCCTCGGCGAACGCCGCGGACACCTCCTGGAGCTGCCGATCGCTCTCTTTGCTGCCGAAGTAGATCGTGGCCCCGACACCCATGGCCCCGAGGTCGACCGCCTGCTGCACGGATCCGAACATCACCTCGTCGTAGGTGTTGGGAAAGTGCAGGAAGTCGTTGTGGTTGAGCTTGACGATGAACGGGATGCGGTGCGCCCACCGGCGCGCTACTGCGCCGAGACCGCCCAACGTCGTAGCAATGGCGGAACAGCCGCCTTCGACCGCGAGCTCGCAGAGACGACCCGGGTCGAAATACGCGGGGTTCTTGGCGAAGCTCGCAGCGCCCGAGTGCTCCACACCCTGGTCCACCGGAAGAATGGAGAGGTAACCGGTACCACCCAGTCGGCCGGTGCCGAACACGGCCGCCAGGTTGCGCACCACCGGGATGGGGCGGTCGGTGTCGAGAAACACCCGGTCGATGAAGTCGGGGCCGGGCAGGGTGAGGTCGCCGGCGCGCACGCCCACGCACTCGTGGCCGAGCAACGACTCTGTCTCGTCGCCCAGCAGCGCCGCGATGTCGGTGGTCACGGGTCGGGTCTCCTCTACGATCGTCGAACGGGTCGGGCCCCAGCCGGGCCTATGCGGAAACCACTCGCCGACGGCACCTTCCGCCCAGGAGACCGCCGGTATGGCCATGGCACAGGACCACCAGGTGATCGTACCCGGGCCCCTTCCGTATGGCGCAACAGCGCATGGCGGCCAAGCGACGCTGGCGGCACCCTGCTCGGATCAGGGCGGACCCGACGGGTCAGGGCGGACCCGACGGGTCAGGGCGGACCCGACGGGTCAGGGGCTGGGCGCTGCCCGGGGAGCATCGGCAATCTCCCCGAGCGTGACCACCGACCGACGGTCCCGCTCGGTCGGCGCGACCGTCCCAAGGGCAGCCAAACGCGAAACGGCATCGGCCATCTCGGGATCGGCAACGACAACCCGGGCGAAGAGCTCCCGAGCCCGAGGGATGTCGCCGGCCCGCTCGCACAGGTCGGCCAGCAGGTACCACTGACGCACGTGCCGGTCTCCAGGCCGACGCAGGTCCCGGGCCGCCCCCGCTCCGAGCAGTAGCTCGATCGCCTCCGCCAGCTTGTCCTGCTCGGCCAGATCGGCAGCGAACACCAGCCGGCCCTCGACGAGAACGTCGGCGCCAGGAGACGCCTCCCGCAACTGGTCCCAGAGCTCACGAACCCGGCGATGATGGCCGAGGGCCCGGTGACAGTCCATCAGCACTGGCAACTGGCTCGGATCGTCGCCTTCCAGGTCTGACGCTGCTGTCAGGTGCCGTATGGCGTCGCGCCACCGACCGAGCCGGTAGCAGACGAGACCGTGCAGCTCCCGGGCCGCAGCGGACTCAGGCACCTCGTCTACCAGGACACGCGAGATCCGCAGCGCATCGAGATACCGATCGCGCTCGTACGCCCGGGCCGCAGCGGCAAGCCGGTCGCCGAGCTTGGCACCGCGATCGGAACCGACAGCGGACGACAGCTGGTGGACCACCTCAGGGGGAAGGTCGGTCCCGCCGGAGCCCCGGCTTCGCTGACTCCCCGTCGCTGTGCCTGGAGTCCCACCAGACCACCGAGCATCCGTGCGACCCCTGCTGTCGGGCGCCTGGACGGCCCCACCGATGTGACGATTGCCCACGCCGTCGTCGCCAGTCGCATCGTTGGCACCGTCGTCGAGCTCGTCGCTGTCGTCGATGTCGTCGAGGATCCACACCTCTTCGAACGGCTCAGGCCGTGCTGTCATCCGGCTGGGACGATCAGGCCCTTGTGGACGCGACTCGCCAGCAGCATCCTGCAGGAGCGCCCGACCTCCGTGTCGAGCCACACTCCCCCATCCACGCCCGGCAACAGGTGACGGCTCGACGGCCGGCTCGCTCGACTCAGCCTGCGAACGGCGGCCTGCCGCCGTTCCACCCGAACGTGGATCCGGGCCCGGGCCAGCCCACGGTCCACGGCCGGGTGGGCGCGCCGTCTCGCCCTGTTCCTCAACGCCTGCCCAGGGCGGGCGCACTCGATTCTCGGAGCTCCAGCGTTCGGCACTCCGACCGCCGTCACTGGCCTCAGAGGACCGGCGCAACGCGGCACTTCCGCTGTCGGAACGACCTCCGTTCCCGCCGCCTCTACCCCGGTCCGGAGCAGGACGCACGCCATCAGCGCGTCGCCCCTGCCCGCCGGAAGAGCGATAGCCGCCGGAACGGGGGCTGTCGCCACCAGAGCGGTAGCCGCCGTCGCCGCGGTCGGGACGCCCGCCGTAGCCGCCGGAACGCGGGCTGTCGCCACCAGAGCGGCGCCCGCCGGAACGGGGGCTGTCGCCACCAGAGCGGTACCCACCGTCACCGCGGTCGGGACGCCCGCCGTAGCCGCCGGAACGGGGGCTGTCGCCACCAGAGCGGCGCCCGCCGTCGCCGCGGTCGGGACGCCCGCCGTAGCCACCGGAACGCGGGCTGTCTCCACCAGAGCGGTAGCCGCCGGAACGCGGGCTGTCGCCACCTGCACGGTACCCACCAGAACTTCGGTCGGGTCGTCCGCCGTAGCCGCCGGAACGGGGGCTGTCTCCACCAGAGCGGTAGCCGCCGGAACGCGGGCTGTCTCCACCAGAGCGG
>JAKAYQ010000148.1 GCA_021826725.1 Actinomycetes bacterium
GCACAACACCGTGGTCGAGACGCTCGCCCACGGCCTGCCGCTGGTGGTGGCCCCCATCCGCGACGACCAGCCGGTGGTGGCTCAGCAGGTGGTCGGTTGCGGAGCCGGCATCCGGGTGCGCTTCGGCCGGGTCCGGGCCCCCGAGCTGCGCGCCGCGGTGACCGAGGTCATCGACGACCCGCGATATCGGCAGGCCGCGGTCCGGGTGCAGCAGTCGTTCGCTGCGGCCGGGGGAGCCCCGGCGGCGGCAGCCCGGCTCGCCGCGCTCGCCGGCGTGGGTGGCGCGGGGCCGGGCCGGCCGGCGATGCGCTCGTGAGCTGCAGGCGAGCGTGGTGAGCGCCCTGGTGCTCCCCGTCGACGGCCGCGCCGCCCAGCTCCCGGCGCGAGCAGCTGTGGCCCTGGCGGGGGACGTGGCCGTCTCGGTGGACGGGCTGGGCAAGTCGTTCGGTCGAACGGTGGCGGTGCAGGACGTGTCCTTCCAGGCGCGCCGCGGCGCGGTGCTGGGCGTGCTCGGACCGAACGGCGCCGGCAAGACCACCACGGTCCGGATGCTGGCGACCTTGACGGTACCGGACTGGGGCAGAGCCACCATCGACGGGTTCGACGTGGTGCGCGATGCCACCGAGGTGCGTCGCGTCATCAGCCTGACGGGCCAGTACGCCAGCGTCGACCAGCATCTGACCGGACGCGAGAACCTCCGCCTCGTGCTTCGGCTGCACCACATCGCCCCCGCCGCCGCTCGCCGTCGTGCCGACGAGCTGCTCGGGCAGTTCGAGCTCGAGCACGCGGCAGACCGCACGGTCCGGACCTACTCGGGGGGGATGCGCCGGCGGCTCGACCTGGCGGCCAGTGTGGCCAACCGACCGTCGGTCCTCTTTCTGGACGAGCCGACGACCGGGCTCGATCCGACGAGCCGGGTCCGGATGTGGGGGGCGGTGCGCGACCTCGTGGGGGAGGGAACCACCGTCATCCTCACCACCCAGTACCTGGAGGAGGCCGACCAGCTCTGCGACGACCTCGTCGTCGTCGACCACGGCACGGTGGTGGCCCGGGGCACGCCCGACGAGCTCAAGTCCGCCGTGGGCGGCGACGCCATCGAGATCGTGGTGGCTCGCACGCAGGCGGTGCGGCGGGCGGTCGCTGTCGTCGAGCGCAGCACGAAGGTCTCTGCTTCGGTCGACGAGGCCACCGGGCGGATCGTCGTGCCGGTGGGGGACGACGCCGCCCCGCTTCTCGCCGTGCTGGTGCGCGGCCTGGCCGATGCCGGGGTGGCGCTGTCGGGGATCGGGCTGCGCCGGCCGTCGCTCGACGAGGTGTTCATGGCGATCACGGGGCACCACGCCGGCGACGGCACCGGGGACAGCCCCGGGGAAGCCGCCGTCGAGGACGGGGCCGGTGGCCGGAGCGCCCGTGTGGCGGGTGGTCGAAGCGCCAGTGTGGCGAGTGGTGGAAGCGCCAGTCTTCCGGTGCAGGCTCGCTCGATGGTCGTTGCCGGCAGCCGGGGGTTGGCCGCCGCCGGACCGGGTCCGCTGGTCGCGATGGCACTCGCCGACGCCGGCCTTGCGGCCGGGGTGGCCGGTGCCGGCCGGGGGCGGCCGGGCGGTGTCCGCTCGGTGACCGATGCCGCGCACCGGCTTGTCACCGACTGGACCATGGTTGCGTGGCGCAACACGGTGCGCTTCGTTCGCCAGCCGCTGGCAGTGGTGTCCATGGTGCTGCAGCCGGTCATGTTCGTGGCCATGTTCCGGTACGTGTTCGGCGGTGCGCTGGCGCTGGCCGTGCCCGGCGGCCACTTCGTCTCCTTCCTGTTGCCGGGCATCGTGGCGCAGACGATGGCGTTCGCCGCCATGAGCACGGCGATCGGCTTGGCCGAGGACATCGGGTCGGGCATGGTGGACCGGCTGCGCTCGCTACCCGTGGTGCGCTCGGCTGTGCTGGTGGGAAGGTTGCTCACCGACTTCCTGCAGTCGGTGGTAGTGGTGGGTGTCATCGTCGGGGTGGGGGTGGCGGTCGGCTTTCGCTTCGTGAACGGGCTTGGCCCAGCGCTGGGCATGGTTGCCGTCGCCCTCGGCTTCGGCCTGGTGTCGTCGTCGGCCACCGCATACCTGGGGATCCGCACTCGCTCGCCCGAGCTGGCCATGACGATCGGGCTGACGTTGCTGTTCCCGGTGTGCTTCGTGAGCGGCGCCTTCGTGCCCCTCGCCACGCTCCCAGGCTGGCTGCAGCCGGTGGCACGAGCCAACCCGGTGACCGTCGTGGTGGAAGCCATGCGGGCCTTGGCCCTCGGTGGACCGGTCGGCCTGCGAACGGTGGAGGCCGTCGCCTGGATGGTGGCCATCGCCGCCTTCTTCGTCCCGCTTGCGATCCGGGCCTACCGCAATTCGGTTTGATCGCCGGGGACTGCACCGGAGTGCCGGGGTGCCGGGGTGCCGGAGTGCTGACAGGGTGCTCGGGCGCTGGTGCGCCGATCGGGTCGGTGGCGCTCCCGGGGTTGCACGGGGTCCGGGCTCGGGTCGGGGTGGGAGGCTAGCCTTTCGGCCATGCTGGGTGCTGGCGACCGGGTGGAGGACTTCGAGCTGCAGGACCAGGATGGCCGGGACCGGCGCCTGAGCGACCTGCTGGCGGACGGGCCCGTCGTGCTGTTCTTCTACCCCGCGGCGCTCACCTTCGGCTGCACCAAGGAGTCCTGCCACTTCCGGGACCTGGCCGCCGAGTTCGCGGCCGTGGGGGCTGTTCGGGTCGGCATCAGCGCCGACAAGGTGGACAAGCAGCACCGCTTTGCCGAGCGGCACGGGTTCGACTACCCCTTGCTGTCGGACCCGAAGCGGACGGTGGCTCGGGCGTTCGGGGTGACCGACGGGTTCAAGCTTGGCCCGGTCAAGCGGGCCACGTTCGTGATCGACCAGGACCGGACGGTGCTGCAGGCGTTCTCCTCAGAGCTGCGGTTCGCGTCCCACGCCGACAGCGCCCTGGAGCTGCTTCGGACCCGCCGTCCCGGGACTGCCGCCACCGGCTGAGGTCCGAGGCGTTGTGGCTCCGGCCTCGGTGCGGGTGGGGTCGGGGCAGGGTTGCAGATCGACGGCACCTGGATCCCCCTGGCCCTGGCCACTGGCTTCATGCCTCGCAGTGGGGTTGAGGAGCCCCCTGAACCGCTGCACCTGAGCTGTTGGTACCGGGGCGCGAGTGGCAGTGCACCATCGGTGACGGCCACCACCCGGTGATCAGCCTCGCCGCCGTCGGGCCGAGCACGGATCCCACCGTTCGGGCCTGCTCTGCCCGTTCGGGACTGCTCTGCCCGTTCGGGACTGCTCTGCCCGTTCGGGCCTGCTCTGCCCGTTCGGGCCTGCTCTGCCCGTTCGGGACTGCTCTGCCCGTTCGAGGCAGCCATCACCGGTCGAGGCAGCTCGCGATGGACAGGTGGCTCAGCGGACGCGGGCGGTCCCGGGCTCCTGGGTGGGCATCGTCTGCGGCAGCGGCACCACGTAGGGAGCGACGGGAATGTTGAGCTCGCTGAGCTGGGCGGCGCTGCACTCGTCGGTGACCACCGCCGGCTTCTGCGGTGTGGCCGGCAGGCCCGGTATGCGGAGGTCGGGCCTGGTCGCGTCGAGCGTGCTGGTGAGGTCACCGGTGTGCGAGCGGCGCCACGCCGAGATGTTCGGTGCGTGCACCCCGAAGCGGGTCTCGAGGAAGCGGAGCTGCGAGGTGTGGTCGAAGGTGTCGTGGACGACGTAGCCACCACGGCTGAACGGCGACACCACCAGCAGAGGCACGCGCATCCCGAGCCCGATGGGGCCGGCGATCCCGCCGGCGTCCGAGGGCAGGGGGTTGGCGGTGACGTACTCGCCGGCTGTGCCTGCGGGTGGGACCGGCGGCGGCACGTGGTCGAAGAACCCGTCGTTCTCGTCCCAGGTGATGAACAGCACCGTCTTGGCCCACACCTTGGGGTTGGAGGTGAGGATGTCGAGAAGCTGGTGGATGTACCACGCGCCGAGCGCGGGTGGTGCCGGCGGGTGCTCGTCGTACCCGATCGGGGGAATGACCCACGACACCGCCGGCAGGGTGCCGGCTGCGACCTCAGAGGCGAAGTCCGATGGGAACAACGACTTGAACGCCTTGCGGTGCAGGGCGGTCGACGGATCCTTGTACTGGTCGAAGTACAGCATCATGTTGTCCGACAGCAGCAGGGCGGTGGAGCTGCCGGGCGCGTAGCCGGCCCCCGGCGGGTTGTAGATCTTCCACGAAACACCGGCGTCTTCGAGCACCTCCGGCATGGTCGTCCACGACAGCGTCCACTGGTGGTCGGGCGTCAGGTAGGTGGTGAGGATGGGTCCGCCCTTGGTCCCGTCGGGGCCGAGCGTGCCGGTCATCCAGTGGAGGCGGTTCGGGTGGGTGGGGCCGAGCACCGAGCAGAAGTAGCCGTCACCGATGGTGAAGGCATCTGCCAGCGCGTAGTGGAACGGCAGGTCGGACCGGTCGTAGTAGCCCATGGTGAGGACGCCGTTCGCCAAGCCCTCGTACTGGGTTTCGGTGTGTGTGGCGACGAACCGGCTCATCGAGCCACCTGCCCACGATGCATGCTGCGCCGTCCAGGCGTGCGACAGGTCGAACGTGCACTCGGCCTTGCTGGTAGCGGTGTCCAGGTGGAACGGCAGGAGCCGTCCGTCCGTTGCCGTGCCACGCGGGAACGTCTGTGCGAAGGCCTGGCGGTTGACGTGGTCGTCGAACCCCCGGACGCCGCGGTAGCTGCCGAAGTAGTGGTCGAACGAGCGGTTCTCCTGCATGAGCATCACGACGTGCTCGACCGCGCCGAGGTCCGAGCCAGCCGGCGCCACCGACGCTGCCCGCTTGGTGGTGGACGATCCGCAGGCAGCCAGCGCGGCGGCTGCCGCCACGCCGATCCCCGCGCCGAGGAACTGCCGCCGACTGTGCAGTGGTCCGGCCATCGGAGGAAGTCTGCCAGGTGCCGGTGGCGGCTGCCCGGACCACCGCGTGCCCGGTGGTTCACGGCGAGCGCAACAGTCACCGTGTGGCGTGTGGCGTGTGGCGTGTGGCGTGTGGCGTGTGGCGTGTGGCGTGTGGCGTGTGGCGTGTGGCGTGTGGCGTGTGGCGTGTGGCGTGTGGCGTGTGGCGTGTGGCGTGTGGCGTGCTCGTCGGGGGCCACAGGTGTGACGGGCGCCGTGTGCATCGAAGCGCGACGCGCCTCAGACAGGTTCCGCCGGAGGTACCGGTGGTGAGGCGCTTGTCGGCACGCTGGTGGCCGGCGCGGTGGCGGGCAGCCAGACCGCAAACCGGCTGCCGTGCCCGGCTGGACCTGTCGCGGAGGCTTCTGTGGCAGGGACGAGCGGGCTCCACTTTGGACTGGTGGCGGGGGATGCAGCCTGCACGTGCCCGCCCATGGCTGCCACCAGCTCGGCGACGATGGCCAGGCCGAGCCCGCTTCCGGCGTGGCGGGCCTCGGTCCGCGACGACTGGAAGAACCGCTCGAAGACATTCGGCAGGTCATCGGGGGCGATGCCGGGGCCGTCGTCGGATACCGACACGACCACCCAACCCGCCGGTGCGGAATCGGCGGCCACGTGCACGGTCGCAGCAGCGAACTTGTAGGCGTTGTCCAGGAGGTTGGCCACGACCTGCCGGGCACGGTCGGGGTCGACGGTGGCCCATAGGGGGTTGTCGTCGGGCAGGGTGACCTGGAGCTCCAGGCCAGCTGCGCCGAGCGCGGGGCGCACGGCGTCGGCGGCGGCGGCCACCAGCGGTGTGAGCGGCACCGGTGCCAAGTGGAGGGAGAACTGCCGGGCGTCCAGGCGGGCGAGGTCGAGGAGGTCCTGGACGAGGCGGTCGAGGCGTCGCGCTTCGGTGGCGACGATGGTGGCGGCTGCCTTCGGGTCGGGGACGGCACCATCGGCGATGGCCTCCGCGTACCCGAGGATCGACGTGAGCGGCGTCCGCAGGTCGTGCGACACCGACAGCAGGAACTGACGCTCCAGCCCCTTCGCCCGGGCGAGCCCGGCAGCCATGGCGTTGATGGCCCGGCTGAGCTGGGCCAGTTCGGGGTAGTGGCCGCTGTGCTCCGGCGTGCGCACCTCCAGGTCCCCTCGGGCGATCTGCTCCGTGGCGGCGACCGCGGCGACCAGCGGTCGGGTGATCCGGCGGCTGATGACGGTGGCGACAACGGTGGCGACAACGACGGTTGCGGCGGACACCAGGAGCAGGTAGAGGCCGCCGAGCCCGGCACCGATGAATCGGCGGGTCAGGACCATCACCACGACGGCGCCGGCGTTCGTCGCCGCACCAGCCCCCGCTGGGGCGCCGGCCGTCCTCCCGGCGCCCAGGGCCCGCGCCACCGTGCTCGGCGCGACGCCGGGGAGGACAACGGCGGCGTAGACGATGGTGCCTGCCGTCCCCGACACGATGGTTCCGCCGAGAAGGGCCCTGGGGTGGAGCTGGGAGAGCGTCAGGGTGGCCGGAAGTGTCCCCAGCACGACCGCCGCTCCTGGTCCGACGTCCCCACTGGGCCCGGGAAGCACCGCCAAGAAGTCCGCGCCGACGGTCGCTTTCACAGCCCGGACGATGCCGTTTCGGAGCTTGGCAGCTCTGAGCGCGAGGAGGGTCGGTGCCTCGGCGGCGACGCGATGGGCGTCCACGGCGAGCTCTCTGGCGCTGTCACGTCGGGCGCCGGCATTGGCGAGCAGGAAGGTGCCGGCTCCGGCTAAGAACAGCGCGCCGACGACGACACCGACGATGGCGACGATCAGGGAGCGGCGCATCGTCCTTACCCGAGCCGGTAGCCGACGTTGCGAATGGTGGTGAGGGGTAGGTCGTCGCCGAGCTTCTTCCGGAGCTGACGGACGTGGACGTCGACCGTGCGCTCGTCGCCGACCCAGCCCGCTCCCCACACCTCGTCCAGCAGCTGGCGGCGGCTCAGGACCAGCCCGGGGTGGGCGGCCAAGTGGGCCAGCAGGTCGAATTCGCGGGAGGTCAGGGCGACGGGGACGCTGGCCCGGCGGACCTCGTGCCGGGCCGTGTCAACTTCGATGTCCCCGATGCGCGCCGTCGGAGATGAGGGCAGCGTCGCGTGGGCGGAGCGTCGCAGAACAGCATGAACGCGAGCCACGAGCTCTCTTGGCGAGAACGGCTTGGTGACGTAGTCGTCCGCACCGAGCTCCAGACCGAGCACCCGGTCGACCTCGTCGTCGCGGGCCGTCAGCATGATGACGGGCACGCCGTCACGGTGCAGGCGCCGGCACAGGTCGAAGCCGTCGGTGGCCCCGGGGAGGCCCACGTCGAGCACGACGAGCCGCGGATCGTGCTGGGTGACGAGCTCCGCGCCGCGGTCGCCGTCGGTGGCCAGCAGCACCCGAAAGCCGTCGCGCCGCAGGTACAGGTCGACCAGGTCGGCGATGTGCGGGTCGTCCTCGACGACGACGACCGTGCCGGCGTCCGCGACGCGTGCCGACCGGTCCGGACCGGGCTCGTTCATCGTCCCAGCGTGGCACGGCTGTGGTCGTGCGGCGGGGAACCGGCGGTTCGGACCGTCGCGGTGGCAGCGTGCGTGGGTCGTGGGTCGTGGGTCGTGGGTCGTGGGTCGTGGGTCGCGGGTCGCGGGTCGCGGTGTGCCGGTGTGCCGACGGCGACGGATGCGAGGGAGCGCTGCCCTCGTGGCGTAGTGCCGCTGCGTGCCTGTGCCTGTGCCTGCTGAAACCTCCTGGAATTGCCCCTGGACGGGGCGCCGCAAACGCGCGAGATTGCTGGTGGGCATCCATCGGCGGCCGGTTGAGGTCGCCCTCCCCGTTGGAAGTTCGACACAGGCGGAGTCAGGACAGTGGGACGAGGGATGGGTCCGGTGCGGCATACGCACCGTGGGGAAGGTCCAGCAGCGGGTGGCGGCTTCAGCTCGTACGGCCGGTCTGGTCGGGTCGTGCAGCGCAGCGGCCGATGGTGGAACGCGGGGCC
>JAKAYQ010000013.1 GCA_021826725.1 Actinomycetes bacterium
ATCCTCGACCAAAAGAGGTCATGATGCCTGACGACATGCGCGACGGAACGCGATCCGCCACGGGCGAGCACGCTGGGCGCACGGGACATGGTGTGCACGCCGGAGACGGCGTGCACACCGGGCATGGCGGACCCGGCGGTGACGGGAACGGCAGCGGACACGACGGTCCCGCTCACGACGCCGGTGAGACAGCCGCAAACGGACCGGCCGCCTTCTGGGACGGCCTGTACGGCGAGCGGGGACGGATGTGGTCGGGAGAGCCGAACCGCGCGCTGGTCGAGACGGTGGAACGCCTCGTGCCGGGCCGGGCGCTCGACCTCGGCTGCGGCGAGGGCGCCGACAGCGTGTGGCTCGCCCTGCAGGGATGGACCGTCACCGCCGTCGACGTGTCCGCCGTCGCCATCGCCCGGGCGGCGGCGCACGCGGCCGAGCGCGCCGTACCCGAGGGGCGGATCACCTGGCTCCACGCGGACCTGAGCTCGTGGCTGCCTGCCGGCCAGGCCGAGCTGGTGTCGGCCTGCTTCCTCCACTCGCCGATCGACTTCCCCCGCGCTGCGGTCCTCAAGGCTGCCGCCGGCGCCGTGGCTTCGGGAGGCCACCTGCTCGTCGTGAGCCACGCCGAGCCGCCGCCGTGGGCGGCTGGCCACGACCATCATGAGCACCGGTTCCCGATCCCGGAGGACGACCTCGCCGACCTGGCGCTCGACGCTGCCTGGAGCGTCCTCGTGAACGAGGTCCGCGAACGCGAAGCGACCGGGCCCGACGGGCAGCAGGCGACGCTGCGCGACGTCGTCACCCTTGTCCGGCGGCACTGACGCAGTCGATCCGGCAAGCGTGACGGGCCTGCGCAGGTGCGGTCGGAAGCTCCGGCGTGGCGGGCCTGCTCGGATACGGCGGAACCAGGCCAGCTCGGCGCCGGCATCGTTGCCACGGACCCATGACAGTGTCACAGACCGGGGGGTAAGGTCGCCGGTACGGACACGCGTCACGCGTGTGGCAGAGGAGGTTCCGGATGACCGCTCCCGCCGTGCTGGACGACCAGGCGCTTCGTCGGTATCGAGAGCTGCTCGACGCCGAGGATGCTGCCTTCGACGAGCTCGAGCATGCGTGCGAGGAAGGCGACCGAGGACATTTCGAGGCCGACTTCGACGCCTGGCAGCGCGCGCTGACAGCCAAGCTCGAGTTCCTCCGGCGCGTCGGGATCGACATCCCCCAGGCCGCCGCCGTCTGATCCGGCCGTTGCCGGGCCGCCCTGGCCCGCAGCAGTCACGTCACCCCTGACAACCCGACGACCGCCGCCTCCGCTGCCGCCCGCCTCAGGCGGGTGGCAGCAGCAGCGGGCTCAGCCGAGCAGGTCGGCCACCGCTGCGCGCTCGGACTCGAGCTCCTCGGTGGTCGCCGCGATCTTCTGCTGGGCGAAATCGCTGTGGGTGATGCCCTCGACCACGTGGCAGGTGCCGCCGGTGGAACGGATGGGCAGGCCGAAGACGAGGCCCTCGGGCGTGCCGTACTCGCCATGCGAGATCACCGCCAGCGAGGCGCAGTCGCCCGGTGCCGTGGGCGTGACGATGCTGCGGACCGAGTCGACCACCGCGTTGGCGGCCGACGCCGCCGACGACGCCCCGCGAGCCTCGATGATCTTGGCGCCGCGCTGCTGCACCGTGGTGATGAACTCGCCCTGCAGCCATGCCTGGTCGTCGATCACCTCGGGTGCCGGGCGGCCGCCGATCGTGGCGTTCTCGAAGTCGGGGAACTGGGTCGACGAGTGGTTGCCCCAGATGGCTACGTTCGCCACGTCCGACACCGGCACACCGGCCCGCTTGGCCAGCTGGATCGCGGCCCGATTCTGATCGAGGCGGGTCATGGCGAACCAGCGGTCATCGGGGATCTCCCGGGCGTGGGAGCGGGCGATCAGGCAGTTCGTGTTGCACGGGTTGCCGACAACGAACACCCGGATGTCGGACGCCGCATTGGCGGCGATGGCCTCGCCCTGCGGCCTGAAAATGCCGCCGTTGACCTTCAGCAGGTCGTTGCGCTCCATGCCGGCCTTGCGGGGCACCGACCCGACGAGCAGGGCCCACGAGGCTCCGTCGAAGCCAACCTTCAGGTCCGAGGTTGCCTCGATCCCCGCCAGAAGGGGGAAGGCGCAGTCGTCGAGCTCCATCACGACGCCCTGCAGCGCCTGCATGGCCGGCTCGATCTCGAGCAGGCGCAGCACGATCGGCTGGTCCGGGCCGAGCAGCTGGCCCGACGCGATGCGGAACAGCAGCGAGTAGCCGATCTGACCGGCAGCGCCGGTCACCGTGACGTGGACGGGAGACGTGGAAGCCATGGCTCCGAGGCTACCGGCGGGAGGCAGGACCCAGCCAAACGGTCCATGCCCACCGTGCACAGGTCCGGCCCGGTGGCCCATCAGCCAGGCAAGCACCACCGTGCGGCACCGGTTGCCGGGCTACCTTGCGGCGGGACCCAGGCCGAGCTCGGCGTAGATCTCGCGGGTCGCGCTCGAGCGGTTCATGGTGTAGAAGTGCAGGCCGGGAGCGTCGGCGGCCAGGAGCTGGCGGCACAGCTCGGTGGCGACAGCCACGCCCTCGTGACGCACCCCTTCGGCTCCGCCGGACCGTTCGGCCGCCTGCAGGCGCTCGACCAGCCAGTCCGGAACGGCCGCCCCCATCTGCGCCATCCTGGGGACCGAACGCAGGGTTTCGAGCGGCATGACACCGGGCAGCACCGGCTTGGTGCACCCCAAGGTGGCCAATTCATCGACCAGGCTGCGGTACTCGTCCACCTCCCAGAAGAACTGGGTGACGGCGAAGTCCGCCAGGGCCAGCTTCTCCGCCAGGTGACGGCGGTCGCTGGCCAGATCAGGGCTGTCCGGGTGGCCGGCGGGGTGGGCGGCCACCCCGATGGAGAAGCCACCGATGGCCCTGGCCAGCTCGACGAGCTCCACCGCGTGCCGAAGCTCACCCGGTCCGGCTACCGGGTCGACCGGCGTGTCTCCCCCCAGCGCCATGAGGTTCTCCACCCCGGCCTTGCGATAGGCGACGAGAATGTCGGCCAGCTCCAGGCGGCTGTGCGCCACACAGACGAGGTGGGCCATCGGCACCAGCGACGTGGTCTGCAGCATGGCTGCCACCAGGTCGTGGGTTCGCTGGCGGGACGCCGCCCCACCCCGGTAGGTCACCGATACGAACGACGGCGACAGCGGCTCCAGCTCGCGCAGCGTGCGCACCAGCGTGGTCTGCTCCGCGTCCGTCTTGGGCGGGAAGAACTCGAACGAGTAGGTCGGCCCCTTGGCGAGGAGGTCGGCAATACGGGTCATGGTCGTCCGAAGCGTAGCTCCGGCAGGCACTGGGGACACCCGTGCGGCAAGCGCACTCCTTGATCGGCAGGACAACACGGCCCAGACCCCCACCACCAGCCGGACCGGCCGGGTGGTGCGGCCCGTCCGAGCCAGCCCAGCGTGCGGCGGCCGGACCGGTCGGGTGCGCCGGACGGCGACCCGCCGGCAGTCACATGATCGGGGCGGCGACCTCGGGCTCCCACGCGGCCGCCAGGAGGTACTGGGGAACGCCGGTCGTGTCCACCACGATGGTGTCGGCGATCTCGTCCCACACCTGGCGCCTGCCGCGGTCCCACAAGAGCATGGAGTCGAGCAGGACAGTCCCGATCCAGAAGGACCCGGCGCCGACCACCGCCATGACCACCATCTTGATGAGGAACTCGCGGACGAACATCCGCCGCCAGCGTGCCGGACGCCTGGTGGCGGCGTGCAGCACCCGGAGCTTCATCAGCCGCATCGCCGGCGTCTGGCCCCCGCGCCAGGCCTGCACCGACCACACGATCCAGCCGATGCCGAGGGTGGCGCCGAACAGGACGATGTCGAGCAGGTACTGGCCGAGCCGCCGCCCGGAATCCCCGAGCACCACGCCCATGGGTGCACCGGCGACCTGGTGGCACGCGTCGCAGACCAGCGTGATCGGCTCCACCCTGCGAGCACACCGAGGGCAGACCCCGTCGGCGAAGCTCACCGGACCCGTTGGCCATCGAGGAACCCCCGGCGTCTCAACTGCCGTCGGTGGCGCCCAGCCCGGAGCATCTGCACCTGGCACAGACCAGCCCTGCGGCGGCGACCCCGGCGCAGACCACCCCGGCGGCGGCGACCCCGGTACGGCCCACCCCGGCGGCGGCGACCCCGGCGCAGACCAGCCCTGCGGCGGCGACCCCGGTACGGCCCACCCGGCGGGAGCCCAACCCGCTCCGGTCCAGATAGCCGGCACCGCTGCCGTTCCCCACGACCCCGAGCCGGCCACGACCCGGGCATCCTCCGGCCTGGCGCTCGGGTACGCAACGGGAGCACCTGACGTCCCACCTGGTGCGACCCGAGCAGTCGGCGGCGGAACGGGCGGCGCCGTGGACGTCAGGTCCCCGTCCACGTGCCCAGCATCGGCACGGTCGGCATCGGCTGCCGCTGTGTCCCCAAATTCCGCGGGCTCCGCGCCAGGTCCGCCGATCGCGCCCGACACCTGCGACATCTCCGCCACGACGCCCCCTTCCTGGCAGCCGCGTACCGGGCACCCGGTGCACTGACACCTCTCTCAAGGCTACCGGCACCTCGCCGACACTGCTGGCCGGTCCACACAGCCAGTCGGATCACACAGCCAGCCGGATCACACAGCCAGCCGCCGCCGCCCCTGACGGACCGACGCCTGGGGCCCGGCCCGGTGCCGGCGGGCTCGCATCAGCCCGCCTTCTCCGCGGCAAGCGCCGTGTTGCGCAGCAGCATGGCCCTGGTCATGGGGCCGACGCCCCCGATCCGGGGCGTGGTCCAGCCCGCCACGTCGGCGACCGCGTCGTCGACGTCGGACAACAGCTTGCGGCCCTCGAAGGATGTGCCGGCGCCCACCACGGCGGCCCCGGGCTTCACCATGTCGGCGGTGACGAGCCCAGCACGCCCGGCCGCGGCCACCACGATGTCGGCCCGCCGCACGTGCTCGGCCAGGTTCGGGACCCCGGTGTGCACCACGGTGACCGCCGCGTTGCACCCCGCCCGCTTCATGGCCAGCAGCAGCGCCAGCGGTCGCCCGATGGTGAGCCCCCGCCCGATGATGACGACGTGGCGGCCCTCGACCGGCACGTCGTAGGCGTGCAGGAGCTCCACGATGCCCGCTGGTGTGCAGGGCAGGGGCCCGGGGCTGGCCATCACCAGCCGTCCCAGGTTGACCGGGTGCAGGCCGTCCGCGTCCTTGGCGGGATCGATGGCCAGCAGCGCCTCCTCCTCGTCCAGGCCGGCGGGGAGCGGTAGCTGCAGCAGGATGCCGTGCACCGCAGGATCGGCGTTGTAGCGGGCGATGACCGCCAGCAGTTCGGACTGTGTGACATCCGCCGGGGGATGCTCGTCGATGGTGGTGATGCCGACGCTGGCACAGTCCTGCTGCTTCATCGCCACGTAGCGAGCGCTCGACGGGTCGTCGCCGACCAGGATGGTGCCCAGGCCGACCTGCACGCCCTCACCGCGCAGGCGGGCGACCCGGTCTGCCGTTTCGGCGCGGATCCGGGCGGCAACCGGTTCGCCGTGGAGCACGCTGGCGGCCATCAGTGGAGGAAGTGGCGCTCGCCGGTGAACACCATGGCGAGGCCTCGCTCGTCGGCAGCGGCGACGACGGCGTCGTCGCGCACCGATCCACCCGGTTGCACCACAACCGCTACCCCGGCATCCGCCGCCGCCTCGACGCCGTCGGGGAAGGGGTAGAAGGCGTCGCTGGCACAGGCCCCACCGACGGCACGGCCTGCTGCCTTGTCGGCGGCGATCTTGCCGGCCTCGACCCGGTTCTGCTGGCCGGCGCCGATCCCCACAGCCTGCTCACCACGCACCAGGACGATGGCGTTCGACTTGACGTGGCCGCAGACCCGCCAGGCCAGCTCGGCGTCGCGCCACTGCTCCTCGGTCGGCACCGACGTGGTGACGACACGCCACTGGTCGCGCCCGGTGTCGAACCGGTGTGCGTCTTGGACCAGGAAGCCGCCGCCGATCTGGCGGAGGTGACGGCGCTCGGGCTCCGGCGGAGGCGCCTGCAGGACACGGGTGTTCTTGCGGCGGGCCCGCAGCGCATCCACCACTCCGTCCCCGTAGCCGGGGGCGATGACCACGTCGGCCTGGGCGGCCGCCACCATCCGCTCGGCCGTCACCGGGTCCACGGGCTGCGACAGGGCCACGATGCCGCCGAAGGCGGACCGCTCGTCGCACTCGTAGGCCCGTTGGTAGGCAGTCGCCAGGTCGTCGGCCAGGGCAACTCCACACGGGTTGGCGTGCTTCACGATCACAGCGGTAGGCCGACCGGACCAGCGGGCCAGGTCGTGCACCATCGTCCAGGCGGCATCGGCGTCGTACAGGTTCAAGTAGGACAGTGCAAGACCTGAGTGCTGCTCGACGTCGTCCCACCAGCTCCGGGTGCCAACCAGGCGGTACCGCGCCGCCCGCTGGTGCGGGTTCTCCCCGTAGCGCAGCTCGTCGCCAACGCGCTCGAGCGCCAGGTCGATCCGGGGTGGCAGCAGATCGCCGGCAGGACCGGCGGCATTCGCCGCGGCCGGAGCAGCCGCCGCAGAAGCGTCGGCGCCGGCCGGAACGGAAGCGGAGCCCCCCACCGCAGCACGCTGCACGACTGCCCCCGACCCGGCGTCGCCCGCTGCGCCCACCAGCCACTCGACGATGGCGGCATCGTAGGCGCTGGTCCGTTCGAAGGCGAGGGCTGCGAGCCGCCGTCTCGTCGAAACGGACAGCGATCCGTCGTGCTGCAGCTCCTGCAGCACGACCGGGTAGTCGGCCGGGTCCACGATCACGCCGACGTGCGCGTGGTTCTTGGCGGCGGCGCGCACCATGGCTGGCCCGCCGATGTCGATCAGCTCGACGGACGGATCCGACGAGAACGGGTACAGGTTGACGACCACCAGGTCGATCGGGTCGATCCCGTGCCGGGCCAGGTCGGCCCGGTGCTCGGGGAGGTCCCGGTCGGCCAGGATGCCGCCGTGGATCTTCGGGTGCAGCGTCACGACACGATGACCCAGCATCTCGGGGGAGCCGGTCACCTCCTCGACTGACGTGACGGGCAGCCCGGCGTCGGCCAGGACCCGAGCCGTGCCACCCGAGGAGACCAGCTCCCAGCCGAGGCTGTGCAGGCCACTGGCCAGCTCGACGATGCCGGCCTTGTCATAGACCGAGAGCAGCGCTCTCACATGACCTCCTGGGTACGGGTTGTGGGCTGGGGACGGGTTGTGGACTGGGAACGGGCAGTAAGTGCGGGTGCGGTCACCGGGCGGCGGCCGGCGGCCTTCCCCGTCGCCTCCATCCCCGTCGCCTCCGTTCGATCCGGCATGGCAAGGTGCTCCTCGGCCAGCGGATCGGCGATGGTGCCGACCAGGGGCGCCAGGGTGGACGGGTCCTGTCCGGCGCCCAGCGCCCGCAGCACGCGGCGGACGGTGGCAGGGTACAACCACCGTTCCACCGTCTTGATCCGCTCGTGGAGGGTGTCGGCAGTGTCGCCGGGCTCGACCGCAACCTCCTGCTGTGCGAGCACCGGGCCGCGATCGACGGCGAGCTCGGCCAGGTGGACCGTGCACCCCGCCACGCTGGCGCCGGCGGCCAGCGCGTCCTCGACCGCGTGCCAGCCGGGGAAGGCGGGAAGCAGCGAGGGATGGGTGTTGAGCACCCGGTGCGGGAACGTCTGGTGGACCACCGCTCCGACCACGGTACCGAACCCGGCCATGACCACCAGGTCTGTCCCGTGGTCGGTGAGGGTGTCGACGAGCGCCTGGCTGTAAGCGTCACGGTCGAAGCCGGGTCCGAAACCACCGAACTGGCGACGGTCGACGAGCTCGGCAGCCACTGCCCGCTCCGATGCCAGGTCCAGGCCCCGGCACGGCCGGTCGGCAACGACCACGACAACCGGGAGCCCTTCCGCCAGCATCTGCTCGGCGATGGTCCCGGTTCCTGACACGAGCAGACCGACACGCACCCCGGCAGGGTACCAGCGCACCCGGCGAGCCCGTACCGGGCCCACCACGCCCGCCGATCGCCGGCAGGTCCCCGGGTTCGAGGTTCAGCGGGCAGGCAGGACCGACGCGTGCGCTGGCCGGCACGCCGAGCAGCGGACGGCGGCGGCACCAGGGATCGCCCGCGACGACCGGCCGCCGCAAAGCGACGACCGGCCGCCGCGTGCTGCGGTGCACGACGGCACTCGGGCGCACCGCCAAGCGCCGACCCTGCCGGTACACCAGTGCGGAGCACCGATACCGGTTCCCTCATCCGGTAGCGGTACGGGACCGACCATCGCTCCCCTAGCTACCACCGGACTCCCTGGCCATATTGATGCCATGCCGAGGGTCGGACGTCTACCGTTCTGAGGAAAAGACAAATTTCCATCTGTTGTCGAGCCCGGGCCAGTGGACCAGCCCGCCGCCGCTGCCAGCCGCCGCGGCCCACGGCCGAGCCCGGCCGCCGCGGCCCACCAGGTCGCGCGCGGTGCGCTCAGCCCAGGTCGCGCACGACGCCAGCCATCTTCTCCCCGGCCTCGGTCGGGTTCTGTGCGACGACGACACCGGCTGCCGCGAGAGCCTCCATCTTGGCCTTGGCGGTCCCGTGGGTCCCCGAGATGATGGCACCGGCATGGCCCATCTTCCGGCCCGGGGGGGCGGTGACCCCGGCGATGTACGCGACCACCGGCTTCGTCATGTGGTCTTTGATGAAGTCCGCGGCCTGCTCCTCGGCCGACCCGCCGATCTCCCCGATCATCAGCACAGCGCGCGTCTCAGGGTCGGCCTCGAACGCAGCCAGCACGTCGGTGAAGCTGGTGCCGGGAACGGGGTCGCCGCCGATGCCCACGCCGGTCGTCTGGCCGATGCCCTTCTGCGTCAGCTCGTAGAGCGCCTGGTAGAAGACGGTTCCCGAGCGGCTCACCAACCCGACCGGGCCGCCGGGCAGGGCGATGTCGCCCGAGGTGATGCCAATGTTGCACTTCCCTGCCGAGATGATGCCAGGGCAGTTCGGCCCCAGCAGCCGGGTGCCGGGGAAGTCGCGCACCAGCAGGTTGTAGACCCGGGCCTCGTCATGGGCGGGGATGCCCTCGGTGATGCAGACGACGAAGGGCACGCCGGCCTCGGCCGCCTCCACGATGGCCTCCGCCGCGAAGCGGGGCGGCACCGAGATGAACGATGCGTTCGCCCCGGTCTCGGCGACCGCCTCGGCCACCGACGCGAAGACCGGGATGCCCTCGACGACGTCGCCACCACGCTTGGGGTTGGTGCCGGCCACCACCTGGGTCCCGTAGGCGCGGTTGCGGAGGCCGTGGTACAAGCCCTGGCTGCTCGGGCTGACGCCCTGGACAACGACCTTGGTGGTCTCGTCGACGAAGACGCTCATCGGGTCGCTCCTTGGGCCAGCTCGGTGGCCCGGCGGGCCGCTTCGATCATGGTGGGGACCGACACCAGCCGGTCCGAGGCGCGTCCGGCCAGGATGGCGCGGCCCTCCTCGGCGTTGGTGCCGTCCAGGCGGATGACGATTGGGGCGGCGATCTCGACACGGCCCAGGGCCTCGACGATGCCGTTGGCCACTTCCTCCCCGCGAGTGATCCCGCCGAAGATGTTGATGAAGATGGCCCTGACGTTCTCGTCGCTGCTGATGACCTCGAGCGCGTTCGCCATCTGGGCTGCGTTGGCTCCGCCGCCAATGTCGAGGAAGTTCGCGGGCTTGCCGCCAACTTGCTCGACCACATCACACGTGCTCATGGCCAGCCCGGCGCCGTTGGCGATGATCCCGACGAAGCCGTCCAGCCCGACGTACTGCAGCCCCTTCTCCTTCGCCAGGCGCTCACGGGGGTCGAGGGTCTCTGTGGCGGCGAACTCCTCCCACTCCGGGTGCCGGAAGGCGGCGCTGTCATCGAGCGTGACCTTGGCGTCGAGGGCGTGGACCCGCCCGTCGGTCGTCACGATGAGCGGGTTGATCTCGGCCAGGTCGCAGTCGCCTTCGACGTAGCAGGTATAGAGCTTCACCAGGAGCTCTGCGGCCTGGGCTCGCGCCTCCTCGTGCAGGCCGGCCTCGGCCACCAGGGCCGCAGCCGTCTCGGCCGACAGCCCGTCCACCGGGTCGATGTGGCAGCGGGCGATGGCCCCGGGGTCGGTGGCGGCAACCTCTTCGATGTCCACCCCGCCCTTCGCCGACACCATGCACAGGTGCTTCTTCGCGCTCCGGTCGAGGGTGAAGCTGGCGTAGTACTCGTAGGCGATGTCCGACGAGCGCTCGATCCACACCCGGCCCACCGTGTGGCCCTTGATGTCCATGCCCAGGATGGCCGACGCGTGGGTGCGCACCTCAGCGCTGTCGCCGGCCAGCTTTATGCCGCCGGCCTTGCCCCGACCACCGACCTTCACCTGGGCCTTGACCACCACGGGGTAGCCGATGCGGTCAGCGGCGGCGACTGCCTCGTCCACCGTGTCGGCCGGCGCGCCAGGCGACGTCGGAATGCCGAATCGGGCGAAGTACTGCTTGCCCTGGTACTCGTAGAGATCCACCGGTTGGGTTCCTCCTCGGTCGTGGGTTCTGTGGGTGCACCTCGGCCCGCTCGGCCGCCATCCCCGGTCGGCGGACGCTCCGAGGACGCGGTCAGCCGCTCGACTCTTCGCGCCGGTCGAGCGCGCCGGCCAGCCAGGTCTCGATATCGGGCAGGTGCGCTCCCGGCGTGAACACCTCGGCCACACCCCGGTCCTTCAGGACCGGGATGTCGGCTTCGGGGATGATGCCCCCCACGACCACCACCACGTCCCCGAGCCCGTGGGCTCGCAGCCCGTCGACCACCCGCGGCACGAGCGTCAGGTGCGCACCCGACAAGAGGGACATTCCGACGGCGTCGGCGTCCTCCTCGAGCGCGGCGTTCACGATCTGCTCGGGCGTCTGGTGCAGTCCGGTGTAGATGACCTCGAACCCCGCGTCACGCAGCGCCCTGGCGATCACCTTGGCACCACGATCATGGCCGTCGAGGCCCGGCTTGGCCACCACCACCCGGTAGGGACGCTTCATCGGGAGCCGAGTGTAGGCAGGTCCCACGGGTCCTGCGCCAAACGGCGCTGGCCGGCGGTGCGTTCGCGACGCCAACCGGGACGGCAGCCCGGCCGGGCCGGCAGCATCGCGGTGGTAGCGTCGACACCCGAACAGCCATGGCTCGTGCCGCCACCGACCAGGGCCACCAGGTCACCGACCTGCCCCGGGGGCAGCGGCGCCTTGGCCGAGGCTCATCCGACCGGCGTTGGGCGATGGTCCGCGCGGCACGGCCCCGCCAGTGGATCAAGAACCTCCTGGTCTTTGCCGCGCCGGGCGCGGCGGGAGTGCTCACCCACGGCGCCGAGCTCGGCCGGACCAGCATCGCGTTCGGCCTGTTCTGCCTGGTTGCGTCCGGAACCTACTTCCTGAACGACGCGCTCGACGCCGAGGCAGACCGGGAGCACCCCACCAAGCGGCTCCGACCCGTCGCCGCTGGCGACGTGGCAAAGGGCACTGCCATCGCCACCGGTGCCGCGCTCGCCAGCGCCGGGATCACCCTCGGCTACCTGTTCCTCGGTTGGAAGCTCGGCACCGTCCTGGCGGTGTACGTGGCCGTGACCGCTTCCTACTCCCTGTGGCTCAAGCACGAGCCGGTCGTCGAGCTCGCGTGCGTCTCCTCCGGGTTCATCCTGCGTGCCATCGCCGGGGGCCTCGCCGCCAGGGTGGTGCTCTCGGACTGGTTCATCATCGTGGCGTCGTTCGGTGCGCTGCTGGTCGTGGCAGGCAAGCGCAGTGCCGAGCACGCGCAGCTGGGGGACGACCGGGCCCGGCACCGCCCCACCTTGGCCGTGTACCCCCCGGCCTTCCTTCGCACCGTGCGCCTGCTCGCAGCCACCGTGACCGTTACGGCCTACTGCTTGTGGTCGTTCCAGCGGGCAGCCCTCCTGAGCCACGGCCACCATCCGATCTGGTTCGAGCTGTCGATCGCCCCGTTCGTGATGGCCGTGCTGCACCTGGAGCTGCGGTTCGAGTCGGGTCAAGGCGCCGCCCCCGAGGAGCTGGCCGTCGGCGACCGGTCCCTCCAGGCGCTCGGGGTCGCGTGGCTGGTGCTGTTCGCCCTCGGCGTGTACTGGTGAGCGAGCCCTGATGACCCCCTCTGGCGGCAAGAAGAGCACCGCTGCGAGCAGCACACGCAGCACCGCTGCAGGCAGCAGGGGCGACTTGGGCGCGGCAGATGGCCGGACCGGCACCCCGAGCCATGCGGGTGGCGCGCCGGGGCCGGGTGGCCGCCTGCGGGTGCTGGCCGGCTGGGGCCGCAGCGCGCCGAGCGCGGCCGAGGTCCGGCGCCCGGCCGACGCGGCGGCGGTCCAGGCCGTGATCGACGAGGCGGCCGCCACCGCACGCCGGGTTCTGCCCCGGGGTCTCGGGCGCTCCTACGGGGACGCCGCCCAGTGCGCCGGGGGTCTGGTCCTCGACATGACCGGTCTCGACCGCCTGCACGAGGTGGACCCGGTCGCCGGCACGGTGCGCTGCGACGCCGGGGTCGCGCTGGACACCCTGATGCGGGTCCTCGTCCCCCAGGGCTGGTTCGTGCCGGTGACGCCCGGGACCCGGTACGTGACCGTGGGGGGCGCGCTGGCAGCCGACGTCCACGGAAAGAACCACCATCGCGACGGGTCGTTCGCCGCCCACGTCGACCGGGTGGCACTGGCAACGCCGACGGGTGCGGTCGAGGTCGGGCCAGCACAGGATCCCGACTTGTTCTGGGCCACTGCCGGCGGCATGGGTCTGACCGGCATTGCCACCGAGGCGACCATCCGCATGCTCCCCGCACCGAGCGCCTACGTGCTGGTTGACACCGAGCGGGCGTCGGACCTCGACGACCTGATGGGGCGCATGGCCGCCCGCGACGACGAGTACCGGTACTCGGTGGCCTGGATCGACTGCCTGGCCCGCGGCCGGCACCTCGGGCGGGGGGTGCTGACCCGAGGCGACCATGCAACCGAGGACGACCTACCGCCCCGGCTACGGCGCACCGCGCGCGCGTTCGATCCCCGGATGCCGATCGACGTCCCGGTGACACCACCACCGGGTTTGCTGAACCCGTTGACGGTGGCCGCGTTCAACGAGGCATGGTTCCGGGCGGCGCCGAAGCACCGCACGGGCCACCCCGAGCACCTCACCACGTTCTTCCACCCGCTCGACGGCATCGGGGGCTGGAACCGCTTGTACGGCCGGTCGGGGTTTGTGCAATACCAGCTGGCCGTGCCTTTCGGGTCGGAGGACTGCATCCGGGCCGTGGTGGAGCGCTTCCGCCGGCACCGGGTGGCGTCGTTCCTCGGCGTTCTCAAGCGCTTCGGGCCGGGTGACCCGGGGCCGCTGTCCTTCCCGGCGCAAGGCTGGACCCTCGCGCTCGATCTGCCCATCGGACCCCCGAGCCTGGGGCCGCTGCTCGACGAGCTCGACGAGCTGGTGGTCGCTGCAGGCGGCCGCGTGTACCTGGCCAAGGACGGGCGCCTGCGACCCGACGTGCTGGCCGCCATGTACCCCGACCTCGATCGCTGGCGGGCCGTGCGCGCCCGGGTCGACCCACGCGGCCTACTGGACTCCGACCTGGCCCGCCGCCTCGGCCTGGTCCCGACACCCTCGGGCCCGGCCCGCCGGTCGCGGGCCTCCCGGGCGGGTCAGCCGACGACACCGACAACTCGCACGGCCCGGACCCGGACGAGCCAGTCGACGCCCCCTACCGCTCCGACGACTCTGGCGACCCGGTCCGGAGCGGGTCGGCCCACCCCACCGACGGCACCGACCCCCCCGACGGCACCGACGACTCGCACGGCCCGGACCACCCGCTCCCGATCGGGCCGGCCCACACCCCCGACGACCCCCACGGAGAGGACCGACCCATGATCGACGCCACCGGGATGCCCCAGCGTGCGGTGGTGATCGGCGGCACCTCCGACCTGGCTCGCGCCCTGTGCCGGGCCTTGGCCGCCCGTCGCCTGCGCCACGTGGTCCTGGCCGGCCGCAACCTCGGCGAGCTGGCCGTGGTGGCCGGCGAGCTGCGAGCAGCCGGCTGCGACACGGTCGACACCGTCGCCTACGACGTCACCGATGGCAGCGCCCACCAGGCACTCGTCGAAACGGCCGCCGCTGCGCTCGGCCAGGTTGACCTGGTCCTGATGGCAGCAGGGGTGCTCGGCGACCAGGAGACCGCCGAGCGGGACCCGGCCGAGACCGCCCGGGTGCTCGACACCAACCTGACCGGTCCGGCCGCCGCGCTCACCGCCTTCGCCACCCTGCTGCGCCACCAGGGCCAGGGTCGCCTCGTCGTGCTGTCGTCGGTGGCCGGGGTGCGGGTCCGGCGCACCAATTTCGTCTACGGCGCGTCCAAGGCCGGGTTGGACGCGTTCTCCCTGGGCCTCGCCGACGCGCTGGAAGGCTCGGGGGCAGCGGTGACGGTCGTGCGACCGGGCTGGGTGGCGACCCGCATGACCGCCGGCCGCCAGCCGGCACCGTTCGCCACCACCGCAGACGCCGTTGCGGCCGACGTGGTCGCCGGCCTGGGCCGCGGCTCGCGGGTGGTGTGGTCGCCTCCGGTGCTGCGCTACGTCTTCGGGCTGATGCGCCTGCTGCCGGCAGCACTCTGGCGGCGCATGCCGGGCTGACACCGGCTACGGGCACACACCGGCTACGGGCACGCACCGGCTACGGGCACGCACCGGGGCGACGGCGTTCCAATGGCCGGGTGCATCAGTGGCGACGGTCCGGGTCGAACCGCCCTTCGGCCATCTTGGGCAGCCGTCCCGGGCGACGGGGGCTGTTGCGGCGCGCCGTGGTGGCGGCCGGAGAGGCGCCGCGCCCGGTCGACGCCTGCGGGTGGCCCCGGTCGGAGCGATCGCCCCAGGGGTCGGGGTCGTGCCAGCGGTCGACGTCGCCGGGGTCGTGGAAGTGGCTGTCGACATCGGCGTCGGCGTCGCGCTCCCATGGGTCGTCACCGGCGCCGCGGCCCGATCCACCTCCGGTGCCGGGCGACCCCCACCAGGTGCCGCTGCCGCCGCGCCCCGCCCCGCCGCCTACGGGTCGGCGTGACGCACCGCCCCAAGCGCTGATGGAGCGCATCGCTCCGGTGCCCCCACCGACGTCGCGGACCAGCTCGTCGGGGATCTCCGACAGGAACCGGCTGGGGATGGCCTGGCTGGTCGAGCCGAACAACGTGCGGCTCCAGGCATGGCTGAAGTAGAGGCGCGACCGGGCGCGGGTGATGCCGACGTAGCAGAGCCGGCGCTCCTCCTCCAGCTGGCTGGGGTCGTCGAGCGCCCGGGAGTGGGGGAACACCCCGTCCTCCATGCCGACCACGAACACCACCGGGAACTCCAGGCCCTTGGCCGTGTGCATCGTCATGAGCGAGACCCGGCCGCTCTCGGGGTCGAGGTCGTCCGCGTCGGAGACGAGTGCCACCGACGACAAGTACTCGTCCAGGCTGGGGTACTCGCCCGCCGCCCCGGCCAGCTCCAGCAGGTTCTCGGCACGGCCCCGGGCCTCGATGCTGTCATCGGCCTGCAGCTCCGCCGCGTAGCCGGTGCGCTCGACCACAGCGGTGACGAGGTCACCGGGACCGGCCCCGGCTGCCACCATCTCCCCCAGGTCCGCCAGCAGCGCCCGGAGCTGCTCCGCTCCCCTGGCTGCTGGCCCGGTCAGCCCGGCTTCGGTCCCATGGGCGAGGGCGCCGGCGAAGGTCCGGCCCTGGACCCGGGCCCACGACCCCAGACGGTCGATCGACGTGGCACCCAGCCCGCGCCGCGGCACGTTGGCGATACGCCGGGCGGAGACCTCGTCAGCCGGGTTGGCCACCACGCGTAGGTAGCCGAGGATGTCCTTCACTTCGCGGCGGTCGTAGAAGCGGGTGCCGCCGATCACCGTGTACGGCACCTCGGCCCTGACCAAGGCCTCTTCGAGGGGCCGGCTCTGCGCATTGGTGCGGAAAAAGACAGCGACGTCGCCGTAGCCAACGCCCTCGACCCGCCACAGCCGGCCGATCTCGGCAGCCAGCCAGGTGGCCTCGTCGTGCTCGTCGTCGGCCCGGTAGCGGCGCAGCGGCTCACCCGGGTCGCCGTCGGTCCACAGCGCCTTCGGCACCCGGGTGGCGTTGTTGGCGATGACGGCGTTGGCTGCGTCCAGGATGGTGCGGGTGGAGCGGTAGTTCTGCTCCAGCGGCACGACCGTCGTGCCGGGAAAGGCGTTCTCGAACTCGACGATGTTGGCGATGTCGGCGCCGCGCCAGCCGTAGATGGCCTGGTCGAGGTCGCCCACCGCGCACACCTGGTGGTGCTCGCCGGCGATCATCATCACCAGGTCGTTCTGGGCGCGGTTGGTGTCCTGGTACTCGTCGACCAGAACGTGGCGGAATCGGCGGCGGTAGCCCTCGAGCACGTCGGGGAAGGAGCGGAGCAGGTCGACGGTGACCATCAGCAGGTCGTCGAAGTCCATGGCCGAGGCGGCCAGCAGGCGCTGCTGATATCCGGCGTACACCTCGGCGATGCGCCGGTCGAAGACGGTGACGGCGCGCGACGCGAGCGTCTCGAAGTCGACCAGGTCGGACTTGGCCGACGAGATCGCACCCTGCACGGTGCGGGCCGGGATCTTCTTGGTGTCGATCCCCAGCTCTTTCTCCACCTGCTCCACCAGCCGGCGGCTGTCGGCGTCGTCATAGATGGTGAACGAGCTGCGGTACCCGAGACGCCCGGCGTGAGCCCGGAGGATCCGGACGCAGGCCGAGTGGAACGTGGACACCCACATGGACTGCGCCGGCGGGCCGATCAGCTCGGCCAGCCGGTGCTTCATCTCCGCGGCAGCCTTGTTGGTGAAGGTGATGGCCAGGATCTCGTGGGGTGCGGCATCCCCGGTGGCGATCAGGTGGGCGATGCGACGGGTGAGCACCCGGGTCTTGCCCGAGCCGGCGCCTGCCACCACCAACAGCGGGCCGCCACGGTGCACCACCGCCCGCCCCTGCGGCTCGTTCAGCCCCTGCAGGAGGACTTCGGCGTCGCTGACCGCGTGGCCTGGCGACGTGGCCGGATCATCCGGCGCCCGGTCCGCGGTCCCGGAGCCACCGGACCCGTCGGCACCTGTTCCGGCACCGGTGCTCCGGTCCGTGGCCGCGGCCGTAGCGTCGGGGAAAAGTGCCATCGCCTTCACCGTAGCGGAGGGACGTCGCGCCACTGCGTGCCATGGGACGTCGCGCCACTGCGTGCCATGGGACGTCGCGCCACTGCGTGCCATGGGACGTCAGCACCCGCACCGTTCACGCCCGCGGCCGCCCGCCGGACGCGTCAGGGCACCTGTCGTGCTCAGCCGGTCACGGTGACGAGGGTGCCGTAGGCCAGGTACGACCAGGCCTGGGCGGCCGCCGCCAGCGGCAGCTCGACGCATCCGAGGCTCTGCGGGAACCCGTAGGACGCCCGGGGGATGTAGTGCACGGCATTGCCCCCATGGAAGTAGGCGACGAACTGGACCGGGTCGGCGTAGGGCGTGCCGTTCGGGTTCGTGCCCCGCATGATCTGGTTGCGGTACCGGGCGTAGACCGGGAAGGTGCCGTCGTCGGTCGGCGTCTGCGGGATGCCGGTATTGGCCAGGGAGTGGAACACGACCTGGCCGTCGTGCCAGATGGTGAGGTTCTCCGGCAGGACCTTGGAGGCCACCGCGTAGTCGTACCCGCCGGTGTTCACCTGGCCGGCGGCGAGGGCGGAGAGCAGGTCGTTCCACAGACCCAGATCGGGGGTGCCGTCGACCTTCAGGCCGTGGTCAGCCTGGAACTCCATGACGAGCCCCGTGGTGAAGACGTTGTAGGACCCCGGCTGCCACAGACCGGTCAGGCTGGCCGGCCAGGTGGTCTGGCTCCAGGCGAACGCCCCCGTCGGCGGGGAGAAGATCGCCTGCTGCTGTGCCACGGTGTCCGTCGCGGCGACGGCAGGCCCGGTGGGGGTCCACGCCAGCGGGGAGTAGTCGAGCAGCGACAGGAGCTGCTGCAGTCGCAGGGTGGAGCCTGCACCCACGGTGAACTGGTCAGTCACCGGCCGGGCCAGCCTGGCGCCATCGACAGCCCGCTCCCCGGACGGGCCACCGGGGACCGTGACGACCACCGGGGTGTACGGCAGGAACGCACCGGTCGGGGTGAACGTCAGGGTGTGGGTGCCGGCCAGCGCCCAGGTGCCGGGGATGGCGGGCGACACCGTCGGATCGGGAGAGCCAGCCGCCAGCCGGTCGGAGAAGGTGACGCTGATGGGCGACGTGCCGGTCACACCCGACGCCCCCGAACCGGGGCTGATCGCGGCGACGGTCATCGCGGCGCCGACCGATGGGGTCCCGCCCGGAGCTCCTGCGGCAGAGCCGCCGGCGCCCGGGACCCCAGTGCCCGAACGGGTCAGCGCTTCCGTGGCGTGCGCCGAGGTGCGCGACCAGGGGCCGGCGTGGAGCCGCCACGCAGCACCCACCCCTGCGACGACGACGAGGGCGGCGATGCCGCCCGACACCCACGCGGTGCGGTGACGCCGACCGCCGTGGAGACGGTGCCGCGGGCCTTCGCTCATGCATGCCTCCTGGGCGGTCACGCCGTTGCCCCATCACCCACCCCCGACGCTACCGACCCCGGCGCCCGATGTGCCGTCGCCACCAGGCCTGGCGCCCGGTGTGCTCACGCGGGCGGGCCGTGCCGCTCGGCGGGCGGATCCGCTCCGGTCAAGGCCGGCACCCCACCCAGCTCCACCGGGTACGCCGCGCACTCGCTGGCGCCGAGGATCACTCCCACTCGATGGTGCCCGGCGGCTTGGAGGTGACGTCGAGGGCAACCCGGTTGACCCCGTCGACCTCGTTGATGATGCGCGAGGAGATCCGCTCCACCAGGTCGTACGGCAACCGGGCCCAGTCGGCGGTCATCGCGTCGTCGGAGGTGACCGCCCGGATCACGATCGGGTACGCGTAGGTGCGTCCGTCGCCCATGACGCCCACGGTGCGCACGGCGGGGAGGACGGCGAAGCTCTGCCAGAGCTGGTCGTACAGGCCAGCCCGGCGGACCTCGTCGAGGACCACGACGTCGGCAGCCCGGAGGACGGCGGCGCGCTCGGGGGTCACCTCGCCGACGATGCGCACGGCCAGCCCGGGACCGGGAAACGGCTGGCGCCACACGATCTCCTCGGGAAGGCCCAGCTCCTCCCCCACGGCACGAACCTCGTCCTTGAAGAGCAGGCGCAGCGGCTCGACCAGGTCGAAGGCCATGTCCTCAGGCAGGCCTCCGACGTTGTGGTGCGACTTGATGTTGGCGGCGTCGGCGGTCCCGGACTCGATGACATCGGGGTAGAGCGTGCCCTGCACCAGGAAGCGGGCGTCGTCGACGTCGCGGGCGACCTCCTCGAAGATGCGGATGAACGTTTCCCCGATGGCCTTGCGCTTCACCTCGGGGTCGGTGACACCTTCGAGCACCCCGAAGAACCGGTCGGCCGCCTTCACGTGCACGAGGTCCACGTGGAACTGGCGGCGGAAGGTCTCCTCGACCTGCTCGCCTTCACCGGCGCGCATCAGCCCGTTGTCGACGAACACGCACGTGAGCTGGTCCCCCACCGCCCGGTGGACGAGGGCGGCGGCGACAGCGGAGTCGACACCGCCCGACAGGGCGCACAGGACCCGGCTGGCGCCGACCTGTGCCCGGATCTTCTCGACGGCGTGCTCGATGATGTTGGTGTGGGTCCAGTTGGGAAGGGCGCCGCATACGTCGAACAGGAACCGCTCGATGAGCGACTGGCCGCGCTCGGTGTGCACCACCTCGGGGTGGAACTGCACCGCGTACAGGCGCCGCTCCGCGTCGCCCATGGCCGCCACCGGGGCGTCCGGGGTGGTCGCAGCCACGACGAACCCCGGCGGGGTCACCGTCACGGCGTCACCATGGCTCATCCACACGTCGACCGGCCCGCCGGCAGGCCAGTCCGCGAACAGCGACGCCGCTGCCCCCGGCGTGCCGAGGGTCAGCGGGGTGCGGCCGTACTCGCCGCGTCCGGTCCGGGCGACCGTGCCCCCAAGCTGCTGGGTCATCAGCTGGGCGCCGTAGCAGATGCCGAGGACCGGCACGCCTGCCGCGAAGATGGCGGGGTCGACCGTCGGGGCCCAGTCCGCGTACACCGACGCCGGGCCGCCGGACAGGATGATGCCCTTGGGCCGCCGGGACAGGATCTCCTCGGCGGTGGCGTCGTGCCGGACGATCTCGGAGTAGACGCGGGCCTGGCGGACCCGGCGGGCGATCAGCTGTGCGTACTGGGCGCCGAAGTCGACGACGACGACGTCGGTGCCCGCCGCCACCGTCGGACCGGCCGAGACTGGCACCGTCAGTGGCCCATGCCGACGCCCTGCGACCGCTGCAGTTCCTTGCCTTCGGTCTGCAGGGCCGGCGCCACCATGACCTCCGCCTTCTGGAACTCCTTGACCGTCTCGTACCCACAGGTGGCCATGGACGTGCGCAGGGCGCCGAACAGGTTCATCCGGCCGTCGTTCTCATGGGCGGGACCAAGCAGGATCTCCTTCAGCGTGCCGCGCACGCTGGTGCGCACCCGAGCGCCACGCGGCAGCGTCGGGTGGAAGGTGGCCATGCCCCAGTGGAACCCCCGGCAGGGGGCCTCCTCGGCCGACGACAGCGGCGAGCCCAGCATGACGGCATCAGCACCGCACGCGATGGCCTTGGCCACGTCGCCACCCTTGCTCATGCCGCCATCGGCGATGACGTGGACGTACACGCCGGTCTCGTCGAGGTGGCGCATGCGGGCGCCGGCCACGTCGGCGATGGCAGTGGCCTGGGGGACACCGAGACCGAGCACACCGCGGGTGGTGCAGGCGTTGCCCGGGCCGACGCCGACGAGCACGCCGACGGCCCCCGTTCGCATCAGGTGGAGGCCGGCCTGGTAGGACGCACAACCGCCGACGATGACCGGCAGGTCGAACTCGCGGATGAAGCGCTTGAGGTTGAGCGGCTCCGCCGTCTTCGAGACGTGCTCGGCGGACACGACGGTGCCCTGGATCACGAGCAGGTCGAGGTCGCCGGCCAGGATGGCAGGGGCCAGCTCCTCGGTGCGCTGGGGAGTGACCGAAGCGCACGACACGACGCCGGCCGCCTTGATCTCACGGATGCGCTCGGTGACCAGCTCGGCCCGCACGGGCTCCTGGTACATCTGCTGCATCCGGGACGTGGCCTTGTCGTCGGGGAGCTCGGCGATCTCCTCGAACAGCGGCTCGGGGTCGTCGTAGCGGGTCCACAGCCCTTCCAGGTTGAGGACTCCGACGCCGCCGAGATGGCCCAGCTCGATGGCGGTACGCGGGCTGATGGCGCCGTCCATGGCCGAGCCCATCAGCGGCAGGTCGAAGCGGAAGGCGTCGATCTCCCAGGAGATGTCCACGTCCTCGGGGTCCCGGGTCCGACGGCTCGGCACGATGGCGATGTCGTCGAAGCCGTACGCCTGGCGCCCCGACTTGTAGATGCCGATCTCGATCTCAGCCACCAGGTCTCCTTTGCCCGTGTCGCCGACGTCTGTGCTGCCTGTGCCTGTGCATCCCGTGCCCGTGCTGCCTGTTCCTGTGTTGCCCGTGTCGCCCACCTGCCAGCCGCCTGGCGATCCCGCAGCCCAAGTGGCGCCGCCCGGTGGGCCCCGGCCCGCGAGTGGCACGTGGCGAGTGGTCACCCGGGCCGTGGCCGGCGCCCGGCGGGAGTCCAACCGGCCATCGCCGAGGGCCGCCCACCGATACCCGTCGACGACGACCCGCCGACCGTCCGTGGCATGTAGGTTACCCCCGCGCCGGGTGGGCCCGTGCCTGGCGGAGCCGGCCCCGGTGAACCGCCAGCCCACAGCGGGGGCCGGGCACCGCTGTCAGGCGGCGAGGACCAGCGCGAGCAGCTCCACCAGCACCTTGGCGGTCGCGCCCCACACAGTGTCCCCCGGCAGCTCGAAGAACCACACCGGGAACCAGCCCGTCTCCGATCCACCCTCGTCCCCCGCTGCCGCTGCGGGCAACGGCCATCGCTCCTCCCGGAACGTGCCGTCGGCCACCAGGTCGACGAGGGCGACGTCGAACGCCCGGTCGACCTCGGCCGGCTGCGGCTTCAGGGCCGGGGGGCGGTCGAGGGTGGCGACCACCGGCACCAGCCAGCTGTGCGACGTATGGGTCGACAGGGGGCTCAGGCGCCCCACCACGGTGACCTGGCCTGGGTCGAGCCCGACCTCCTCCGAAGCCTCGCGCATCGCCGCCTCCTCGGGGCTCTCCCCGGGCTCCATCCGCCCGCCGGGGAAGCTCACCTCGCTGCGATGGGAGCGCATGTGCGCCGCCCGCCTGGTCAGCACCACGCGGGCCTCGCCGTCCCCGTCGTACAGCGCCACCAGGACGGCGGCCGGCCGGGCCGACGGCGGGCAGGCGAGGTCACCTACCCGGTGTGCGGCGACCGCTCCGACCACGTCGGCCAGCGGCAGCGAGCGCAACGCCGTCGGTGGCCGGCCCGCCCACGGCGGCGGCCCACCGGGCGTCGCTCCGGCAGGGCGCGGGATCACCTGCCGGCCCCCGCGCCAGCGGCTGGGGCCGACCCGCCTGGCCGATCCGTCCACGCCGCCCGCCTTCGACTGTCGCCCACCCACGTCAGCACGCTACCGGCCCGTCCCCCCGGCCAGACCACCGCTTCCCGGACGTCGATCCCCTGACGCCGGGCACCACATCCAACCGGGCACCCGAGCCAACCGGGCACCCGAGCCAACCGGGCACCACAGCCAACCGGGCACCCGAGCCAACCGGGCACCCGAGCCAACCGGGCACCCGAGCTGGGGACACCGGCGCGCTGGTCGGGCCCGGAACCAGCCGTAGCATGGTGGGGTGCGCCAGGCAGCGGTGGCCGTGAGCGGGCCAAGACCAGCGACGGTGGGGGCGCCCGAAGACCACCATGGCGTGCTCCGGTGGGCGCACCGGCGGGTGGCGCCGCTGCTGGTGACCGCGGTGGTCATGGCAACGGCGTTCGCCTTTTCGCTGTGGTGGAACGTCCACGTCGACCACAACACGGTCTGGTACGAGCCGGCGGATCTGTGGCGCACCATGCTCGCCGCCGTCCGGCTCGACCACGGGCAGCTCGGGCAGCTCTACAGCGACGGGACGAACCTGGTGTCGTTCCCCGGTGCGGCGGTCATCCTCGCACCCGCTGCCGCCCTGATCTCGGCGATCCACGCGCCGCTCGGGCCTCCCATCGGATCGGTGACCGACACCAACGCCTGGCTGATCGCCCTGCCGTACACCGTGGCGATCTCGTGCTCGGTCCTGTTCGCCGCCGACCGCCTGGCCGAGCGGATGGGTGTCGGGACCGGCAAGCGCCTGGCCCTGGCCGCAGCGGGTGGCGTGGCACTGTGGAACGTCGTCCCCTACTGGGGGCATCCCGAGGACTGCGTGGCGGTGGCCCTCCTGCTGTTCGCCGTCGACGCCGCCGCCGAAGGCCGGCCGTGGCGTTCCGCCTGGCTCGTCGGCCTCGGCCTGGCGGTGCAACCGCTGGTCCTGCTGGCTGTGCCGATCCTGGCTGTCGTGTCGGGACGCCGGCAGATCGTGGGCTGGCTCGTACGAGCCGCCGTGCCTCCGGCGGTCGCGCTCGGCGCTGCGCTGGCAACCAACTGGTCGGCCACCTGGTACCAGGTCGTCGACCAGCCCAACTGGCCATACATCGACCGGCCGACCCCCTGGATCTCGTTGGCCCCCCACCTCACCAGTCAGACCGTGGCCGCAGGCCCCGGGCGCAGCATCGCCGTGGTGCTGGCGGTGGCGGCCTGCTGGCCGGCCTGGCGTGCCTGGCGGCGGGCGGGTGGCGATGAGTCCGAGCCCGAGGGAACGCCAGCCGGATCGGCGGTCGCCCTGGGGCTCGCGACGGTCGGCGAGCCGGTGTCGCTCCCCGCGGGCAGCCCGCCGCCGGGTGTCGCAGCCGGTGCCGTTGGGACCGCCGCCTGGGCGCCCGGCGCCGTCGTGGCGGTGGTCTGGTGGGTGGCGCTGGCACTGGCCCTGCGGTGCGCGTTCGAGTCCGTGATGGTCTCCTATTACATCTGGCCGGCGATCGCCGTCGGCATGCTCGCTGCGGTGACCTCGTGGTGGCGGCTGGCGCCCGCCGCTGCCCTCGGCGTGGGGCTCACCGCGTTCTGCAACGTCTGGTGGCATGGCGAGTGGCCCTGGTGGTCCGTGATCGTGGTAACCCTGGCGCTGCTGCTGGTCGCCGCCCGGCCGGTGCCGGACACCCGTCGCAGGCGTTCGGCCGCCCCCGCCGCGGCAGCCGGCGGGGAACTGGGCGCCGGTGGGCCAGCCACCGTCGGCTGGCCCGGCACTGGGGACAGAGACGATGCAGTACGGCCCGCCACCGCCCTGCCGTGGCCGGCACCGGGATCCGCTGCGTCGCCCGTCGGCGGGACCGAGACGACCTAGGAGAACCGGCCCCGGGGACCCGTTCCGGCGTCGGCGCCATCCGGGCGCGAGCCGGTGGTGTCCGGTGGCAGTTGCTGGCGGCGGTGGATGGGTTCGTGCCAGAGAGCCGGGCGACCGGAACGCCGCGCCCACCGCAGCCCGCACCCCGCACCCCGGTCCGCCGGACGCCGCGGACCACCCGTGCTGCACTCCGAGCGCCGGAGGCCCGCCGATCCGCCGGGAACAGGTTGCCCGCGCTACCGGACACCACGGACGACCCCACGCCGCCACGGACGACCCCACGCCGCCGGGCGCCACTGGCCACCAGCGCCACCCGGCTCGTCCAGCGAAGCCGGGACGGACGAACAGCCGGCCCGGCTCAGCCGGCGAAGCCGGTGCCGGACGGCCCCGGTTCGTCGTCACCGCCGCCAGCGGCGGCCGCCAGCCGGCGGCGCCGGCCCACGAGGGCGAAGATGGCGGCGGCGGCGAGCACCAGGGCGCCGGCAACGGCGCCGAGGACGACTGCCAGATCTCCGCGGCCCGGCGGCGAGACCGTGGCAGGAGGTGGCGCGAACCCGCCCGGCACCGGAACGGAAGCGGCGGCGCCGCCCGGCGTGTACAGCGCTGCGGCGGTCCGCGACGCGAGGACCGGGACCCTGCCGGCACCCGGCGACTGCGTCGCCCCGCCGGCCACGAGCACCGTGCCGGATCGCAGCACGCCCACGGCCGGTCCTGTCACCGGGGCCGCCAGCGAGCCGGCCCCCGTCCACTGGCCCGTCGCGGGGTCGAGCACCTCGGCCGAGCTCACCGACGATCGGCCGCTGGTGCCGCCGGCCACCAGGACATCACCGCTGTGGAGCACCGCGACGGCCGGCAGGACGACGGGCGACGCCATGCCGGCAGAGCGCGACCATCCGCCGGTGGCGGGGTCGTAGGTGTCGGCGTCGAACCCCCCTCCGACCACGACGACCTGCCCGTCGGGAAGGGCTGCGGCGCTCGACATCATGCGCGGCTGGTCGAGGGTGCCCGCCGACCGCCATGTCCCGGTCCCGGCGTCGTACCGTTCGGCCGAAGCCAGCGCGCCGCCGCGGGCCCCCATGCCGCCGGCCGCCAGGGCACCACCGCCGGGCAGCGCGGCCACGGCGGCGAAGGCGCGGGCGTCGTGCATGGCGCCGGTGGCCGACCACGTCCCCGCCGACGGGTCGTACAGCTCGGCGGAGGCCAGCGGATGGTGGCCCGCTCCGAGGCCACCGGCGACGAGGACCCGGCCGCCGGCGACGACGGCCAGCCCGGTGAAGGCCCGTGGTGTCGCCATGGAGCCGGTGGCCGACCACGTCCCGGTCGACGGGTCGTACAGCTCGGCGGAGGCGAGCGGCTGGTGGTCGGGGCCGAGCCCGCCGACGACCAGGACGTCGCCGTCGCGCAGCACGGTGGCGGCCGCACCGACCCGTGGGGACGTCATCGAGCCGGTCCGCGACCACGTTCCGGTCGACGGGTCGTACAGCTCGGCGGACGACAGCACCTGCGAGCCGGTTGCCCCGCCGGCGACGAGCACCTCGCCGTCGCCCAGGGTGGCTGCCGCCGGGAATGCCCGGCCGGCTCGCATGGCGGAGGTCGGAGCCCAGCTGCCGTCGACGGTGCCAGCCCCGGCGGGGACGACCCGGACACCGCCGGGAGCGGCCCCCGGACCGCTGCCACTAGCACTTGCACTCACGCTGCCGGGCGGAGGACCGGGGAGCAGCACGGCACGGCCGAGCGGGACGACCGGGCCCGGCCCGTTCCCCGGCACACCGCCGGGACCGCCCGATGGCGCCGAGCCCGCCGGCCCGTTCCCCGAGCCACCACCGAAGTACGCGGCGGTCAGCAGGGCCATGGCCGGCGACCGGCGGCCGCCGGTGCCCGGACGGAGGTGCGTCCTTGCCGGCGCGGAGCCGGCGACCGGCATGGTGTGCACATAGGCGGACACGGACACGGAGCCGTTGAAGCCGAAGGTGACGGTGTAGCCGTCGGCTTCGAGCGTGAGCCCGCTCGAGTCGAGCGAGAACCCGGTCTTGCCGAGCGTGGCCGAGAACCCGGTGTAGGACCAGTAGTAGTCGCACGGGTACGGCGCCCAGCCATCCCAATAGCAGACCGCTCCGGGGAGGTAGACCCCGACCTGCAGCGACAGGCTCCCCCAGATGAACGCGCTGATCCCGCTGGTCGACACGTCGATCTCCACGCTGGCCGCGAACGAGCCGCCGACCTGCAGGGCCGGCCCGATCTGGACCGAACCGGGACCGAGCGACAGCGTGCCGTCGAACTTGAGCTCAAAGCTCGGTGGCGACACCGACGCCGCCAGGGTGAGGATCACCGGCCCGATCGAGAGGGAGCCCAGGCTGATCTGCGACACGGCACCGGTGAAGTTGATGCTCGGCGGCGAAAGCCCGACGTCGGCCAGCACGTCGACGCTCACCCCGGCGATCACAGCCTGGAACCCGAGGCCGAGGCCCGCCGGGTAGACGGTCTGGCCGACGGTGGCGCCCTGCGGAGCGATGTAGAGCTGGGCGAAGTCGACCTGGATCAGAGACCCCTGGCCGAACGCGGCGAGCGGTTCGAGCGCAGGCGTGCCCGAGCTCTTGGTGCCGATGGAGATGTCGAGGAGGAACGGGTCGAGGTTGAAGGCGAACGTGATCGGCGCGCCGTCCTGGTAGCCGACCACGTTCGCGATCACACCGGGCAGGGAGGTGATGGTCCCCTCGAAGCCACCGGTGACATAGGGGAAGATGTCGGTGACACCGACCTGCAGCGCCGCGCACTGCACCGTCAGGCCGGGGATGCCGAAGGCGTTCGTCCAGCCGGGGCCGGTGCCGCCGGCGCAGTCCCCCACCGACAAGCTGATGGTCACGCTGGGAGTGCCAGCGTTCTCGCCGACGGTCAGCTGGCCGTCCAGGGCGACCGCCGACGACGGGTCGCCGGCCATGGCGGAGGGCAGGTCGAGCGTGGCGGTCATGCCGACCCCGAAGGACACCGACGAGGGCGACAGCTGGACCTGGAGGTACCCGGTGTCGAGGACGAGGGCGACGCTGCCGGCGCTGAAGAGCGTGGCGCCGTTCTTTCCGAGGGCGAAGGAGATGCGCAGCGTATAGACATCGGCGGCGAAGTTGGCGGTGCCCACTGCAGCCAGGCTGCTGCCGCTGGGGACGTCGAGGCCGACGGTCTGCAGGGCCGCGGTGGCCGAGGTCGGCAGGCTGATGGCGACGGCGAAGGTCAGGCCCTGGGCGAGGTCGATGGGACCGAGGGTCGGGTCGCCGGTGGCAAAGCCGTTCTGCGGCGCGCTGGCATAGTAGATGTAGGCGGTGTCGCCGGCCGATCCGAGCCAGGCTGACAGGTTGGCCTCGGTGCCGGCGACGAAGGTGCCGTTGGCGATGTCGAGCGTGACGTTCTGGGAGAAGGTGCCGCCGCTGGGCATCTGCACCGTCAGCGACGCCGTGACGGCGACCGTGAGCTTCCCCCCGGCCTCGCCCAGGGTCACGACCGGAGCGGAGATGGCGATGTGACCCCCGGCCAGGCTGAGCTGCAGGCTGGTGACGCTGGCGGACAGTGCGAAGCTCCCGGCCGTCAGGTCGAAGCACCCCGACGCTGTCGCCGAGCCGGAGCTGCTGCCGAGGGCGAGCACCAGGCTGCCGTCGATGTCGAGCCACAGGTCGCCGGCGGTGGCGACGCTGCAGCCCGCGGGCGGCGTGCCGTTGCCGAGCGCCACGCTGTCGACCGAGACGGTGGCGCCACCGGCGGACAACGAGAACAGCGTGCCGCCGCCGGCGCCGGTGGCCGCCAGCTGGAACCTGACGACCCCGCTGGTATCGGTGAGCGTGCCGTTCAGCGCCGCGTCGAACGACACCTGGGGGGCCGGGCTCCACGCCTGGGCCTGGGCGGCGGCCACCTTCAGGGTCCAGTCCGACATGGAGGTGAGCGAGCCGGACAGGGTCAGCGACCCGAGCCCGTCCACGGCCATGGTGCCGGCCACCGTCAGCCCGCTCGTGCCGAGCGACACGCTGACGTCGGTGAACGTGACGGGGACGGTGGGGAACGGCGTGAACGGTCCGGGCAGGGGGCCGGGGGTGCACGCTCCGGGGGTGGCCTGCGTGCCCGCCTCGCAGGTGGTGATGTCGGCGGTGACCGTGCCGCTGGCGGTGCGGCTCAGCGTGCCCGAAAGGCCGATCTGTTGGCCGAACAGGGTGAGGTTGGTCACCGTCACGGTGGCGTCAAATGCGCCGCCGGTCGAGATCGACGCCGTCATCGACACGGTGGCGGGCGCCGAGGCGGGGATGGCGATGGCACCGGTGACCGACAAGCCGAGGGTGCCGCTTGTGAACCCGAGCGACGCCGACGTGATCGAGCTCCCACCCGGCAGCTGCAGGAAGGGCAGCCCGGCGGGGGGTGTCAGGGTCGCGCTGAAGCTCGGGGTGGATCCCGGCGTCCACGAGCCGACGAAGGTGACGGTGCCGCCGGCAGGCAGGCGCACGCCAGCGGCGCCCAGCGCCGAGGCCACACCGGCCGGCGGGGTGTAGACGGCTGCGGCGTTGAACCCCGCTGCCAGGTCGATGGTGCCGAACGCCGGGTCGCCGGTGTCATAGCCGGGGACCGCCGCCGTCGAGTAGGCGAAGAACCCGGTGAGCGGCAAGCCGATCCCGCTCAGGTCGATGCCGGACGCGGCCACCAGCAGCGCGCCGCTGTCGTAGGTGAGGGTGACGGTGATCGGCGTGGTCCCGAGGGCGGCGATGCTCGCCTGGGCGCTGCCGTTCACCGAGAGCGGGCCGCCGATGCCGCCGGTCACGGCCAGCGACACGAGGGTGAGGGTGAGCCCCGAGACCGGCGTGACCGACGGGGCCGAGCCTGGTGCCAGAGCGAAGGCGGCGGCGCCGGTGCGCAGGTCGAACGTGCCGACGACACCGGCGTCGATCCCGGCCGCCCCGCCGACGGAAAGCGAGCCGTCCACGACGAGCGTCGGGTGCGCCGGGGTCGGCTGCTGCGCCGCGGCGGTCGACCCGCAGGTCGGCGCGACGCCGTAGGCGAAGGCGACGCAGTCGAGGACCAGCGACAGGCCGGGGGCGGGTGTCCAGGCGACCAGGCCGGGGCTGCCCGCTCCCGACGTTCCCGGCGACGGGACGCCACCCGCCTCGAAGTCGTAGGTGACGCTCCCGCCCGTGGTGATCGACGCCGTCCCGGACAGGTCGAGGTACATCGACAGCGAGCTGAACGGCGCGAAGTGCACGGCAATGGATGCCAGCGCGAGCGTCCACGTGCCCGATGCATAGCTCCCGGTCAGCGTGACCGAGAGCGACGATCCCGACGATGCCGTCACCGACGTCGGCTCGCCCAGCACGGCGGTGGCGCTCACCGTCAGGGCCGGGCCCGTGCCGCTGCCGCCGGCCAGCTTCACCGCGATGTTCTGCAGGGTCAGGCCGGGAACGGGAGTCACCGGGCCGGGAACGGACATGGTGACCGACCCGGCGATGGTGCCAGCGCTGCCGGCGGTCACCGCGAAGGTCAGCGACTGCGGGCCACCGGCGAACAGGTTGCCGACCGTCAGGGTGCCGCAGGCCGTGACCCCGGACCCCGACCCCGAGCCCGACCCGGTGCCGCCAGAGCCGGTCCCGCCGCAGGCGACGGTCCCCGGGGTGACCGTGACGGTGGCCTGGGCGTAGGGGCTGGCTCCAGCCGACGTGGCGGGGCCGAGGGTGACGACGAGCTGCGGGGTCCCGCCGACGGTGGTGACGGTCAGGCCCAGGGCATAGGGGACCGACGGGTCGGGGATGCCGAAGGGGAGGGAGGTGACGGCCTCGGTCAGGTGGAACGAGGCGAAGCCGGAGATGGTGGCTGTGCCCGTGGGCGACGTCCCCGCCGCCGCGGTGACCGTCCCGACGTCGAAGCACAGGGCCCCGCCGGGGCCGAGCGACGGGGCGGCGAGGTGCCAGCCTGCGGGCAGGTCGAGCGTGCCGCCGGTCAGGCACAGCTCGGGTGCGCCGCCGGCGGTGGTGGCGTCGCTCAGCGCTCCGGTCAGCGATGCACCACCGATCGTCTGGCCGAACAGCGCCACGGTGGCGCCGGTGACGGGGAGGGCCGCGGTGGGCGAGCAGGCGCCCGACTCCGCCTTCAGGTCGACAGACACGGTGCCCAGCGCCATCCCCCCGACGGTGGCGGTGAACGCCAGGGTCGCAGGCGTGGTGGTGGATCCGCGCGTGGCCACCGTCCAAGCAGCGGCGAACGCCGCCGAGCACGCGCTGGGCGGCGTGTAGGGGCCGGCCGACCCGATCGACCCGGCGATCTCCTGCACCGATGCCGGCACGAACGTGGCGAACAGGTCGGTCGACGCAGCCGGCGTCGCGGTCACGCACGTGGCGGTGGCGGTGCCCGCTGCCTCAGCCACCAGGGCGACGGCGGTGCACCCGGCCACGGCCGGGCCGGTCGCGCTGGCGGTGGTGAAGGAGACGGTGCCAGCCGGAGTGACGGCGGAGCCGGCCGAGGTGTCCGTCACGGTCGCGACCACATCGACCTTGGTGGCGTCGGCGGTGTCCGGCGCAACGGTGGCCGAGGTCGACGTGGTCGCCGGCGTCACGGTGATCGACGCGGTGGTGGCCACGCTGGCGGCGTAGATACCGCCGGCGTCCGCGTAGCTGGCGCCGACCGTGGCGCCCGGCGCAGGCAGGGTCACCGCCGTCGGGCACGTCGCCGTCCCGTCGGACACGGCCACGTTCTGGCAGACCGCGACACCGCCGTCGACGGGAGCGGCCCCGTCCACGGTGAAGTCGACCGTCCCCTCGGTGACGGTGGCGGTGCCCGAGGCGGGGGCGACCGTCGCCGTGAGCAGCAGCGGCTCGCCGTACGGCGCGCCGGCCACCCCGACGGCTACGCCGGCGGCGGTCTGCGCACCGGCGGTGGTCGTCGTCGCGGCGCCGCCGACCAGGTAGTAGAGCGGTGTGGCGGTGCTGGTGGAGGGTTGGGTCTGCGGATCGGTGTGGTCGGCGGTGCCCGTGTCGTAGGTCGCGGTGACGCTGACGCTGGTACCCGAGGGTGGCACGAACGTGCAGGTTGCTGTCCCGGACGTGGCGGTGGCAGCGGTGAGCGTCAGGTCGGAGCACGAGGAGCCCGACGGCGAGCTGATCGAATTGCCGTTGGCGGAGAAGGTGACGAGGCCGCTCGGGCCGACGGTGCCGGCGGTGTCCGCGACGGTGGCGGTGACCGTGACTGCCATCCCGGCCTTCACCTGGATGGGGTGGTCCTGGGCGGTGCTCGGGCTGAGGCTGGTCGTGGTCGGATCGGCGCCGACGGTGTAGGTCGCCGGCGGGCTCGAGGTCACCGTCGTCCAGTTGCCGCAGTCCGCCGCGTCGGTCGCGCCCGCCGGGGCGCCCGCCGGGCAGTACACAGCCTCGTACTCGAGCGTCCCGAGGGCCGAGGGGGCTGGGGACGGCGTGCACGACGCGACGGCGCTGGTCGCGCCCGCCACGGGGACCACGTCACTCGACCCGCTGCAGCCGGGGACCGGCGTGGCCGCGCCCGTCGCCGGGTCGACCTGCTCCAGCTCGACCGCGCCGGCCGGCGCGACGCCGGTGTTGCTGGTGTCGGTGAGCGTCACCTGCACGGTGACCGGCACCCCGATGCTGGCCACGCCGCCCGCGGGGGCGAAGGCCAGCGACGTCCCGACGCTGGCCGGGGTGACGGAGAGAGGGACGAGCTTGCCGGCCATGGTCGTCGCGGTGACGCCGGTGGACGAGTTGCTCGGCTCCGTCTCGGCGCCGCCGCTGTAGATCGCCTCGACGTACTGGTCGGCCACTTGCGGGGTGAAGGTGCACGCCCCGCCCGAGCCGCCGGCGGTGACCGGCTCGGTTCCCGTCGGGGTGGTGCCGGTGGCGCCGGACCCGCCGGTGCCGGCACACGGCACCGGGGCGATCGCCGTGCCGGTGGCGCCGGCGTACCAGTAGGTGACGGTGCCGGGGTCGGGGTCGCTCGACGGCAGCCCGGCAGTGCTGGCCTGCACGGTGACCTGGGTGCCGTAGGGTCCCGAGGTGCCGGTGAGGGCGCTCACCGTCGTGGTCGTGGGGTTCTTCGGGCTGAGGTAGCAGCCACCGGTGCCGGAGGTGCTCGCGGTGGTGCACGTCGGCGTTCCCGACGAGGAAACGGCGTTGTCGGTGTTCCCGCCGAACGACGCCGTGAACGTGTAGGCGGTCCCCGGAACGGGATTGGCGAAGGTGCACGACACCTGGGCGGGGTTCGACGGGCCAGCCGGGATCGTGACTGCACCGCCGGTGCACGGGTCGACCGGTGTCGACGATGCCGGCGTGGTGTCGTCGAACGTCACGGTGGCCCCGCCGACACCGAGGTAGCCGGCCGCCGTGGACGCCGACCATCCCACGGTGGTGGAGAGGGTGAGCTCGCCGGTCCCGGTCACCGGCGTCGTCGTGACCCCTGCGGTGGTGGTGGGAGCGGGGACCACTGCCAGGGTGACCGGCCCCATCGTCTGTGATGCGATGGTGGCGTCGCCGCCGTAGGTCGCGGTGTAGGTCGGCGGGGTCGCGCCTGGTGGGGCGATGATGGCGATGGAGCAGCTGGCCGACCCGTTCGACACCGTCGCCGTGCACGACGACGCGCCGGTGGTGCCGCTGCCTGTCGGGTACGGCGACGTGTTGCCGGTGACGGTGACGGTGACCGTCCCGTCGGGCGCCGGGCTGCCGCCGCCCGACACCGTGGCCGTGAAGGACGTCGACGCCCCGACGACGGCCGTCGTCGTGCCGACGCCGACGGTGGCCACGGCCAGGTCCCACGAGACGACCGCGGCGCCGTCACCGGTGTGCACACCGCCGGAGGACGTGGCGACCGAGAACAGCGCGCCGTCCGCGCCGTTGGACCCGCCGCCACCACCGCCACCCGAGCTGTCCAGGCCGCCGCCGCCGCCGCCACCGCCGCCGGCCCATCCGCCACCACCACCACCGCCACCGCCACCGACGGTGCCGGTGATGAAGCTCGAGTACCCACCGCCGCCTCCGCCGCCGGTACCGCCGCCTCCGGAGGCGATCGACCCGTTGCCGCCGCCGCCGCCGCTGGAACCGGCGGTGCAGCTCCCGCCGCCCTGCCCCGTGCCCACCGTGTCCTGGTTGCCGCCCGAGCCGGCGTTCTGGCCGCCGCCGCCCGGGCAGCTCCCCGAGCCCGACGTGTTGTTCTGCCCGTACCCGCTGGTGACCCCGCCCGGTCCGCCGTCGTCGGGGTTGGCGCCGGCACCGTACCCGCCGCAGCCCCCGCCGCCGCCGGCGGCAGCTGCGAGGGTGCCGCCGATCCACAGCTCTGTGCCGGCACCGCCGCCGCAGCCGGCATCGTGGCCACCGGCCCCGGAACCGCCGTTGTCGTTGCCGCCACCGGGATCACCGGCGCTCTGGCCCGACGTGGTGCTGCCGACGTCGAGGGTCAGCGTGGTCCCGGCAGCGGAGACGACCGCGCCCGAGACCTCCCCGCCGTCGCCGCCGACGCCGCTCCACGAGCCATCCGAGCCACCTTGCGCACCGAACAGGCTGACGGTGACGGTGCCGACACCGGCGGGAACGGCCAGGGTCTGCGACGACCCCGTGTACCCGTAGGTGCACTGCATCGCCTCGCCCGACGGGCTGGCCGCGGCGGGCACCTCGGCGCAGGCCGACCCGAGCTGGGCGATGCTCTCCGCCTCCACGGCACGGCGCGGGCTCGTCGGCACCGCTGTCGGCGCGGTGGCGACCGCACGTCCCTGGGGCCCCGGCGGTGCGACCTGGCCGGGCAGGGTCGACACGACCCCGAGGGCCGCCGCCGCCAGGCTCAGGCCCACGGCCCGCATCACGGCGTGCCGGCGGCCCGCAGGTCGCGCCGCGCAAGCCGGCAATGCCGGCTGGTCAGCGCACACCCAGGGTCGATTGTCGCGCATTGTCGGCCGGATTGTACGGCAGGTGTGTGCGGTAGCGCAGGTTTGCCGATTGGAAGCGTCGGGCTCGGACGCCTCGCTCCAGGGAGTCGACCTGCCGGTCCGGAGCCGACCGGAGCGGATCGCGATCGTGAGCTGGACGGGGAAGCCCGCCCGGGCCGCCGCGCCAGCGGCGGGCCCGGGCGGGCGGGGTGAAGATCAGCCGGTGTAGGTGAACTGGTCGCCCGATACCAGCGCGCTCGGCCCGTTGGGTCCGAGCACCGTCACGTCGGCCGGTCCCGCAGCCGCGCC
>JAKAYQ010000149.1 GCA_021826725.1 Actinomycetes bacterium
TCGTGCTGACTGGCAGGTCCGAGGAACGCGAGCGCGTGCGTGTGCTGGACCTCGGTGCCGACGACTACCTGGTGAAGCCGTTCTCGCTGCCCGAGCTCGAGGCTCGGATCCGGGCCGTCCTCCGGCGCGGCCAACCGGCACCGCCTTCATCCCGTATCGAGCGGGGCGACCTCGTCATCGACCGGAACGCCCACCGCGTGGAGCTCTTCGCTCGCCAGGTGGACCTCACCCCCAAGGAATTCGACCTGCTGGCTTTCCTGGCCGGAGCACCGGACCAGGTGTTCACCCGCGAGGAGCTGCTCGAGCACGTGTGGGGGTCCACGCAGGACTGGCAGGACCCGGCCACCGTCACCGAGCACATCCGGCGCCTCCGGCTCAAGCTCGAGAGCGAGCCCTCCAACCCACGGTGGCTCCACACGGTACGAGGCGTGGGGTACAGGTTCGCCGACGTCGAGCCCCAGAACGCCACGGGCTGACGCACCTCGGGCACACCAGCACCAGCACCAGCACCAGCACCGTCAGCGCTGGTGAATCGGCACCTCGATCTTCACCAGCGTGCCCGGACCGGAGCCCTCGGACGGTCCAGCCGATGCCAGGCCGGCCTCTTCCAGGCTGGCCATCACCGAGCTGATGCCCGCCGGGCTGACCATGGTGATCGTGCCGCCGAGCTGGCTTGTCACCAGGTCTCGCACGATCGATAGCCCCAAGCTGGTCGTGTGCTCGATGGCGAACCCCTTCGGCAGGCCGCATCCGTCATCGACCACCTCCACGTGCAGCACGCCGCCGTCCTCAGCCAGGCCGACGGCCACCTGCCCGCCGACGGTGTCGGCGACCATGGTGAAGGCGTGCTCCACGGCGTTCTGCAGGAGCTCGGCCAGAACCACCGCGAGCGGCGTCGCCACGTCGGCGGGGACTGCGCCGAGGTCACCCGCGACTCGGATGGTCACGGGATGGCCGGCCACCACCGAGTCCTCGGCCATGCGCACGAGCGAATCGACGATCTCGTGAAAGGGGATCTCCTCGCCCGGCTCACGGGAAAGGACCTCGTGCACCACCGCGATCGACCGCACCCGCCGCTCTGCCTCGCGCAATGCCTCCCTGCCGGCGCCCGCTTCGAGCCGGCGGGCCTGCAGGCTGAGCAGCGACGAGATTGTCTGCAGGTTGTTCTTGACCCGGTGATGCACCTCGCGGATCGCCGCGTCCTTCGACAGCAGCAGCCGGTCGAGCCGCCGGAGGTCGGTCACGTCCCGCATGAGGACCATCGCTCCGGTGACCTCCCCCTCCGCCAGCAGCGGGGTGCAGTGGACCAGGACGATCACATCGGGACGGCGCTCCACCTCCTCGATCACCGGACGGCCGGTGGCCAGAGCCCGGTCCACCGCAGTGTCGTCGACCCCCAGGTCACCAAGCCAGTGCCCTTCGGGGACCGACATGACGCCCATCCGGTGCAGCGCGCTCATGGCGTTCGGCGACGAGTACACGATCCGGCCCTCGGCGTCGACCAGGACCAGGCCGTCGCCGACACGTGGCGCGTCCTCGCCCAGCGCGTCCTCCCCTGGCGAGGGGAACCGTCCCTCGGCCACCATGGCTGCCAGACGGTCGTACAGGCCACGGTAGACCCGCTCCAGGCGGCCACTGCGGCGGCCGTGCTCGAGCGGCGCGATCCGGACGATTGCTGCGATCGATCGCCCCCCGGCGGCAACGGGAACCGCCTCGATACGCGCTTCGCTCGGGACGGCAGGGATCTCGCCTGTCTCCGCGGGCCCTGGTGGCGGCACCGGCAGCGCCACCGGCGGCAACGGTCCCACCCCGGAGCGGATCTCGCACTCGGCGAGCGCCTCGGTCACCACCGGCCAGTCCGCCGCCCGCATGATCGACCCCACCAGATCTCCGGGAAGCGTGGTCGCCGTGGTCGTCGGACGCATCTGGCCAAGCACGACCAGAGCCTCGTCTCCCTGCCCGATATCCACCGCCGGTGCCATGAGCACCATGTCCGAGAACGACAGATCAGCGAGCACGCCCCAGGTCCCCAGCAGGCGCTGCAGGTGTGCGAGGGCGTCACCGTCGAGAGTGGTGTGCCTGGCGGCCAGCGCCCCCGGCGTCATCAGCGCACTGGGACGACCGTCGTCAGGACCACCGGGGTCTCCACCGGCTGTCTCGGGGCTCGAGTCCGCCCTTGGCGCTCGTTTAGCCGGGATCGCCGGTGGCATGACTCCGCCGTGCCCCTCAAACGGCACTGCTCCACTCCGTACCGGATCAGATGGCACTGGCTCGGACGGCACAGCCCCAGACCGTACTGGCTCGGACCGCACCGGCTCGGACGCCACAGCCCCAGACCGCACCGGCTCGGACCACACCGGCTCGGACGCCACAGCCCCAGACCGCACCGGCTCGGACTGTCGAGGCCTTGATGCAGTGGTCACGGCGACCGGAACCTGTCTCGTCGCTCTCCAGCTGGCGTGGGCGGTGCCACCAGGACCACCAGATGCGCCAGGACCACCAGATGCGCCAGGACCACCAGATGCGCCAGGACCGTCGCCACCCGTGATCGACCCCAGGACAACCGCCCGAGGGCGGCGCGCACGGAAAGCCTGGAGGTGCGTCACCCCCGCTCCAGCGAGCCACCGGGCGATGTCGGCAGCCCGATCGGCGACGTCCGCCACGCCGTGGGCGTCGGAGGCGGTCGTGAGCGGCACGCCGGCACGCACCAACCGCTCCAGCAACGAAGGGTCCGGGTAGGCCTGGCCGACAGGCTTGCGCCACCCGGCGGACGACACCTCCACGGCCATACCACTGCTGGCTGCCGCCTCCGCCATGCGGTCCCACCACTCGTCGGGCACCGCCGGGCGGCGACCTGTCACCTTCACGAGGTCGAGGTGAGCGAGGACGTCGCAGGTCCTGGTGGCAGCGAGCTCCTCCACGGCGCCGGTGTAGGCATCCCAAACCTCCTCCACGGGGCTCGCGCTCCACCCGGCCGCCGACACGACGTCGTCGAGGTCGTCGAAGCGCCACGTCCCCAACCAGTGCACCGAACCGAGCAGCACGTCGAACGGGTAGCCGGCCACGAGCGCCGCCACCTGGTCCATGCGGCCCGGGTAGTAGTCCACCTCGAGCCCGAGCACCACCGGCAGGCCCTCCGCCTTGCACTCGAGCACGCAGTCGACGTAGGCGTCGAGGTCGGCGCGGGCGTGCTCTGCCCAATAGGCCGCCATGGACTCCCGCAGTACCGGGTCCGGCTCGTCCGCCCACCACCCACCGAGGAGGGCGTCCGCCTGAGCGAAGCGGAAGAGGTGTTCGGTGATGGCGATCTCGCCGACACCGGCAGCATTGGCACGTGCACAGTAGGCGGCGATCGCATCGACGGTCGGGCCGGTGTCGCGCTGGCCGTGCGGCCACAGGTGGAGGTGGTAGTCGAGCACCGGGCGTCAGCGCTTGCGGATGAGGGTCACGCCGTCGCGAACTGTCAGAACCGTGCAGACGACGCGGGGGTCGACGGCAACCAGATCGTTGAAGGCCCGCAGGGCGACGGTATCGGTGCTGTCGTCGGAACCGTCGAGGACACGCCCGCTCCACAACGTGTTGTCGGCGGCGATGAGGCCACCGTCGGACAGTTTCGGCAAGACCATCTCGTAGTAGGTGGGGTAATTGGCCTTGTCGGCGTCGATGAAGACGAAGTCGAACGGCCCCGCCAGACCCGCCACCGTGTCGAGGGCGGATCCGAGCCGGACCTCGATGCGCCCTGCATACGGGCTCGCCTGAATGTTCGCCATTGCCACCGCTGCGTGGTGTGCATCGGCCTCGCACGTGATGATGGTTCCCCCCGGGGGGAGGCCAGCAGCCATCGACAGCGCCGAATAGCCCGTGAACGTCCCGATCTCGAGCACGCGACGGGCACCGACGGCGTGGACGAGCAGCTCCAACAGCCGCCCCTCCATCAGACCCACCATCATCCCGAACGCCGGCATCCGCTCCCGCGTGTCGGCGTCGACCGCGACGAGATGGTCGGGCGGTGGCGTGCAATGGGCATCGGCGTAGGCGCCGACGGCCGGGTCCACGATGTCGGGCATGGGGAGACCTCCGGTGGCATCGTAGGCGGCTCCCGGATCCACGCGCCGCGGCACGCCAGCCGACCCCCGGCACACCAGCCGACCCCCGGCAGACCAGCCGACCCACACCCGAAGGTGGACTCGGGCTCCGGGTCCGCCGGGCGCTACCGTCGGGATGGTTATGGCCGTCCCCACACGCACGACCCGGCTGAGCGGCTCGGACGACACGCCTCGCTGGCGAGGGCGCCTCCACCTCGGCGCGCTCGTGCTCGCCATCCCCGCAGCCATCATGCTGACTTGGCGCGACCGGACGCCGGCCGCCGGCATCTACGCCACGGCGCTGGTGGCCCTGTTCGCCGTCAGCGCCGGGTACCACCTGCTGCCCCTGTCTCGCACCTGGCGCACCGTCATGCGCCGGACGGACCACGCCATGATCTACGTCTACATCGGCGCCGCCTACACACCGTTCTGCCTAGCTGCCGTCCACGGGCCGCTCGGATGGGCAGTCCTCGCCGCGGTATGGACAGGCGCGCTGGTGGGCGTCGCCATCAAGACCGTGGGCTTTGAGCGCACCCGTGCTGTCTCGGGCGCGCTGTACATGCTCATGGGCTGGATGGCCGTGGTGACCCTGCCTGCGGTGCTCCCGATCCTCGACGCCGCGGAGCTGGCACTGTTCGCCGCCATGGGCGCGTTGTACACCGGCGGGGCCATCGTGCTGGCGACCCGCAAGCCCGACCCCGTTCCCCACGTGTTCGGGTACCACGAGCTGTGGCACGCCGCGGTGGTGGCTGCATCCGCGTGCTACTTCGCCGCCATGTGGGGGCTCCCCGGGCTCCGCCACGGCTGATTGTGGCACCGCGCCGCTGGCGGACAGCCGCGTGCGCCGCTCTCCGGCGACCCGGGGGTCAGCCAGTGGTCACGGAGCACAGCCACCTGCGCCGGCAGGCTCGAGAGACAGCCACCTGCGCCGGCAGGCTCGAGAGACAGCCACCTGCGCCGCCTGTGCCGCCCGCGGTAAGCGTCTTGGAGCTGGTCGCTCGCCAACAGCAGACCGGCCAGGCGCACGGCCCAGGCCACCCGACAGGCAGCCGTCCGACTCAACCGTCCCAGAGCTGGCCGCTCAACCGCAGTAGGCCGGCCAGGTCGTAGACGTCGGTGTCGAAGTACGGCACGCTGACGAGGACCTCGGGTGCCTGAGCCAGCTCGGCCCGCTGCTCCGTCTCGCGTTGGGCAACCACCCGGAAGTTCCCGAAGCTCTGCCCCACCGATCGCAGCACCCGCTCCACCTGGTCGCGGTCCACGCCCCGTACAGCCGCGGCGACCTCGTCGGCGATGCCACCGGTGTCGTGAGCCAAGCGCTCGGCGATCCGGGCGCTCTCCTCGTCGAGAAGGTAGGCGGGCAGCACCTTGTTGAGCACCAACGCTCCCAGGTGGAGATGCCGGTTGCGCAGCTCGGCGGCGAACGCCTCGGCTTCGCGCACCGGAGCGGCCTCGAGCGTGGACACGACGACGAAGGTGGTGCGCCGGTCGGCCAGCAGGCGCTGCACGGACCGGGCCCGCTGCACGAACCCGTCGTACATCGACTGGAACAAGATGAAGAATTCGGCGATGTCGGACAGGAACTGGCTGCCGAGGATCCGGTCGGCCACCTGGTAGAACGGCCGAGAGGCCATGTTCACCAGCCGAGAGCGATACGGGACGATCAGCCAGCGAAGCAGCCGACTGGAGAAGAAGTCGGCCATCCGCTCAGGTGCGTCCAAGAAGTCCAGCGCGTTGCGCGACGGTGGTGTGTCCACCACGATCAGGTCGTAGTCCCCCTCACCGTGGAGCTCGAACAGCCGCTCCATGGCGATGTAGTCGTGGCTCTGGACGAACCGCCCCGAGATGTTCCGGTAGAGCGGGTTGGCCAGGATCTGGTCGCAGGTCTCGGCATCGGGAGCGTGCCGGCGCACCAAAGCGTCCCACGACTGCTTGGTGTCGAGCATCGCTGCCCACAGCTGGCCTCGTGGACGCACGCCGGCTGCGGTGAACGCCTCGTCGGGGACACGCCGCTCTTCGTTGCCGATGCCCTCGATCCCGAGCGCGTCGGCCAGACGGCGGGCCGGGTCCACCGTCAGTACCAGGACCTTGCCACCGAGCCGGGCGGCGGCACCCGCTGCTGCTGCTGCCGCCGTCGTGGTCTTGCCCACCCCGCCGGGCCCGCACGCAACCACGATCTCCCGCGAGGCGAGCAGCCCGTCGAACGTGGCCGGCTGCAATCCGGCGCCATCCCGGCCCCGGGCGGCACCTACCCGCCCTCCAGCACCGCCAGCTCCAGACGTGCCCTGCCGCGACGACCCCGCTCGCCCTGATCCGCCGGACGCCGAACGCCGAGAACCGCTCCCCGGCAAGCTCACGTGCCCAGCTCCTCGCCCACGTGCTGGGCGACCTGGCGCACGGTGCGCAGCCCCTGGATCCTCGTGAAGAGCTCGGGGATGAACAACATGGGCACGCTGGGGTCGATGCCAGTTCGCAGGCGCTCGAGGTGCCCCGCCCGGGTGCGCCGCATGGTGACCGCCAGCCGAGCGGCGTCGAACACCGTCGTGGGGTCACCGCCGGCAGCCCGGCTCAGCGAAGCGCGCGCCGCCGGCTTGCCCAACCGATCGAACACCGCCTCCTCGCTGCTGACGAACAGCTCCGGCAGCACGCGGTTCACCACCACCGCGCAGAGGCTGACGGTGGTCTGCTCGTGCAGGCGGGCGGCAAGCTCCATCGTCTCGTTGACCGGCATCTCCTCGGGCGTCGTCACGACGGCGAGGCCGGTGACAGCCGGATCGGAGAGCATGTCGAGCATCCACGCCGTCTGCGACCGGATCAGGCCGACGCGGACCAACTCGTTGATGGCCTGCGGCGCCGACAGCTGCCCGATCACGTGGCCGGTGGCCGCGGCGTCCACCACCACCAGGTCGTAGTGGCGCTCCCGCACCTCGTAACAGAGCTTGCCAACGGTCAGGATCTCACGGACGCCCGGCGCCGCGGTGGCGACGAAGTCGAAGGCCTTGGCCAACGGGCCGATGCGGCCGACCATGGGCACCTTGAGCTGCAGCTTCAGGTATTCGCGCAGCGACGCCTCGGTGTCCATCGACATGGCCCACAGGTTGGGCAGCACCGGGCGGGCGTCGAACCTGGAGGGCTCGGTCTCGAGCTGGGATGCGACGTCGCCCTTGGCGTCCACCTCACACAGCAACGTCTTGCGACCGCGCTCCGCGCAATACAGAGCGATGGCGGTAGCCAGGGTCGTCTTGCCGACCCCGCCCTTGCCGGTGACGAAGAGCAGCCGGCGATCCAGCAGGTCGCTCACGACACGACGACCGGCACCCGGCGCGAGCCGATCCGGAAACCGCTGGCGCCGACCAGACCGGCAGGCGCGCCGCAGATCACAGGGCGGTGCAGATCACGGGGCGCCGAAACCCACCCGGCGATCGGTGACGGGGGCGCCGACCTCGATGTACGCGACCTTCGCCACCGGGACCCCGACGCGCCGGCCCCGCCGGTCGGTCAACCACAGCACAGCGTCCGTGCCCGCCAGCATCTTCTCGATCTCGGCGATGAGGCTGTCGCGGTCGGCGTCGTCGCCCAGCTCGACCTCGAGCTCCTTGGCACTCTGGGAGATCCCGATGCGTACGTCCACGTGGGTCGCTCCTTTCTGGGCACTGGGCCCGGCGGTACCGGCCCGCCCGCAACGGGCCATGCCGGACCGAGCCCGGATCGGGCCGGCATCCCCGACGATACAACGATGCGCCACACTGGAAGCCAACCAGACCACAGCCACAACCAGACCACAGCCACAACCAGACCACAGCCACAACCAGACCACAGCCACAACCAGACCACAGCCACAACCAGACCACAG
>JAKAYQ010000150.1 GCA_021826725.1 Actinomycetes bacterium
CGCGGCATGTCGCAGATCGTGTTCCCGACCGACGCACCCGGGTTCTCGGTCAGCCGGAAGCTGCGCAAGATGGGCAACTGGTCGTCGGACACCGCCGAATTGTCCTTCGTCGATGCCCGGGTCCCCGTGGCCAACACCATCGGGGAGATCGGTCGCGGGTTCCAGCAGCAGATGGCTCAGTTCCAGAACGAGCGGATGATCGCCGCGTACATGGCGATCGGGTCGATGACCAGCGCCCTGGAGCGTACCGAGTCCTACCTGCGCGAGCGCCAGGCGTTCGGCAAGCCGCTGATGGCCAACCAGCACCTCCAGTTCCGCCTGGCGGAGCTGCGCGCTGAGGTCGACGTGCTGCGCCACTACAACTACGCGTGCGCCGAGGCGTACATGCGGGGCGAGGACACCACCCGGTTCGCCACCGTGGCGAAGCTGAAGGTCGGCCGCTTGGCTCGGCAGGTGGCCGACACCTGCATCCAATTCCACGGCGGCCTCGGGTACATGGAGGAGACCTGGGTGTCGCGCTACTACCGCGACGCCCGCCTGATCTCCATCGGTGGCGGCGCCGACGAAGTGATGTTACGGGTGCTCGCCGGCCTGTGGGGCTACGGGTCCGAGGGCTGAGCGCCATGACCGTTTTGCGCAGCGCCGTCGATACCGGCGACGCCTCATTCCAGTCCAACCGCGCCCGGATGTTGGGGCTGATCGACGAGCTCCACGAACTGCAGGCCCAGGCCGCGGCTGGTGGCGGCCCGCGTGCGTTCGAGCGGCTCCGGAGCCACGGCAAGCTCCCGGTTCGTGAGCGCCTGGCTTTGCTGCTCGATCCGGGGTCGCCGTTCTTGGAGCTGGCATCGCTGGCCGGGAACCGCACCGACTACGCGGTGGGCGGCGGCGCCCTGCTCGGCATCGGCGTGGTGTCGGGCACCGAGTGCGTGGTGGTGGCCAACGACCCGAGCGTCCTCGGAGGCTCCATGACGGCCATCAGCATCCGCAAGATCGAGCGGGCCCTGGAGGTCGCCCGCTGCAACCGGCTGCCTTACATCCAGTTCGTCGAGTCGTCGGGCGGTGACCTGCGAGGCATCGGCGCCGCCGCGGACGTCGAACGTGCGCTGCGTGAGAACCTGACCCATTTCGCCGCCAGCGGCAGGATGTTCCACGACATCACCGAGCTGTCGGCGCGTGGCATCCCCACGATCTCCGTGGTCTTCGGCAGCTCCACCGCCGGTGGCGCCTACCAGCCCGGCCTGTCGGACTACACGATCTTCGTGCGCGGCGGGGCCAAGGTGTTCCTCGGCGGACCGCCGCTGGTCAAGATGGCCACCGGTGAGGACTCCGACGACGAGGAGCTCGGGGGTGCTGCCATGCATGCCCAGGTGAGCGGGCTGGCCGACTATCTTGCCGAAGACGAACCCGAAGCCATCCGGATGTGCCGGGACGTCGTGGCTCATCTGCACTGGTCCAAGCACGGCTCGGGCCCCGCGCATACCCGCCCGGTCCCTCCCGAGCACGAGGCCGAGGAGCTGCTCGGTCTCATCGACCCCGACCTGCGGGTGCCCACCGACGCCCGGGAGATCGTGGCCCGCGTCACCGACGGCAGCCGGTTTGAGGAGTTCAAGCCCCGCTACGGGTCCACCATCGTGTGCGGCTGGGCGCACGTGCACGGGTTCGCGGTGGGCATCCTGGCCAACAACGGGCCGCTGTTCTCGGACTCGGCGCAGAAGGCGGCGCAGTTCATCCAGCTGTGCAACCAGGCCGACACCCCGCTGCTGTTCCTGCAGAACATCACGGGGTACATGGTGGGCCGCGAGTACGAACGGGGCGGCATCGTCAAGCACGGCAGCCAGATGATCAACGCGCTGTCCAACTCCACGGTGCCGCACATCACGGTGGTGGTCGGAGCCAGCTACGGGGCGGGCAACTACGGCATGGGCGGCCGGGCGTTCGACACGCGGTTCGTCTTTCTGTGGCCCACGGCCAAGATCGCCATCATGGGCCCGAAGCAGATGGCTGGGGTCATGTCGATCGTGCGGCATGCCCAGGCCGCCCGGCGCGGTGAGGCGCTCGACGAGGATGCCGAGCGCATACGCACCGAGGCTGTCGAGTCCTTCGCCGAGGCCATGTCGGAGGCGACCTACGCCACGGGCCGGGTGGTGGACGACGGCATCATCGACCCGCGTGACACCCGGGACGTGGTCGGCATGGCGCTGTCGGCATGCCACAGCGCCGAGGTGTCCGGCGCGCGCCACTTCGGGGTCTTCCGGCTGTGACCGCCCCCGACGCCACATCGACTGCTGGTGCCGGTCCCGCTGCTGGTTCTGGTCCTGCTGCCGGCTCCATCGCAGCGGTCGAGACCCGGCCAATCCGGCGCCTGCTCATCGCCAACCGGGGAGAGATCGCCCGGCGGATCCAGCGCACCGCCGCCGCCATGGGCATCCAGACCGTCGCCGTGTATGCCGACAGCGACGCCGGTGCACCGCATGTGACCGGAGCGGACTGGGCCGTTCCCCTGGTCGGGCGCACCGCGGCGGACACCTACCTGGACATCGACAAGGTCATCGCAGCGGCGCTGGCTTCGGGTGCCGACGCCGTGCACCCGGGCTACGGGTTCCTCTCCGAGCGGGCCGGGTTCGCCAGCGCCGTGATCAAGGCCGGGCTGGTGTGGGTGGGGCCGCCACCCGAAGCCATCGAGGCGATGGGGGACAAGCTGCGGGCCAAGGAGCTGATGGTCGCCGCTGGCGTGCCGGTACTGCCGTGGGTGGTCGGCGAAGGCCCAGTGGACATCGGCTGGCCGGTGCTGGTGAAGGCTGCGGCCGGTGGCGGTGGCAAGGGCATGCGTGTCGTGGACGGCCCCGAGGCATACGCGGAGGCGGTGGCCGCGGCAGCGCGCGAGGCAGCGGCGTCCTTCGGCGATGGCACGGTGTTCGCCGAACGGTTCCTGCCCGACGCCCGCCACGTCGAGATCCAGGTCCTCGCTGACGCACACGGCACGGTCGTGCACTGCTTCGAGCGGGAGTGCTCGATCCAGCGCCGGCACCAGAAGGTGGTGGAAGAGGCACCGTCGCCGGTGCTCGACGGGGGGCTCAGGGCCCGGATGGGCGAGGCTGCCCTGGCCGCGGCCCGAGCTGTCGGGTACCGCAGCGCCGGAACGGTCGAGTTCGTCGTCGGCCCCGACGGCGAGTTCTACTTCCTGGAGGTCAACACCCGCCTGCAGGTCGAGCACCCGGTCACCGAGGCGATCACCGGGCTCGACCTGGTCCGCGAGCAGTTGCGGATCGCCCAGGGCGAGCCGCTCGGCTTCGGGCAGGGCGATCTGCGCATCGACGGGCACGCCATCGAGGTTCGCCTGTACGCAGAAGACCCGGCCCGGGGCTTCCTGCCGTCCACCGGCACGGTGGTGGGCTGGCGACCGGCGACCGATCCGCTCGTTCGCTTCGATTCGGGCATCGAGGCGGGCAGCGTCGTCGGCGTGGAGTGGGACCCCATGCTGGCCAAGGTCGTGGCTCACGCTCCGACCCGCACCGAGGCCGCGCTGCGCCTGGCCCTGGCGCTGGAGCGGACCGTGGTCCGCGGGGTCACCACCAACCGGGACTTCCTGGTGGCGACCCTCCGGCATCCGGAGTTCCTGGCCGGCCGGACCACCACCTCGTTCATCGACCGGGTGGCGCCGGCACCCCGCTGGGTTCCCTCGGCCGACGAGCTGCGAGCCGCGGCGACCGCTGCCACGCTGGTCCGCCTGGCCGAGCAGCGTGCCGTCGCCCCGGTCCTGGCGTCGCTCCCCGCCGGGTTCCGCAACGGCGTTCTGCCACCTGAAGTGGTGACGTGGCGGGCCGAGGGCGAGGAGATCGCCGTGGCGTGGCAGGCGCGGCGTGACGGTGCCGTTGACGTCATTGTCGGCGGTCGTGCCGGGGTGGCCCGGCTCCGGCGTTGCACCCGCAGCGCCGGCGGGGTGGATGCTCGGGTCGCCGGAGCGGGGGCAGGGAGCATTGGCGTGGCAACGGGTCCTGGTGGCGCAGGTGGCATTGGCGTGGCCGTTGGTCCGGGTGGGCTGTTCGACGAGCTCGCCGGTGGCTCGCCCGCAGGAGCGGAGGGCACGCTGGATTTGGAGCTCGACGGTCGCCGGCTGCTTGCCCGGTGGCAGCGACGCGGTGACCGCTGGTGGGTGCAGGGCGCTTCGGGCGACGTGGCGCTGGTGGAGATGGACCGGTTCCCCGAGCCCGAGGTCCAGGTGGTGGCGGGCGCCTTGGTGGCTCCCATGCCCGGGCGGGTCCTGGTGGTGGCGGTCGAGCCCGGCGACCTGGTGGTCGAGGGCCAGCTGTTGGTGGTCGTGGAGGCGATGAAGATGGAGCACCGGGTGGTCGCTCCCCATCCGGGCGTGGTCGCGGAGATCCGCGTGTCGGTCGGTGACCAGGTGTCGGGTGACGACCTGCTCGCCGTCCTTTCCGAGGAGGTTGCCATGCCCGACGATGCCACTGTGCCCGCACGTGCTGGTTCCGACGGTGGTGCTGTGCCGGGCGGTGGTGCTGTGCCGGGCGGTGGTGCTGGTTCCGGAAGTGCTGTTCCCGACGGTGGGGTTGGATCGTGACCAGCACTTGGTCGGGAGCTGGGCTCCGATGAGCGAGCCGATCCGCATCGCCAACTGCAGTGGCTTCTACGGCGACCGGCTGGGCGCCGCGCGCGAGATGGTCGACGGCGGCCCCATCGACGTCCTGACCGGCGACTGGTTGGCAGAGCTGACCATGCTCATCCTGGCCAAGAACCGACTTCGCGATCCGTCGACCGGGTACGCCCGTACGTTCGTGACCCAGATGGAGCAGGTGATGGGCACCTGCCTGGACCGGGGTATCGCTGTGGTGTCCAATGCCGGCGGGCTGGCCCCCCGGGCCTGTGCCGAGGCGCTGCAGGAGGTCGCTGAACGGCTCGGGCTGGCGCCCCGGATCGCTGTCGTCGAGGGCGACGACCTGATGCCCCGCCTGGCGGAGCTTCGGGCGGCGGGGGTCGATCTGGCGCACATGGACACCGGTGAGCCACTCGGTGACCGTGCCGTGCTGACGGCCAACGCCTACCTGGGCGGCTGGGGCATCGCGGACGCGCTCTCGCGAGGCGCCGACATCGTCGTGACCGGCCGGGTCACCGATGCTGCCCTCGTCGTCGGGCCCGCTGCCTGGCGCCACGGCTGGGCTCGCGACGACTGGGGCGCGCTGGCGGGAGCGGTGGCAGCCGGGCACGTCATCGAGTGCGGGGCCCAGGCGACGGGCGGAAACTACGCGTTCTTCACGGAGGTCCCGGGGCTGGTGCACCCGGGATTCCCGATCGCCGAGGTGGCGGCCGACGGCTCGTCGGTCATCACCAAGCACCCGGGGCACGGGGGGCTGGTGTCGGTGGGGACGGTGACGGCCCAGTTGCTGTACGAGATTGCCGGGCCCGCCTACCCCAATCCCGATGTCACCGCCCGGTTCGACACCGTCCACCTGGAGCAGCTGGGGCCCGACCGGGTGCGCATATCGGGAGTGCAGGGGGAGCCGCCGCCGCCGACGGCCAAAGTCGCCCTCAACTATCAGGGTGGGTGGCGATCGACGCTTTCGATGATGCTGACGGGGCTGGACGTGGAGGCGAAAGCAGCGCTCGCCGAGGAAGCGTTGTGGGCACAGGTCCCTGGTGGGCGGGGTGCGTTTGCCAGCGTCGACGTGACGCTGCTCCGCACCGACCAGCCGGATCCGGCGTCGAACGAGGCGGCCATGGCCGAGCTCCGGGTCACGGTGAAGGGTCCCGACGAGCGGATCGTGGGTCGGGCGTTCGCCGCCACGGTCACCGAGCTGGCGCTGTCCAACTACCCGGGATTCTTCGTGCGGCCGGCCCAGACCCAGGCCTACGGCGTGTACTGGCCCGCTCTGGTCCCCGCCGCTCTCGTCGTGCAGCAGGTGGTTCTCGCCGGACAGGAGCATGCCGTCGAGCCCGTGCTGCCGCCGTACGGTGGAGGTCGGGTCGTCGGGAGCGCGCCGGGAGTGGCCGGCAGTGCTGGCACTGGGGCAGCCGACCTTGTTGGTGGCGCCGACGGTGGTGGTGCCGGCGTTGGACCCGGTGCGGGTGCAGCCGAGGGGTCGGGTGCTGGTGTAGACGGTCCGACGAGGCAAGTGCCGATCGGGCGCCTTGTGGGGGCGCGCAGCGGCGACAAGGGCGGCAATGCGAACCTTGGCGTGTGGGCCCGCAGCGACCAGGCGTACGCGTGGCTCGCTGCCGAGCTGACAGTCGACCGCGTGCGTGCGCTCCTACCGGAGTGCCGTGACCTCCCGGTGCACCGCTACGAGCTCCCGAACCTGCGAGCGCTCAATTTCGTGGTTGTCGGACTGCTCGGGGAGGGCGTGGCGTCGAGCAGTCGGGTTGACGCCCAGGCCAAGTCGTTGGGCGAGTACCTGCGGGCGAAGGTGATGGCCGTGCCGATCTGCCTCCTCGCCGACGACCCGGCGGGCGCGGTGGACGCCGTGGGCGGGCGCGGGCCGGGCACTGCGGAGATCCCCTGACTCCGTGGCTCCGTGGCTCCGTGGCTCCGTGGCTCCGTGGCTCCGTGACGGTGTCCCCGGGAGTTGCTATCCGAGGACGCGCCAACGAGCCGTGTCTGAGGAACTGATTTTCGTTCGTCGGCAAGGACACCAAGTGCGTGGAGCTCCGTCAGGGGCTCCGAGATGCGGATCGGGCGTTCTCCGGTACCGGGGTGGTGGCAGGTAGGGGACGGTGTCCGGCTGCCCCCGCTCGGACCGGCCGAGCCCGGGCTGCGCCGTTGGCCGCCGGCCGCATCACCGGCCTGATTGCCAGGCGGTCCATACTTGCTGGGTGGTGGACATGCGGTCGAGGTGAGTGGCTTGGACGGGGCACGGACACGGCACGGCGCGGCCCATGGCGAGCAGGGTGAGCTCGAGCTCCGGGACCTCGCCCGGCGTTTCGGCGACGTGGTGGCGCTCGACGGGCTGTCCATGGTGGTCCCCTCCGGGCAGGTGGTGGGTTTCCTCGGGCCGAACGGCGCGGGCAAGACGACAGCCATGCGTGCGGTGTTCGGTCTGGTGCACCTGGATCGTGGCGAGGTCCGGTGGCGAGGCGAGCTGGTTCGTCCAGAGGACCGGCGGAGGTTCGGCTACATGCCCGAGGAGCGCGGACTGTACGCGGGAATGGCCGTGCGCGACCAGCTCGTGTACCTGGGCCGGCTCCACGGCATGCTTGCTTCGGAGGCCCGGGTGGCTGCCGACCGGTGGTTGGGCATGCTCGGGGTGGCCGACCGGGCCACCAGCAAGGTCGAATCCCTGTCGTTGGGAAACCAGCAGCGGGTGCAGCTGGCCGGTGCGCTCCTACACCAACCCGAGCTGCTGGTGCTGGACGAGCCACTGTCGGGCCTCGATCCGACCGGTATCGATGCCGTGAGCGCGGTCCTCGCCGAGCAGGCAGCGGCGGGTCGGACGGTGCTGTTCTCGAGCCACCAGCTCGATCTGGTCGAGCACGTGTGCGAGTCGGCGGCCATCATCGACGCCGGGCGGCTGGTGGCGGCGGGCACGGTCGACGACCTGACCGCGGCCGGCCAGCGGCGTCTGGTGGTGCAGGTGCGGTCCGACCGGACCGGGTCGTGGGCCGACGGTCTGCCGGGGGCGTCGGTATCGCGGGTGGACGGGGGGATGGTGCGCCTTGTCCTCGACCCGGGCGCCGATCCCCAGCAGGTGCTCGCCTACGCCATGCGGGCGGGGGCGATCGAGACGTTCGCATTCGAGCGCCGCCGACTTTCCGAGGTGTTTCGCGAGGCGGTGGGCGCGACGCAGCTGCACGGAATAGGTGCTGGTGCTGGTGCTGGTGCTGGTGCTGGTGCTGGTGCTGGTGCTGGTGCTGGTGCTGGTGCTGGTGCTGGTGCTGGTGCTGGTGCTGGTGCTGGTGCTGGTGCTGGTGCTGGTGCTGGTGC
>JAKAYQ010000151.1 GCA_021826725.1 Actinomycetes bacterium
GAGGGCGCCTCGGTCGAGCCAGGTGCTCAGCTTGGATGAAGCGGCGTGGCCCATGCCCGCGGCACGGGCACGTCGAGCGCGTCGGCTGCTGCGACCAGAGCGGTGACGGTGGTGGGGGCGAGGTCCACGACCTCGTCGGGGTCGAGGTCGTCGCCGAACCTGCGGTTCGCGCCCGGTGGGCGACCCCCGGCGGCGGCGATCCGCGCCGCAAGGGTGGCGAGGCGCGCCGCGTGGGCGCCGTCGCTGTCGATGGAGCGGGGATCGATGGCGATGACCAGGTGGGCGATCCGCTGGGGGGTGGCGGCGCTCGCGTCGCTGAGCGGGTCGGCGACGTCGCCCGCCAGGTTCGGTCCGACGAGCCCCCCGGTCAGCGCCTCCACCAGGAACGCCAGGGCGTAGCCCTTGGCGCCGCCCATCGGTGCCAGCATGCCGGCCAGGGCATCGGCGGGATCGGTGGTGGCCTGTCCGGCGGCGTCGAAGGCCCAGCCTGGCTCCAGCGGCTGGCCCGAGGCCCGGTGCTGGGCGATCGTGCCTCGGGCGACGGCCGAGGTGGCCAGGTCCACGATGGCCGGTCTCGGCGTGGTCGGGATGCCTGCGGCCAGCGGGCTGGTCGACAGCACCGGCGAGTGGCCGCCCCACGGAGGCATGACGGCCGGCCCGTTGGAGAAGACGAGGCCGACCAGCCCGGCCTCCACCATCGGCAGTGTGTAGAGACCCAAGCTGCCGCAGTGGCCGGAGTTGCCGACCGACACCACGGCGATGCCTGTCGTGGCGGCCTTGGCCGTCGCCTGCTCTGCAGCGCGCCATACCTGCCAGTGGCCGAGGCCGTTGCCGCCGTCGTAGGCGGCAGCCGCCGGTGACTCCGACACCATGCGCAATGTGGCGGCCGGATCGGCACCGCCTCGTTCGAAGCGGCGGAGGTAGAACGGCAGGCGGAGCAGCCCGTGGGAGCCGAGCCCCCAGGCGTCCGCGGTGACAAGCGCCCAGGCGGTGCGCCCGGCGGGACCGTCGGGCATGCCGGCGGCGCCGAGCAACGCGGCACACAGGCGTGTTGCTTCTGCCGCCGTGATCGGTGCGGCATCGCTCATCGGGGCGTGACGCTGCGAAGCCCGGTGGTGCGGGTGGGGCCCCCGCCGTGCGCAGTGGGGTCGCTCGGTACGCAGCGGCAGTTCCGGCGGGGTGCCCCGGCGTTCGCCGGGCGGACGCTCATCGATGCTCCGTTCACGTCGCCCATGCTACCCTAAGGCCAGAGGTCAGACCGCAAGAGGGCAGCAGCCCCGGTAGCTTCGGGCTTTCCGGCAGCTTCGGGCTTTCCGGCAATCGTGGTGGAGGTGGACGTGGGTGTGGAGGCGAGCGTGCAGGACCCTGGCGCTGCCCGCCGTGCGGGTGAGGCGGAGGTGGCGGAGGTAGAGGACGTCGCGGTGGTGGAGGACGTGGCGGGGCCAGCCCTCGACGATCTGGCCACGCGGTGGTCGGTGGTCCGCGACGCCGGGGCGTGGAGCGACGCGCAGCGCCTGCGCCAGCTCGTGGGTGGTGCACGGGCTCTTGTCGTCCGCAACCGCACGCAGGTGACGCGCCAGGTGCTGCAGGCTGCGCCTCGCCTGCAGGTGGTCGCCCGGGCCGGGGTCGGGCTCGACAACGTCGACGTGGAGGGGGCCGACGATATGGGCATCGTGGTGGTGGCAGCGGTCGGGGCCAACGCGGCCAGCGTGGCGGAGCACGCGGTGGCCATGGCGCTGGCGCTGGCCCGGGACCTCGTCGGCCACGACCGGCGTGTGCGCGATGGCCAGTGGGTCCGCGACCCGGGGACGGAGCTGGCTGGCAGGACCTGGGGGGTGGTGGGCCTGGGGGCCACCGGTCGGGCCACCGCTCGCCTGGCGGGTGCCCTCGGCATGGCCGTGGTGGGCTACGACCCGTTCGAGGCGCCGGGGCCGGTCGACGATGTCGAGCGCGTCGACGACCTCTACCAGCTGCTGGGGCGCGCCGACGTGGTGTCGCTGCACCTGGCAGCCAGCGACGACACCCGGGGGCTGGTCGATGCGAGGTTCCTCGGCGCGATGCGGCGAGGGGCGGTGCTGGTGAACGTGGCCAGGGGCGAGCTGGTCGACGAGGGCGCACTGGCTGCTGCACTTGACGAGGGGACCGTCGCGGGTGCGGCGCTCGACGTGCGGGCCCAGGAGCCGCCGGGCGTCGGCGGCCTGACCGGGCATGTGCGGGTGCTCTCGACGCCGCACGTCGCCGGCATCACCGTGGAGGCACAGCTCCGGGTCGTCGACATGATCGCCGCCGACGTCGACCGGGTGCTGGCCGGTGGCGATGCGGTCCACTACGTGGGGCGCCACAGCCGCCCGGTCGGGCGCTGATGCCTCCGTCAGGTGCGCGGCCGGGCGCTTGTGGGGCGGCGCTGTGCGGTCGGGCGCTTGTGGCCGTGCCGATGCCGGCGTTGCCGGTGCATTGGCCCAGGTGGGCCTGGAGGTAACCTGATCCGAACGTGGCACGAGGTCAGTCCTCGATCGTCGAGGGTCCGTGCCCACTGCGGTGAGCGACCGATGGGAGCCGGCAATGGCGTGGGACCCGATCAAAGAGCCGGGCAGTCTGACGGACCGGATCGTCGACCGCATCGGCCACCTGATCGACGACGAAGGTCTTGACGCTGGGGCGCGCCTGCCGGCCGAGCGTGAGATGGCCCGGATGCTCGGGGTCAGTCGGCCGGCTGTGCGCGAGGCGGTAAAGGTGTTGGAGGCGCGCGGGCGGCTGATGGTCCGCCACGGGCAGGGTGTGTTCGTGGCGAGGACGGCGGTCGACGAGGTGCGCGAGCGCCTGTCGACCCTTGAGGTCAACCTGAACGAGCTGTTCGACATGCGCCTGGTGCTCGAGGAGCCGGCAGCCATGTGGGCGGCGGAGCGTGCCACCGACGACGACATCGCCGAGCTGGCCGAGGGGCTGGCGGCCGAAGAGGCGGCGCGACGCCCTCCCATCGACTTCGCTGCCTTGCGCGAGCTCGACACGGCGTTCCACATGCAGATCGTCCGGATGGCGAAGAACCGTTTTTTGCAGCAGACGCTGGGTGTGCTCCAGGAGATGATCAGCTCGGGGATGGAGACCACGTTGAGCATCCCTGGCCGGGTGGAGGTGGCGCGTGGCGATCACCGGCGGATCTTCGCTGCCGTGGCTGCCCACGATGCTGCGGCCGCGGCTGCCGCTGTCCACGCCCACATCGCCGGTGCACGCGACGCGGCGCTGGCCCGGGTGCGTCGCGACGCCGATGGTGCCGATGGTGCCGATGGTGTCGATGGTGCCGATGGTGCCGATGGTGCCGATGGTGCCGATGGTGCCGATGGTGCCGATGGTGCCGATGGTGCCGATGAGGTGGTTCCGGTCGACGGTGCGGCCAGGTGTTGACGGACGGCCGGCCAGCCCCTATCCTCGTGGAAAGAGGTCATACCTATTGATCGAGCCGGTTGCCGAGCGTGTGCCATCGCCCCGCCTTGTCGTGGGTGCGGCCACCGGTACCGTGATCCGACACGGCGCAACCGGCGCACTCCGGGTCTGCTGCCCGGTGCCGGGGAACGCCAGCCCCGGTACCGGGGAGCGAGGAGCGTGCCACCGATGGACGCGACGCCGGACCTGCAGCGGAGGACGATGCGATGACCGATGCCCACGGCGAGGACCGCCCCGAAAGGGACAGCGTCGACTTCCTGGCTCACGACGATGGCGACCATGTGGCGGTTGCGGTCCGCGATGTCGAGCCGGGCCCTGCCATGGTGGCGTGGCTGTCGTCTCCCGAGCGGCGCTCGGTGCGGGTCACCGAGGCAGTCCCCTTCGGCCACAAGGTCGCGCTGGCTGATCTGGCCGAGGGCGCCACGGTGGTGGAGTACGGCGTGGCTGTGGCTGTGGCCACCGCTGCTGTGCCGGCCGGCTCCCTGGTCCACACGCACAACGTCAGGAGCACCAAGTGGCAGCACAGCAGCTGACCGGCTTTCGTCGGGCGGACGGCCGGGTCGGAATCCGCAACCATGTGGTCGCGTTGCCGGTCGACGACCTGTCGAATGCGGCTGTGGAAGCGATCGCGGCTCTGGTGCCCGGTGTGATCGCCTTGCCCCACGCCTACGGCCGTCTGCAGTTCGGCGAGGACCTCGAACTGACGTTCCGCACCCTGATCGGCACGGGGGCCAACCCGAACGTGGCTGGTGTGGTGGTGGTGGGCATCGAGCCGAATTGGACGAGCCGGGTGGTGGAGGGCATCGCGGTGACGGGGAAGCCGGTGGTGGGGCTTTCCATCGAGCGCCACGGGGATCTCGCCACCATCGCTGCCGGTGCCCGTCACGCGGCCCGGCTGATGCAAGACGCCTCGGAGCTGCAGCGCGAGCCCGTCGAGCGCTCCGACATCATGGTCTCCATCAAGTGCGGCGAGTCGGACACCACCAGCGGTCTCGGCGCCAATCCGACGGTGTCGGAGGTGGTGGACCGCCATGTGGCTGCGGGCGGCACGGTGCTGTTCGGGGAGACGACCGAGCTCACCGGCGGTGAGCACCTGATCGCCGCCCGGTGCGTGGACGACGATGTCCGGGCGCGCTTTCAGGGGTTCTTCGACGACTACTTCGCCCAGGTGGAGGCGTCGGGTGCCGACCTGCTCGGCTCGCAGCCCACCCAGGGCAACATCGCCGGCGGGCTGTCGACCATCGAGGAGAAGGCGCTTGGCAACATCTCCAAGACGGGCAGCGTGCCGGTGGTCGACGCGCTCGCCCCGGCCCAAGCGCCGACCCGTCGGGGACTGAACTTCATGGACTCGTCGTCGGCCGCGGCCGAGTTCATCACCTTGGTGGCAGCTGCTGGTGCGGTGCTGCACCTGTTCCCCACCGGTCAGGGCAACATCATCGGCCACCCGATCGAGCCGGTCATCAAGCTCACGGCCAACCCCGTCACGGTGTCGACCATGTCAGAGCATGTGGACGTGGACGTGTCGGGGCTGTTGCAGCTCGACTACCCGCTCGCCGAGGCGGGCGACCGCCTGATGGCGATGGTGGACCGCACCATCTGTGGCCGGCTGACCGCCGCGGAGGCCATCGGGCACCGCGAGTTCGTGATCACCAAGCTGTACCGGAGCGCCTGACGTGGGTGGCATGACCAGTGACGAGGTGGCGTCCGCTCTCCGTGGCCACGCGGGGATGGCCGTGCCGGCACTGGTCGGCGGGCAGTGGGTGGTGCCCGACGGCGCAGGCCACCTGCCTGTCGACAACCCGGCGACCGGGGAGATCATCGCCCAGCTGGCCTACGGGGGTGCGCAGGTCGCCGTGGCCGCGGCCGATGCCGCCGAGGCGGCGTTCGACGAGTGGGCGCAACGGTCGGCTCGAACGCGTGGGGACATCTTGCGGCGGGCGGCGGACCTGCTCGACGAGCGCAAACAGGCTATCGGGCGGCTGCTCGCTGCGGATGCGGGCAAACGGCTTCCCGAGGCCGAAGGCGAGGTGCATTTCTCGGCTGAGTTCCTCCGCTGGTTCGCCGACGCGGCTCGCCAGCCGTCGGGTGAGGTCCTGCGCTCAGAGCAGCCCGGGCGGCACCTGGTCACCTTCACCCAGCCTGCTGGTGTCGCGGTCTGTCTCACCCCGTGGAACTTCCCCGCCTCCATCCCGGCCCGCAAGATCGCGCCGGCTCTCGCAGCCGGCTGCACCGTGGTGGCTCGGGCGTCGGAGCGCGCGCCGCTGGCTGCTGTGGAGCTGGCCCGAGCGCTCACCGACGCCGGGCTGCCCGACGGGGTCCTCAACCTGGTCCATGGGCCGGCGGCCGAGCAGACCGAGGCGCTGCTCGCCCACCGGGCGGTCCGGGTGGTGAGCTTCACCGGATCCACCGGTGTCGGCCAGCTGGTGATGCGCCAGGCCGCCAACCGCATCGTGCGGCCCGTCTTGGAGCTCGGCGGCGACGGTGCCTTCGTGGTGTTCGCCGACGCCGACCTGGACGCGGCGGTGGCGGGCCTGATGGTCGCCAAGTTCCGCAACAACGGGCAGTCCTGCATCGCGGCCAACCGCGTCTTCGTGCAGCGGCCCGTGCTCGACGCCTTCGTCGAGCGGTTGGGCGTGGCGGTGGCAGCCATGACCGTGGGCGACCCCCTGGGCGACGCGGACGTCGACCTCGGCCCGCTCATCGCCGCGGCGCGCGTCGACGAGGTCGCGAGGCTGGTGTCCGAAGCCTGCGACGGCGGCGGGCGGCTGCTCGCACCAGATGTCGAGCTGCCGTCCACGGGCTACTGGCACCGGCCGTGCTTTGTGGTGGAGCCGCCGGCGTCGTGCGGGCTGGCGACCACCGAGGTGTTCGGCCCCGTCGCCGGCGTGTTCGGCTTCGACGGCGAGGACGACGTGCTGGCTCGAGCCAACGACACCGAGATGGGCCTGGCCGGCTACGTCTACACCCGCGACGTGGGCAGAGCGTGGCGGATCGCCGAGCGCATGCAGGCCGGCATCGTCGGGGTGAACGACCCGGTCCCACCGGTGGCGTTCGGCACGCTCGGGGGCATGAAGCAGAGCGGGATCGGCCGCGAGGGCGGACACCTCGGGCTCGAGGAGTTCGAGGAGCACCGCTACGTGACGTTCGGCGCATGAGCACGCCGGGGGGATCGCGCAGCCAGGCCTGGTTCGGGCAGCCGGGCAAGGTCGGGTTCGTGCACCGCTCGCACTCCAAGTCCGAGGGCGTGCCCGACGACGTGTTCGACGGGCGGCCGGTGATCGGCATCGCCAACAGCTGGTCGGAGCTGGCGCCCTGCAACGTCCACCTGCGCCAGGTGGCCGACGCGGTGAAGCGGGGCGTCTGGGAGCGCGGCGGCCTGCCGCTCGAGTTCCCCACCATGTCGCTGGGCGAAACGTTGGTCCGCCCGACTGCCATGCTGTACCGCAACCTGATGGCCATGGAGGTCGAGGAGGCGATCCGCTCCAACCCGCTCGACGCGGTGGTGCTGCTCGCGGGTTGCGACAAGACGACCCCGGCCCAGGTGATGGGGGCGGTCAGCGCGGACCTGCCCACCATCTTGGTCACCGGCGGCCCGATGGTGAGCGGCCGTTTCCGGGGCCGGTCGGTCGGGTCGGGCACCGACGTGTGGCGCATGGCCGAAGAGGCACGTGCCGGGGAGATGACGGCCGCCGACCTGCGCGAAGCCGAAAGCTGCGTGTCGCGCAGCAACGGGCATTGCACCACCATGGGGACCGCGTCGACCATGGCGTGCGTCACCGAGGCGCTCGGCTTGCAGCTGCCGGGGTCGGCCACCGTCGCCGCGGTCGACGCCGAGCGGTACAAGATCGCCCAGCTCGCAGGCCGGCGGATCGTCGACATGGTGGCCGAAGACCTCCGCCCGTCGGTGCTGCTCACCCGGGCGTCGTTCGAGAACGCGGTGCGGGTCAACGCCGCGGTGGGCGGATCGACCAACGCCATCGTCCACCTGCTGGCCATCGCCGGCCGGGCCGAGGTGCCGCTCACCCTCGACGACTTCGACGCGCTGGGCGCCGACGTGCCGGTGCTCGTCGACATCAAGCCCCACGGCCGGTTCCTGATGGAGGAGCTCGACGCAGCCGGCGGGCTGCCCGCTGTCATGCGCGAGATGGGCGACCTGCTGCACGCCGACGCGCTGACGGTGACGGGTCGGACAGTGGGCGACAACGTCGCCGAGGCCCGGTGCTGGGACCGACAGGTCATCCGCACCAGAGACGAGCCGCTCATGGCGGCTGGCGGCCACGCGGCAGTGCTGCACGGCAACCTGTGCCCCGACGGGGCGGTGCTGAAACTGTCGGCCGCTTCGCCCGAGCTGCTCCAGCACCGAGGGCGGGCCGAGGTGTTCGACACCTACGAGGCGTATGTCGCTGCCGCAGACGGTGACATGCCGGGTGTCGACGCCGACACCGTGCTGATCGTCCGCAACGC
>JAKAYQ010000152.1 GCA_021826725.1 Actinomycetes bacterium
CGAGACTGCCGACGGTCAGCTCGAGATCACGAGCTGACCACACCGAGGATCACGCTCGGAATCCCACCACGTGGCGGGGCTCTATCGCCAGCCCCGGGGCCACCGGCTTCCAGTGCATCGCCGTGGAGTACACCGGGTCGCTGACCTCCAACGTGTACCTGTTCGACACCATCCATAACGACACCGGCTTGGGTCAGGACGTCACCCTGAGCGCCACGGACGGGACGGACACGGCCGCCTACAACACCACCAACGGCGACGCCGGCTGCACGTCGTTCACGGCCAACACCAACGGGAGCTTCGCCAGCAACGCCAGCGCCGGCGACAACGTCAACACCGTCAACCTCGACGACACCACGCTCACCGGCAGCGACTGCACCGGGGCCACCGGCAACGCTGCCGGCGACTGCTGGCCGACCACGCAGGCCACCGGCTACCAGATGTCGTACACCACGGGTTCCGCGTCGCCCAACGGGACGTGGCCCGACAGCGCCTCCACGCCGACGGTCGTCTGGTACAAGTTCGCCTACGCCATCTCGTCCAGCGCCCCCGCCGGGGGGCTCATCCAGGTTGAGCTCACCTGGGAGGCGGTCGGTCTGTGACGGTCAGGCGCCTCGCCAGCACATGCTGGCGGCTCGTCGACCGGTGCCTGACCGCCATCGCAGCGCTCGTCTGCCTGGCCGTGCTGGCGGTGGTCGTCGGCGAGGTGGTCGGCTACCGCCTGCTGGTGGTGGAGACCGGGTCGATGGTGCCGGCGCTGCACGTCGGGGACCTCGTGGTCAGCCACGACGTCCGTCCCATGGCAGTCCACCCGGGGCAGATCGTCACCTTCAGGGACGCTGCCCTCGGCGGCAGGCTGGTCACCCACCGGGTGGTGCGGATGCACCCCGACGGTCTGGTCGTCCACTTCACCACCAAGGGTGACGCCAACCGGACCACGGAGCACTGGAGCGTCCCGAAGACCGGGACGATCGGCCACGAGGTGGCCGACGTCCGGGGCATGGGCTACGTCCTGGCCGACCTGACCACGTCGACGGCCAAACTGGCCGTCATCTGGTTCGTCGCGCTCTACCTGGCCGTTCTCGGGGCTCGCTGGGTCTGGCACCGGCCCGGCGGGCTCGACGGGCATGACCTGGCGCCGCCGCCTGGGCGGCCGGCGGCTGCCCCTGCGGCCGCGGGCGGGGGCATCGCACCCGATCTCCCCCCGCTCCTGCGGATCCTGGCCCTGGGCCCCACCCGCCCCGCCCGTCCAGCCGTGCGGGCTCCTGGGGTGCTCGAGCAGCGCGAGCCGGAGGCCGTGGGCGGTCGCGCTCCCGGCGCCCTTGTGACGGCACGTGCCGGCAGCGACAGCGGGTTCGGTCCGTCGCTACCCGACGTCCTGGCCGCCTTGGGGCTGACGCCAGGAGTGCCCCCGGAGCGCCCGGCGCTGCCCGGTCGGGCGACCCTGGCCGTCCGCACCTCGTTGGTGGAGTCGGCACTGGCGAGCGCCTTCCGCAGCGCCGAGTAGCTCCGGTGGGTGCTGGCTTCGCTCACCCAGTGCCCCGACCCAGAAGTTCGCAAGAGATCGTTCGACATCGGGAATTTCTCCTGCCTCCCCGCGTTCTTCCCGCCGCACCTGCGACGATGGGAGGCGACGTGGCAGCACTCGGCCGTCCGAAGGCAGAGCTCGTGCTCAGCGACGAGGAGCGCCATGCGCTCGAGCGCTTGGTTGATCGGCGAAGGAGCGCCCAGGCCATGGCGCTGCGGGCACGGATCGTGCTCTCGTGCGCGAAAAGCGACACGAACCAGCACGTGGCCGAGCACCTCGGCGTCAGCCGGGCCATGGTCGGCACGTGGCGCCGGCGCGTCGTCGAGCGACGCCTGGACAGGCTCGTCGACGAGCCCCGCCCCGGTGCGCCGCGGACGATCAGCGACGACAAGAAGGTGATCGGCTCGCTGAAGAAACGCCACCGGGCTGCTGAGCTCAAGCGGTTCCTCGTCCAGATCGGCCCAGATCGACGAACAGGTGCCAGCCGACCTCAAGGTCCACCTCGTGCTCGATAGCTACGCCACCCACAAGACCCCCGAGATCGAGCGCTGGCTCGAGCGCCACCCCCGCTTCCAGCTGCACGTCACCTCGACTCTGGTCTGGCGGTGCGACGACGCATCTGGCCCGACACCGGCTCACCGGACCGGAGCGGGCGAGCCCCGACGACCAAGGTCGTGGGCGTAGGCTCGGAGGCGAGATGGCCGTCGAAGGAGGCCCATGGGCGCGTTCGAGTGCCGGGTCCGCGGGTCCGGGTGAAGTCGCAGCCACAGCGGACGAGCGACGATGCCGCTCCGTGCTCCGGTCGGCCTGCCCTGGGGCACGCCACGGGAGCATCGGTGGAACCCCGCGAGCCGCTCGGAAGCGGAGGCGGAGGCAACGGCACAGCGAGCGGCAACCCCGGTGCGTCGGACACCGGTGGCGCGACAGCCGGTGAGGTCGGGACCTGTGCCTCGGCTGCGATCGCCCTGGGAGCAGGCGAGCCCGGCTCGGTAGCGTCGATCGCTGTGGTCAGTGGTTGCGCAGGCGGCGACGCCGACGAGCGGGGTGTCGCCCTACGCTTCGACGGGGTCGTTCGGCGCTACGGCACGCAGGTCGCCCTGGACCACCTTGACCTGACCATCCGCCGGGGCGAGACGGTGGCGCTGCTCGGTCCGAACGGGGCCGGCAAGTCCACCACCATCTCGCTGATCCTGGGGCTGCTGCGGCCCAATGCCGGCACCATCGAGGTCCTGGGGACCTCACCGCACCAGGCGATGGCCCGTGGACTGGTCGGCGCCATGCTGCAGCAGGGGTCGGGCAACGGCCTGCCCCATGGCGTGCGGGTCTGCGATGCGTTGAATTTGGTTCGCCGGCTGTACGCGGACCCCGCGCCGTTCGATCTCACTGTGGAGCGCACCGGCATCGGCCCGTTCCTCGGTCGTCAGGCGCACCGGCTGTCGGGCGGACAGGCCCAGCGTGTCCGCTTCGCGCTTGCCATCGCGGGCAACCCGGAGCTCGTCTTCCTCGACGAGCCGACGGCCGCCATGGACGTCGAAGCCCGTCGCTCGTTCTGGCGGGGCGTGCGCCAGCTCGGGCGGGAGGGTCACACCATCGTGTTCGCCACACACCACCTCGACGAGGTCGACCACGCGGACCGGGTGGTGGTGATCAACCACGGCCGGGTCGTCGCCGACGGACCGGGGGCGACGCTGAAGGCGGCGGTGAGCACCCGGTTGCTGCGGTTCGTGGTGGACCGGCCCGACGAGGGCGTCCTCGACAGGTTGGAGGGCGTGACCGACGTCGAAGTGTGTGGCACCGGGGTCGCCCTCAACTCGCTCGACGCGGACGCCACCGTGCGTGACCTCGTACGCAGCGGTGTGGAGTTCCGTGACCTGGAGGTCACCGGGGCCCGCATCGAGGAAGCATTCATGGCCCTCACCAGCGGGCAGCCCCTTCCAGACGGTCGCAGGGCGATCGACTCGAAGGAGCACTGGTCCGGAAGGAATCGGCGAACAGGTGGTGATCGACGCGCCGCAAGTGCCGATCGCCGAACCGGTGTTGACCGCCGGGATGGTGGTGACCGCCGGGATGGCGGTGGTGGTGTGCGGGATGGTGGCGATCGCCGGGATGGTGGTGGTGGTGTGCGGGATGGTGGCGACCGCCGGGATGGCGGTGGTGGTGTGCGCGATGGCGGCGGCCGCCGGGATGGTGGTGGTGGTGTGCGGGATGGCGGTGACCGCCGGGATGGCGGTGACCGCCGGGATGGTGGTGGTGGTGTGCGGGATGGTGGCGACCTGCGGGATGGTGGTGGTGGTGTGCGGGATGGCGGTGGTGGTGTGCGGGCGGATCGGCAGGACGGTGCGGATGCGGGTGCATCAGGGCCCGGTGCTGCCGGCCCGGGCACTGCCGCTGGCGCTGGCACCGCCGGAGCTGTCGGTGGCGGCCAGTGAACGGACTTGTGGCTTTCGGGCAGTTCGAGCTCGGGCGGCTGATGCGCAGCTGGCGGTTCCTGGCTGTGACCGTCGGGTTCCCGGTGGTGTTCTACCTGCTGTTCTTGGGGGATCGCCGTCCGAGCGAGATCGTGGACGGGAGCGTCGCGTGGAACATCTACCTGATGGTGGCCATGTGCTCGTTCGGCGCCCTGGTTGCCGCGCTCAACGCCGGCGGCACCCGCCTGGCCAGTGAACGGGCCACCGGATGGGCACGTCAGATCCGGGTGACACCCCTTCCGGCCTGGTCCTATGTCGGGACCAAAGTCACGGTCAGCATGGTCGTGGTGCTACCGGTGCTGCTGCTCGTCGAGGTGGTCGGCACCACCTTCGGCGGGGTGCAGATGGACGTCGGCCAGTGGATCGGGCTGACGGCGCTGATGTGGGTGGCTGCGCTGCCATTCGCCGTGCTGGGTGTGTTCGTGGGGTTCCTGGTGCATGCCGAGACGGCCTACCCGGTGGTGACCGTGCTCATGTTCGTGCTCGGCTACTTCGGAGGGCTGTTCACCCCGGTGAGCCAGATGCCTCAGGCGCTGCGGGTTGCCGCCCGGCTGCTGCCGAGCTTCCACAACGCGTCGCTCGGCATCGACTTCCTGGCCGGCCGGGGACTGGGGTTCGTCCACTGGCTGGTGCTGCTCGGCTACGCAGTCGCGCTGGGTCTGGTCATCGTGTGGCGTCACCGGCTGCAGGAGTCTCGCGGCCTCGCGTAAGCGCTGTGCTGCTGTGCTGCTGTGCTGCTGTGCTGCTGTGCTGCTGTGCTGCTGTGCCGGTGTGCCGGTGTGCCGGTGTGCCGGTGTGCCGGTGTGCCGGTGTGCCGGTGTGCCGGTGTGCCCCGGTGTGCCGGATGGCTGGCGGCCGGCGCCTCGTTGCCGGTGTCGTGTTGCTGGCGGCTGGCGGCTGCGGCTGGCGGCTGGCGGCTGCGGCTGCGGCGGGCGACAGGTGGGCCCGTCGAAAGGTCGACCAGTCCCAGGTGGGCGCACGTGTCGCGTCCGGCATCGGGTGTGCCCCACCACGCCGGCCAGATGACGCCGTTGGCGGCGCTCTCGTACTCGACGCAGCCACGGCTGCACCGTTGGGCCGCGGGCCGCAACCCGCGGTCTTGCCGGTGACGCCCCCCGGCTCGCTCTGGACGAAGAGGACCGTTCCCGACGGGGCGCTAGCGTGCGGCTATGACTCGCGTGGATCGTGGTCTCCTCGGGGTTTCCACGCCATCGCAGGCTGGCGACCCGTCCGTTGCCAGCACAAGTCCAGGCGCTGATCTGAATCTCCAGCTGGCTGATCCGCAGGTCGCTGGTCCCTACACGGCTGGCTCGCAGATGGCCGCCCTGCGGTTGCTCACCCTCTGCACCGGCAACGCGGCGCGATCCGTTGTTGCCGGCGCCCTTCTGGCCGAATCGGTCCCGGACGCCGATGTGGTCACGGCCGGCACGCACGTGGTCGAGCACCAGCCGATGAGCATCCGCACCCGGCGGGCCTTCGAGCACCTGGGCATGCCGGTTCCCCAGCATCGCAGCCACCAGCTCACCGAAGCCGACCTGGCGACAGCCGACCTGGTGGTTGCCATGGCTGCCGAGCACGTGCACTACGTGCGGCGCCGGCACCCCGAGGCGGCTGGGCGAACCGCCACCGTGTGTTGGCTGGCCCGCCAGCTGCCGCCGGGTCCGGAATCGCTGGCGGCCAGGGTCGCGGGCATGGACCTCGCCGCAGTGGACCCCGAGGAGCAGGGCGACGTCGACGACCCGGCCGGTGGTGAGGACGCCGCGTACCTGGCCTGCGCCGACGTGCTGCAGCAGGCCGTGGTCGAGCTGGCCTTGCGGCTCTGAGGATCGGCGACCAACCAGTCGCCGGACCTCGTCCGTTGGTCGGCGCCGTTCGGGTCGGTGGTGCTCGGATCGGTGTCGCTCAGACGCCGGCGGTCGTGCGGTGCCGCTCGGGTCGGTGGTGCTGGGATCGGTGCTGCGCAGCACCGGTGCGGCACAGCTCGGGTCGGTGGTGCTCGGATCGGTGTCGCTCAGGCTCCGGCGGTCGTGCGGCGCAGCTCGGGGTGGCGCAGCGACAGGTCGGCGCAGGCTTCGCACACCTCGGCGGGGATGATCCCGGCCCGCATCAGGAGGGCGAACCCTTTGCAGCCCAGGCAGAAGCCCAGGGCGGCCTCGAGTCCGGCGGCGCCGGTCAGTGCGCCGACCACCACCATGGCGGCGACGTGAGCACCTGCAGCGAACCACAGAACCAGGGCGGTCGAGCTGAAGACGGTGCCGATGGCCTGGGCGAACCGTTTTGGCGGACCGGGAACCGGCCGGGACGGGCCGAGCCGTGGCGCTACCACCCGGGTGGCGAGCTGGCCGAGCGGGCTGAGTGTCGGACCGGTAGCCACTCGGGCCCAGAAGCCGGCGGTCAGTATCACCAGGAGCCAGCCCTGTCCGGTCACGAGGAACGTTACGGCCATGGCCACAACACCGGCGGCCACCGTGCGGGCCGCGTTGTCGTTGACCGGGTCGGGGAAGGAGAGAAGTCGACGTGCCACGACTGAAAGCCTACCAGTTCAGTCAGGATTAGTCACGGGGCTGTCGGGGCTGTCGGGGCTGTCGGGGCTGTCGGGGCTGTCGGGGCTGTCGGGGCTGTCGGGGCTGTCGGGGCTGTCGGGGCTGTCGGGGCTGTCGGGGCTGTCGGTTTCCGGTCTGCTCTACGTGATCGGCCCCGCAGAGCCGGTCGACCTCTGTGGCCATGAGCAGCTCGGCCGCCTCCTTGATCATGTCGGCGGGCGGGGCGCAGCAGCTTCGACTCGTCCGGCCCATCGTGCCGGCAGGGCTTCGCACCCAATAGGCGCGGCCTTGCCTGCGGCGTTCAGTCGCGGTGCACGGAGCGAAGGCCAGCCCACGCCAGGTCGGCTAGGCGGATGGCCATGCGCCTGGCCATGGCGCTGTCGCCGGCGCCGATACCCGGCTGGCCCGATGGGTCGGTGCCGGCGGCAGAAGCTCCGGGGCGCCTGCCGGGAGTCGGCGGTCTCCCGTCCAGGGCCATACTGGGGACCCGGTTGCGTGACGACGTCAACACGTACCGGCTGGCGCCTTCGGCCATGCCTACCACCGCGTAGGCGAGCATGCGCCGGTGGTCGTCGTCGAGTCCTGCATCGATAAGGTCGCTCACCGCCGCAGCGAGGACATCCTCCACGTGGCGGAGCATGCGGGACATCCCGGGGTCGCCTGGGCTGTCGCTGCCGAGCAGCAGCTGGAATGCCTCGGCATGGACGAGCACGAGCTCGAAGTAGGCGGTGAAGCCGCCCTCGACCTGCTCCCGCGGGGTGCGGGCCTGGGAGGTGGCTTCCTCGACGGCGTTCAGCATGCGCTGGGCGACCGACTCGACGAGCTCCAGGTACAGCGCACGCTTGGACGCGAAATGCTGATAGAGCAGGGGCTTGGTGACGCCCGCGTGGTCGGCGATGTCGTCCATGGTCGTGGCCTTGAAGCCGTTCTGGGCGAACAGGCGCAGGGCCACGTCGAGGAGCTGTTGCCGGCGCTCGTTTGCCGGCAGGCGCTTGGGTGCTGCCACAATTGAAGAGTTCGGTGACACCACCATCCGGTCGAGCCTAGGAGATCGCGCCGCCAAGGGTGTTCGGCGCTCCAGGTGCGGTGACCGACGCGGGCTGGAGCTGCATGAGTTTCATCAGGTCTGTCGCTCTCAGGGCCGGCGGGAAGGTGGGGTTGCCAGGGCTGTGGGGTGGTGGGGCTGCCAGGGGGTGGGGCTGCCAGGGCCGGCGGGGTGGTGGGGTTGCCAGGGCTGCGGGGTGGTGGGGTTGCCAGGGCTGCGGGACCGCCGAATTCACGAGAACGTCGACAGCAGCGCAGCGGTGGCTGCCGGGAGGGCGAAGCGATCGGCCACG
>JAKAYQ010000153.1 GCA_021826725.1 Actinomycetes bacterium
GGAAAGTCGTACCCGGTCTGCTCGGCCATGTACAGCAGGGCGCTGGTGTCCTTGGGAAAGCACGACCCGCCCCAGCCCGGCCCGGGGCGCAGGAAATCGAAACCGATGCGGTGGTCGTAGCCCAAGCCGAGCAGCACGTCGCGCACGTCGGCACCGAGGCGCTCCGCCAGGGTCGCCACGGCGTTGACGAAGCTCAGCCGGGTGGCCAGGAACGCGTTGGACGCGTACTTGATCATCTCGGCGGTGGCCGCGTCCGTCACGATGAGCGGCGCCCCGGTCCGGGCGAACAGTGCGCCGACCCGGGCCGCGGCAGCCTGGTCCTGCGCGCCGACCACCACACGGTCGGGATGCAGGCAGTCGTGGACGGAGCGCCCCTCGCGGAGGAACTCGGGATTCGAGACGACGGCGACGTCGGCCCGGCCCAGGAGCTGTTCGACCACCTGGGTCGAGCCCACCGGCACGGTGGACTTGTTCACCACGACGGCATCCCGGTCGAGGTGCGGGCCGATCTCGGCCGCCACCTGCTGCAGGATGGTCACGTCGGCGGAGCCGTCGGACCGGGCAGGTGTGGGGACGCACAGGAACACGTAGCCGGCGCCCGGCACCGCCTGGACCGCCTCGGGCACAAAGCGCAGCCGACCGCTGGCCAGGCCGCTGCGAAGCAGGTCGGGCAAGCCGTCCTCGACGATGGTGGGTTCCCCCGACGACAGCCGTGCCAGCTTCGCCGGGTCCCGCTCGGCACACACCACGTGGTGCCCGAGATGGGCCAGGCACACCGCGGTCGCCAGTCCGACATACCCGGCACCGACTACCGCCAGTCGTTCAGGATTGCCCGCGGTCATGTCAGATCCCCTTCTTCACGGCAGACGCCGGAGGTTCGTCGGCACGACCCGTGGTCCGGTCCGCAGCCGGAGCAGCACGACCGGCGGGACCGGCGCCATCGGCACCGGCCACATCGGCACCGGCCGCTCCGAGCGCTGCCACCAGGCGCCCGAGCGCGTCGTTCCAGTCCGCCAGCGCAGGCAGGCCCGACAGCCGCCACGCCGCGTTGTCGAGCACCGAGTTCGCCGGGCGTGGCGCCGGCCGGGGCGGATCGAGGTCCGCCGTGGCGATGGGCTCCACCCGAGCACTGTCGTGACCGGCGGCAGCCAGGACCGCCTGTGCGAACCCGAACCAGGTGGTGGCACCGCCGTTGGTGAGATGGAACACCCCCGGCCGGCGCTCGGCGACGAGCCGGGCGATGGCCGGAGCGAGGTCCGCGGTGAATGTCGGCGAGCCATGCTGGTCGCCGACGAAGCGAAGCGGACCGGGCGAGCCGGCCAGGCGCAGCACCGTCTTGACCATGTTGGCTCCGTGGAAGCCGCACACCCACGACGTGCGCACCACGGTGCCCCGGGGACCGACTTCGAGCTCACCTGCATGCTTGGAACGTCCGTACACCGACATCGGTCGCGGTGGGTCCCACTCGAGGTACGGGCGGGAGCTCGTCCCGTCGAACACGTAGTCGGTCGAGACGTAGACCACGTGCGCTCCCACCCGCCCTGCTGCCTCAACCACGTGGCGGGTGGCCAGAGCGTTCGCCGCGAACGCCCGGTCGGGATCGCCTTCGCAGCCGTCGACCGCCGTCCATGCCGCGCCGTGGACGACCGCGTCGGGACGGACCGTCTCGATGTAGGCCCGCACCGCGGCGCGGTCGGTCAGATCGAGCTCGGGCAGGTCGGTTCCGACCACCTCCAGGCCGTGCCCGGGACTCGCGCCGTGGGGCCATGCCACCCCGTCGAGGACGGCACCGCCCGACACCCCGCCGGTACCGCCGACCGGCTCACGCCCCGACAGCACGTCGACCAGGTCCCGGCCCAGCTGACCGGCCGCTCCGGTGACGACGACGCGCACGGGTCGCTCAGCCGGCGGCCGGCGCAGCCGACCAGGCTGTCTCCACCACCGGGGCCCGATCGCGAAGGGGCTCCCACCAGTCCCGGTTGTCCGCATACCAGGCCACGGTGCCAGCCAGCCCCTCGGCAAACCCGATCGTCGGCTCCCAGCCCAGCTCGCGGCGGATCTTGCTGCAATCGAGCAGGTAGCGCCGGTCGTGGCCGGGTCGGTCGGGGACGATCGTCTTCAGCGAGGAAGGCTTGCCCAGCGCGTCGAGGACGGCGTCGGCGATCTCCTGGATGCTCGCCTCCACCCCGCTGCCCACGTGGTACGTCTCGCCGATCCTGCCCCGCTCGAGCACCGTCTCGATGGCCCGGCAGTGGTCGAGCACGTGCAGCCACTCGCGCCGGTTCTCGGTGGAGGCGTACAGCGGCAGCGGCCGGTCGTCGAGCGCGTTGGCCGTGAAGAGCGGGATCACCTTTTCCGGGAACTGGTACGGCCCGTAGTTGTTGGAGCAGTTGGTGATGGTGGCCGGCAGGCCGAAGGTCTCGATGTAGGCCCGCACCGCGTGGTCGGCGCCTGCCTTCGACGCGTTGTACGGGGTGCGGGGCCGGTACGGGTGCTCCTCGGTGAACGCCTCGTCCGTGTCCAGGGGCAGGTCCCCATAGACCTCGCAGGTCGAGATGTGGTGGAAGCGGGGCAGCTCCAACAGCCGGGCCACGTCCAGCATCGTCTGTGTGCCGAGCACGTTGGTCCGGAAGAACCGAGCCGGGTCGAGGATGGCGAGGCTGTTGTGCGACTCGGCTGCGAAGTGCACGATCGTATCGATGTCGTGCGCCTCGACGGCCCGTCGAGCAGCCTCGGGGTCGCACACGTCCCCTTCCACCAGGATCGCCCGGTCAGCCAGGTCGGCCAGGTTCGCCGGGTTCCCCGCGTAGGTGAGCGCGTCGTACGCGACCACGGCATCGTCGGGGTGACGATCCACCCAGTAGCGCACGAAATTCGAACCGATGAACCCGGCTCCGCCCGTCACCAGCAGCTTCATGGGCGGCCATCGTAGACGGGCACCGGCGCCCGGTTGGCGGGAGAAGGACACACCCCGCCATCCCAGGGTGGCGGGACGGGGCACCGGGTACGGGACCGCGACGCCGAGCGCCGTCGGACGCAGCACGCTCCGACCCCGCCCGCACCGCTCGTCGCTCCGTGGCCCGCCCGCTCGGCCCCGCTCTGCCGCACTCCGCCCGGCTTGCCCCGCTCCGACACCGCCCGCGCCGCTTGCGCACCTCATGCACCGCTCGTGGGTTGCGGCTCCGGTTCTCAGCGGTCGTCGGCACCGTCCGCCGGGCGCACGTGGACCACGTCCCCGACCACCACCGAGTGCCACCGGCCGTCGTCACCCTCGACGACCAGGGCGCCGGCGTCATCGACCGACCGCGCCACGCCCCGGACCTCGGCCCCGGACAGCTCGACCGACACCCGCCGCCCGATCGTGGTGCAGCACTCCCGGTACGCCCCCGCCTGCCGCTCCCGCCCGCCGGGGGTCTCGAGGTCGGCAAGGCGGGCGTGCAGGTCGACCAGCAGAGCCACCAGCAGCTCGGACCGGTCCACCCGCCGTCCCGACGCCGCCCGCAGCGAGGTGGCCCGGCCCCCGATGTCCGGGGGAACGTCGTCGCCGTCCCCGGGCCAGTCCACGTTCAGTCCCAGTCCGACGACGACCGCCACCCGTCCGGGGCCTGCCGTGCCACCGCCCGCCAGCCCCACCTGGACGCCGCTACGCCCGGCCGCCGCACCACCGCCCGCCTCCCCCGGTACGCGCCCGATTGGCACGCCGGCGGTCTCCGCCAGCACCCCAGCGAGCTTGCGGTCCTGCAGGACCAGGTCGTTCGGCCACTTGCAGCCGACCGCCAGTCCCGCCACGGCAGCGCACGCCGTGACCGCTGCGAGCGAGACCGAGGTGGCGCACCGGTACAGCTCGGCCGCGGGAAGCTCGGGCCGCAGCAGGACCGAAAGCAGCAGGTTCGCTCCCGGTGGAGCCTCCCAACGACGGTCCAGACGGCCCCGCCCCGCACGTTGGTAGTCGGCCACCACCACCAGGCCCTCGCCGGCTCCGGCCGCTGCCTCGGCCAGGACGACCCGGTTGGTCGAATCGACCTCGTCGACGTGGCGGACGTCGGTGAAACGGGTACCCGGCACCGCCGTCGGCCATCCACCGCGACGGCCGGGATCGGGCGTGGCTGGATCGGACATGGCGTGAACTGTACGGCTCGTGCCAGGCTGGGGGGCCTGGCCACCGCCTGGCCACCGCCTGGCCGGGGGCGTCGCGCGCCCCGGGTACCGTCGGACCGGGCAGATGCCACGTCTCCGATGGCGCCGCCACCATACGGCCACCTACCACGCAGCCACGAAGGGGAGCACCGTGTTCGACAAGGTCCTGATCGCCAACCGGGGCGAGATCGCCGTTCGAGTGATCCGCACCTGCCGTGAGCTGGGGATCGGAACGGTCGCCGTCTATTCCGAGCTGGACCGCGAGGCCCTGCACGTCCGCCTGGCGGACGAGGCCTACGCCCTGGGCGGCCAGAGCGCGGCCGAGAGCTACCTGAACACCGAGGCCATCCTGGACGCCATCCGCACCAGCGGGGCCAGCGCGGTGCACCCCGGCTACGGCTTCTTCTCCGAGAACGCCGACTTCGCCCGGGCGATCACCGCCGAGGGCGTCACCTTCATCGGGCCGCCCCCCGAGGCCATCGAGGTGATGGGCGACAAGATCAGCTCCCGGCGCGCGGCCGAGGCGGCGGGGGTCTCCGGCGTGCCCGGCCAGACCGAGCCGGTGACCGACGCCGAGCAGATCCGGGCGTTCGGCGAGGCGTTCGGCTGGCCGGTGGCCATCAAGGCGGCGTTCGGCGGCGGCGGCCGTGGCATGAAGGTCGTGCACGGCCCCGACGAGGTGGTCGAGGCCATGGAGTCGGCCCAGCGCGAGGCCCAGTCCTCGTTCGGCCGCCCCGAGATCTACCTGGAGCGCTACCTGGCGTGGCCGCGCCACATCGAGATGCAGATCATGTGCGACACGCACGGCAACGCCTTGTGGCTCGGCGAGCGCGACTGCTCCTGCCAGCGCCGCCACCAGAAGCTCGTCGAGGAGAGCCCGGCGCCGAACTTCCCCGACGAGGTTCGCCGGGCCATGGGCGAGGCGGCAGTGACGGTGGCCCAGGCGTGCGGGTACGTCAACGCCGGCACGGTGGAGTTCCTCTACCAGGACGGGGAGTTCCACTTCCTCGAGATGAACACGCGCCTGCAGGTCGAGCACCCGGTGACGGAGTTGGTGACCGGCCTCGACCTGGTGGAGCAGCAGCTCCGGGTGGCTGCCGGCGAGGCGCTCGCCTTCGGCCAGGACGACGTCCGGCGCGACGGGCACGCCATCGAGGTGCGGATCAACGCCGAGGACCCCGCCGGCGGCAAGTTCCTGCCGTCTCCTGGGACCATCACCCGCTTCCGGGCCCCGGCCGGGCCGGGCGTCCGCCTGGACGCCGGCTACGAGGCCGGTGACACCGTCAGCCAGTTCTACGACAACCTGGTGGCCAAGCTGATCGTGTGGGCCCCGGACCGCGACGCGGCACGGCGCCGCATGCTGCGGGCCCTCGGTGAGACGACCATCGAGGGCATCGCCACCACCATCCCTGCCGACGTGGCGATCCTGGAGCACCACGACTTCGCGACCGGTGAGCACTCCACGAACTGGGTGGAGCAGCGCCTCGACCTGTCGGGCATCACCGGGTCGGCCGACCCGTCGCCGGCGCCGGCAGCAGAGGGCGAGGCTGAGCCGACCGTGCTGCGCGAGGTGACCACCGAGGTCGACGGGCGCCGCTACCGGGTCAAGCTGTGGCTTCCCGAATCAGCTGCGGCTGCGCCGGCAGCCGCCGGCGCTGGAGCCGCCCGTGCCGCCGGGGACCGTGGCGGCCGCGCCAGCCGGACCCGGGCTTCCGTCGGCGGCGCCGGCTCCGGGACCATCACCGTCCCCATGCAAGGCACGATCGTCAAGGTCCTGGTGGCCGTGGGCGACACCGTGGAGGCCGGCCAGACCGTCTGCGTGCTCGAGGCCATGAAGATGGAGAACGCCATCGCCACGGAGAAGGCCGGCACCGTCACCGAGGTGAAGGTCAGCGCCGGCGACTCGGTGGGCACCGGCGACGTGGTGGCCATCGTCGAATAGCCCGATCGCCGTCGTCGGGCGGTCGACTCGACGATGGCGGCGAACGGTGCCAACGGTGCCAACGGTGCCAACGGCGGCAACGGTGCCAACGGTGGCCAGGATCCGTCCCCGAACCTGGACGTGGACGATGGCGGACGTGCCGCCGGGGTAGGTGAGCACGCCGCCGTCGCTGCCGACCAGCCAATGACCGCAGGCGACGGAGGTGGCCGCCATGCCGACGACGGGGCCGGCCGGAGTGATCCCCATCTCCGGCAGGGACCCGGCGAGGCGGGCACCACCGGAGGCGGGCACGCCGCCATCCGCCCCGACCAGCCGGCGTGCCCAGCCGGCGAGGCGCCGGGCGCGGCAGCTCGGTGGGTGCAGCGCCCGGCGCGGCGCGCCCAGTCGAGCCGCCGTGATCGAATGGGGCGGTGACAACGCCCACGCCACCGGAGGCCGCCACCTCCCCAGCATCCGCTCCCCCGCCGACGACCGTGGCTGCCACAGCGAAAGCAAAGGACCGCGCCCGCGCCGCGGTCGATGCAGCGCGTGACAACCTCGTCCGGCTGGCCGGCGCCCTGCACGCGGATCCAGAATTGTCGTTCGACGAGCACCGCTCGGCCGCGCTGGTGGCCCGAGCGCTCTCCGACGGCGGCCTGGCAGTCGAGACGGGGATCGCCGGCCTGCCGACCGCCTTCGCTGCGCGTGCCGGGTCCGGGCCGCTGCACGTTGTGGTGTGTGCCGAGTACGACGCCCTGCCGGGGGTGGGCCACGCCTGCGGCCACAACCTGATCGCCGCCTCGGCGGTGGGCGCCGGCCTGGCGCTCGCCCTGGTCGCAGACGAGCTCGGCATGACGGTCACGGTGCTCGGCACGCCGGCCGAGGAGGGCGGGGGCGGCAAGGTCATCCTCCTCGAGCGCGGCGCCTTCGCCGGCGCCCACGCGGCGATGATGGTCCACCCCTGGCCCCAGGACCGACTGACGGCCACCTGCCTGGCCGTCGACCACCTTCGCGTCGCCTACACCGGGACCGAAGCGCACGCCTCGGCCGCCCCCGAGCGCGGCGTGAACGCCGGTGACGCCATGGTCGTCGCCCAGGTGGCCATCGGCCTGCTGCGCCAGCACCTGCCGGCCGGCGACCAGGTGCACGGCGTGGTCGACAGCGGCGGCCAGGCACCCAACATCGTCCCCGGGCATGCGGTCGGAAGGTGGATGCTGCGCTCCCCCAGCCTCGACGGGTTGGAGGCGCTGCGGCCACGGGTTCGGCACTGCTTCGAAGCGGGATCGCTCGCCACCGGCGCCGCTCTCGATGTGACGGCCCTGTCGCCCACCTACTCGCACATGGAGCCCGATGCCGGCCTGCTGCGCCTGTGGCGGGCCAATGCCGAGGCGCTCGGCCGCCGCTACGACGCCGACGACGCCGGGATGGCACCGCCGACCCTGTCGACCGACATGGCCAACGTGTCGCTGGTCGTGCCGACCATCCACCCCTTGATCGGCGTGGATGCCGGCGGCGCTGTCAACCACCAGCCGGCCTTCGCCGCCGCCTGCGTAGGGCCCTCGGCGGATCTCGCCCTGCTCGACGGTTCTCTCGGCATGGCTTTCACCGCCATCGACGCCGCCGCCGACGGCCCCGTGCGCGAGCGGCTCCTGGCCGGAACGCGCTGAGCGGCGGCCGGGTCCGGGCAGGCACCGGCCCCGGGTCACCTGCCGGTGGGGCCGCCTGGCACCCCTGACCCACCAGCGAATTCCAACCCCGGCGTCACCGGCCCGGCTGGTACACCCCGAACGCGTCGCGCAGCATGT
>JAKAYQ010000154.1 GCA_021826725.1 Actinomycetes bacterium
AGACCTTCAGCGCCTTTCGCTGGCACGTGGAGGACGGCGTGCCGTACGCCACCACCACGGGCCGGGCGACCTTCTACGTCGACCACCCGTGGTTCCTCGAAGCCGGCGAGGAGCTGCCCGTCCACAAGGACCCACCAGCGCACGGCGGCGACCACCCGTTCGTGCTCACCGGCGGGCACCCCCGCTGGTCCATCCATGCCTGCAACGCCACCAACCCCCTCATGCTCGAGACGACACGGGGCCACCCGACGCTGGTGATCAACCCCGGCGACGCCGCCGCGCTCGGCATCGGGGACGACGACGAGGTGGAGGTCCGCAACGACCTCGGCTCGTTCACCGTGCACGCGCGGGTCGCGCCAGGACCGCGCCCGGGCCAGGTCGTCCTGTACGCCGCCTGGGAGCCGTACGGGTTCGCCGGCTGGGACGACAGCACGGTGATCGAGCCCGGCATGGTCAAGTGGCTGCACCTGGCCGACGGCTGGGGCCACCTGCGCTTCACGCCGAACCAGTGGCAGCCCGTGCAGTTCGACCGCCTGATCCGCGTGGACGTCCGTAAGGCGTCGGCGTAGACGGGCGCGGCGTCGGCGTAGACGGCGGAGGTGCCGCGCCCCGGAGGCCAGCTGTGGAACGCACCCATCCGGATTCGCGCCGATCGTCATGGCGCCTGGCACATGGGAGCGGAGCGCGCCGGCCAGAAGGCCGGGCACGCCGCAGATCGGCGCCTCCGGCCACGGTCACCGCCAACCAGGACCTGGTCGGCCTGGCTTATCGCCCGGCGATCAGCTGGCTCGGCTCGGGCGGCGATCAGCTGGCTCGGCTCGCCCGGCGCGAGCGGAGCTTCGCCCGGGGCGTCGGGCAGGGCACGCAGCGCGTGGCGGTCGACGTCGGGAAGGGCCGCCGAGCACCCGTTGGCGAGCAGGGGCGACGAGATGACGTAGGCCGCCGGCGAACGGTGGCAGGCGACCGCCACGTTCCGCACGGCCGCGATGCGCAGCAGCGCCTTCAGGCCAGGGTCGTGCAGTTGCGGCTGGAGCGGCTTTCCGAAGAAGATCGGCACGTTTACCTCGCCGTCGGTGATCCGTGCGCCCAGCTGCTGGTCGCCACCGCGGGGCCCGCTCTGCAAGCGGGTGGGCTTCAGCCAGGTGCGCTCCTCGACCATCTGGCCGAAAGCGGGCTCGACGATCGCCGTGCGTCCGGCGCAGTCGGCACGACCCTTCTTCGTCCTCAGCCGTCGAGCCATGCGCTCTCGACGCGTGGCGTTCTCCGGGACCGGTCCGCGTGGTGCCTTCGGGAACTGCCCCCGTGACGCTGGTGTCCGATGGCAGCAAGGACCTCGGGATCGAGGTCTTCGGTCGCCTCCAGGCTGTCCTCTGATCGGCAGCGCCGCTGCACCCTGTGCCCGACGTTCCCCACCGGCCCAGGGCGCGCCCGCCGCCGGGTCCAGCCCCGTGGCACCCGAACCGCGGCCGACCCCGTAGCACCGCAGCGGTCACCCTGCGAGCCCGCATCCGCTCCCAGCGCCCCGGGCCTCGGCAGCGGCCCTGTCCTGCTCGTACACTGCCCACCATCACTCGGGACGGCGCGCGCACGGGCATGTTGGGGACCGCCGCCGGGCCCCGAACCATTCCGGGTGCCCGCCGGCGGCGGCGGCCACGCCTTCGTGGGCGGCGTGGACGGGCGGCGTGGACGCGCGGTGCCGGGTCGCGCTGGCAGGCGGGTGGCCGATCCGCCAGGGGGTCGGCGCACCGCTCCCGGTGGGCGCCGGGCGGGCGATCTCGAGGGCCGTCCCTGCGCCGATCGTCGCGCCGAAGGCTGAACCGGAAGTCGGCGGGTTCGCGGTGGGGGACCGGCGAGAACCTGCTGCCCGGCTCCGGGCGGCGCGCACCGGGCTGGGCGCGTGTGGTCACGATCCTGGCCTGGATCACCGTGTGTGCGCTTGGTCTGGTCATGGTGCTGCGCATGGTGGCGTGGGACGCGGCTTCGCCGCTGGTCATCGCCAACGCGCTCACGCCCGAGCTGTACCTGCCGGCGTGGCTGGTAGCGACGCTGGCCCTGGCGCGCCGCCACCGGGCACTGGGCATCGTCGCCCTGGTGGTGGTGGCCGGCCAGGTGGCGCTCATGGTGCCCGAGATCACCGCGGCGGGGCCGGTGCCCGCGTGGGCAGCGCACGCCCCCTCCCTGCGGGTGCTCGACGCCAACGTCTATGCGGGCAACCCAACCATGGCCGGCTACGGCCGGGCTATCGCCGCCGACCACCCGGACCTCGTCACCCTGCAGGAAGCCTCCGCTGGCGACCTGGCCCAGCTCCGGCGCTCCGGGGCCCTTGCCGGGCTCCCCCACCGCGTCGAGCTGGCCCGCCGCGGTACCGCCGCCATGGTCCTAGCCAGCCGCTACCCGCTCGGCCCGACCACGGTACGGACCATGCACGGCGACCCCTACGTGGTCCAGACCTCGGTGCTGCTTCCGTCGGGAACGGTGGACCTGTGGGTGGTGCACACCGTGGCCCCACTGCCGTCGACGTGGCGGACGTGGTCCGACGAGCTGGCCTCCTTGCAGCAGCTTGTCGCCGACCAGCTCCACCCCGTCGCCGGCCAGGGAGCGGCGGCGGGCCAGACCGGCAGCACCGGCACGCCCCGCAGCACCGGCACGCCCCGCAGCACCGGCACGCCCCGCAGCACCGGCACGCCCCGCAGCACCGGCACGCCCCGCAGCACCGGCACGCCCCGCAGCACCGGCACGCCCCGCAGCACCGGCCAGGGAACGCGGGGAGAACAGCAGAATGCGCGGCTGCTGGTCGTGGGCGACTTCAACGCCACGTGGCAGAACAAGTGGTTCCGGCGGCTGCTGGCCGGCGGGCTTGTCGACGGTGCGGCCGCCCGGGCGCACGCCTTCGACATGACCTGGTCACAGACGATGCCGGTGCTGCCGCCGCTGGTCCGCATCGACCACGTGCTCACCGGCGCCGGGCTCACCGTCACCCGGATCTCGACGGGAGCGGGGCCGGGCAGCGACCACCGGCTCATCCGGGCGACGGTGGCGGTGCGGCCGGCAGGCTGAGCCGGGAGCGGTAGAGCACCCCGGCACCCCGGCACCCCGGCACCCCGGCACCCCGGCACCCCGACACCCCGGCGCTTCGGCGCTTCGGCACCCCGGCACTTCGGCACCCCGGCACTTCGGCACCCCGGCACTTCGGCACCCTCGTCGGGAACACCGCCACCGGTCTCGGTCGCCACCACCGCGGCGCCCTACCAGGGGCCGGACGCCGGTCCCAAGTCGATATCGCCGGCCATGCGCAGCACCGTGTCCACCACCACCTCGGCATACCGCTGCCGGCAGATGAGGAGGTCCGGAAGCCACGGGTCGGGACGGTTGTAGACAAGGTTGCGGCCGTCGGCCCGGCTGACGTGCAGGCCTGCGGCGGCAGCCACGGCCACCGGAGCGCAGCTGTCCCACTCGTACTGGCCGCCGGTGTGGAGGTAGATGTCGGCGTCACCGCGCACCACGGCCATGGCTTTGGCCCCCGCCGATCCCAGCGGCAGCAGCTGCCCGCCGATCCGCCGGGCGACCACGGACGCTTCGAGCGGCGGGCGGCTGCGGCTCACCACCAGCCGGGGCGGCCCGTCACGATCGGGGGGCAGCACCGGGGGCTCGGCGGTCGACAGGGTGACTTCTTCGGCTGGCAGCGCCACCGCCCCGGCCACCGGCGTGCCGTCGCCATCGACCAGGGCGACGTGCACCGCCCAGTCGGTCCGACCCGGCTCGCTGTACTCGCGGGTGCCGTCGAGCGGGTCGACGACCCACACCCGGTCGGCCCCCAGCCGCGACCGGCCGTACGGGCCGTCGTCGGCGGTGCCCTCCTCGGACAGCACGGCGTCGCCAGGTCGCAGGTCTGCCAGCGCACCCACGATGAACCGATGGGCGGTGGCGTCCCCCCGGTCGCCGACGTCCCCGATCCCGGCCGACTCCCGCAGCTTCACCAGCAGCCGTCCGGTGTCCGTGGCGACCTGGCGGGCGATCTCGTGGTCGGAGGGCATCGGATCATCGTGCCAGGTACAGGCCGGTCACGGGACCAGCCGGCCGCACATCGCCACGGTCGCCGCTGGCCTGCGCCATGCAGAAGGCGCGCCGTCAGGCCGAACGTCGGCAAGCTCAGGCCGATGCCGGTCCAGCCCGACGCCGCCTCAGGCCGATGCCGGTTCAGCCCGACACCGGTCCAGCCCGACACCGGTTCAGCCCGACGTCTGGGTCTTCGACAGCGGTGCGTAGGTGAGGACGTTGCCGTTGGTGTCGGTGGCGATGCACGTCCCCGCCGGCACGCACGCAACGTCGAGCAGCGCGCCTTGGCTGCTCGCGTCGATGGCTTGGGGAGCCTGCCAGGACCCGCCCTGGAGCTCGATAGCGGAACCCGAGCCGTCGACCACCTGGCACACCCCGGGGGTCGCGCACGACACGGCCTGCGGCCCTTGGTTGCTCGTTCCTCCGAAGCCACCGCCGGCCGACGAGATCGGCTGCCCGCCGGTGATGAGGGAACCTGTCGACCACGCCCCGCCCGAGTCGGTGAAGGCGTAGCCGCCGACGTCGACGGCTACGCAGAACGACGGCGACGCGCACGACACCGAGCTGAGCGCGATGTCACCCGGTCCGGGCGGGCTCAGGACCGTGTTCGCCCAGGCGCCGTTGTTGTAGGTGAACGCGTAGCCATCGTTGTCGACAGCGACACAGAACGTCGAGGTCGGGCACGACACCGCGTTCAGGCTGTTGTTGCCGTTGGTGTCGACCTGGCTGCCGGTGGACCACGTCCCCGCGGCGTCGGTGAACGCGGTGCCGCTGCTGTCGACGGCCATGCAGAACGTCGTGGTGGGACACGACACCGCGTTCAGGCTGGTGTTGCTGTTGGTGTCGATCTGGCTGCCGGTGGACCACGTCCCCGCGGTGTCGGTGAACGCATTGCCGCTGTTGTCGACAGCCACGCAGAACGTCGTGGTGGGACACGACACCCCTTGCAGGGTGTTCCCACCGGGATCGACCTGCTGACCGCTCACCCAGGTTCCACCCGAGAACACGTGCACATACCCACCGCTGTCGACCGCGACGCAGAAGGTCGGCGTCGCGCACGACACGGCGTTCAGCGCGTTGCCGCTGCTGGTGTTGTCGATCTGCTGGGGCGCAGACCACACCCCGGTACCTGCTGCGGGGGTGGAGGGCTGCGGCGTCCGGGACGACCCCGCGCGGCTCGACCCTGCCGCCGCACCCGGTGCGATGACCGGCAGCGTCGTGTGCGTCGCGGTGCGCGACACCGTCGAGTGCTTGGTGCCGCCACCGCCGAGGAGGTAGAGGACCGCGATCACCGTTGCGCCGACGACGAGCAGGCCGGCCCCGCTCCACAGCACCGCAACCAGCGGTCGCGATCTCCGGCTGCGCTCGACCGGTCCGGTCACCACCTGCAGGCTCGGACCACCGTCGGCACGGGCACTGGCCACCGAGCCCCGCACCGCTGGCCGCGGCCCCGGGTCCGGCGCCACGGGCCGCAACCCCACCGGAACGGTCGGATCGGGCCCGCTCCCGCCCGGTGGTCTCCGCCCTTCTGTGCCTGCGTACGGCGATCGGTCCGCCTGGCTCGGGGCCGGTCTGCCACGTTCGGCCGCGCTGCCCTGGAGTCCGGGGATGCCCGGATAGTCCGGTTCCGGAAAACCCGTGGTTGCTGTGGCTGCGAGGCGGGCAGGAGGCTCGCCACCCGAGATCAGTCCGACGTGGTTGCCACACGTGCCGCAGAACTTCGCCACGGTGGGCAGCGGTGCCCCGCACCCGGGGCAGAGGCGATCAGGCTCCATGGTGCATCACGCCGAGGACGCCCCGTGACGAGATGGCGATGTGGTTGGTCGCAGCTCCGTTGGACCTGCCAGCGGCACCGGACCTGCCAGCGGCACCGTCCTGAAGGTCGGCGGGCGGTACCGGCAGCCAGCGGCGCGCGAGCCAGATCTCCGGCATGTGCGCTCCGGGGCCGGCGCTACGGCACATAGCGAGTCCCGCAGGTCAGGCAGAACTGGTTTCCTGGCACTACGGGCACACCACACGCCCCGCACGGACCGGCACGGCCCACGTCAGGCGTCGAGCCTCCTTGGGTGTGGGAGGCCGGCGACTTGGGCACACCGGGTGCCTGCCAGGGCCCCTGCGGGGTCGACGCGGCCTGCAGGACCGCCGGGCCGGCGGCGCCGGGGCTGGCGCCGGGCTGGCCGTGGCCGGAGCCATAGTCGGACCGTGCCGCCGACGACCCCGGCGACGGCCGCACGGCAGCATGCCGCGTGGGTTCGATCGTCTCGCTCTGTCGTGACCGCTGCACGGCACCGCCGACGGCGGCAAGGGCAGCGACGAGCCCGATGTACGCGCCGTACGACCAGGACGAGCCGATCACCGTTCCGCCCAGGCCGGTGGTGTCGACACCGGGTTTCACGAGGAATGCGAGCAGCGTCAGCAGGGCGAGGAGGACTGTCAAGACGGTGAGGAACTGCCAGTGCGGGATCGGCAGCCGGGGAGTGCTCCAGATCGTCCGCACGAGGAGGTAGCCGAGAGTAAGCACTGCGACGACCAGCACCAGCACCCGCCAGCCACCCGCCCCGCTCCCCATCGCCGACGTCGACACCGACACGCCCCCATACCCGATGCTGTACCACGGCAAGAACAGCGCCACGAAGAGCACGACGATCGCTCCCCCGGCAACGAGGTCCCCGATCCCGAGACGCCGAAAGTCGATGTTGGCCTGTGGTCGCCCGGCGCCGGGACCAGCGCTGCCCGTCGGGCCTGACGTCTGCATGACGCCAGGGGGGTACGCCGTTGCGCCGATCGGAGCTCCGCATCCGCTGCAGAACCGCGCTCCGGGCGTGGTGCTCATCTGGCATCTCGGACACGCCATGGTCATCTCCTTTTGGTGAGTGGGCCGCTGCATCCGACACCGGCGCCGATCTCGATTCCGGCACGGGCCGTGAGGACCGCCGAACGATCGGAGCGATCGGAGCGATCGGAGCGATCGGAGCGATCGGAGCGATCGGAGCGATCGGAGCGATCGGGACGATGTGGCAGGAGCTGCGCCGGGCGCGGTCCGGAGGTAGCCGTCCACCGGCCGGGGCGACGTCCGGGCGGCTCGGATCCCGGCCAGGGCGTGGCTCCACCCGCCGGACCGTTCGAGCTGCAGCCTGTGGTGACGCCTCGGACCCCCACGGAGCTCGCCCATGCCTGGACCGCTGCCATGTCAGATCACCGTGCCGCTGGCGGTTCCCTGGCTGAGTCCGGCGCCCGATACCACAGCCGAGACCGCTGACCCGCCGACCGATCCCTGCACGGTGGCGCTCTGGTTAGCGCCCTGCCCCGGTCGCAGGGTCCCGCGCACCTTCTGCGATCCCCATGTCCCCGAAGCCGTCGTCCCAACGGAATTCTGTTCGACGGTGAGTGCGAACGACACCCCGCCCAGGGTGCCCGTCAACGTGTAGGGAGGCCCGTAGGAGCCATCGGTAGCCGCGTTCCCCGACAATTGCTGACCACCGACCGTGCCTTGGAACGAGCCGGAGCCGTCGAACGAGATGGTGAACGGCCCGTTCAGGCCTGTGCCCCCGGAGCAGGCGTCGAGGATGGCTCCGAGCGAGCCGGCGAGCGCCAGGAACGCAACCCCACGTCCCGCACCGCTCAGGAATTGCCGCCGCCCAACGCTTCCTTCACCCGGGGCGCTCGCCCTACGAGACCACGCTCCGCCATCGACCCGCTCCGC
>JAKAYQ010000155.1 GCA_021826725.1 Actinomycetes bacterium
GGGGGGATCGACCTGGCCGTCGCTCGGCTGGCGGAGATCCTGGCCGGATCGGTGCCCGGACTGCAGATCGCACGCGGTCGAATCGACCGCAGGGGCGTGGTGCCCGGGCCGATCGAAGTGCCGGTGCGCACCGCCCGGGTGAACGCCATCCTCGGGACCGAGCTCGACGACGCGGCGGTCGCCGCCTACCTGGAGCCGATCGGCTTTGCCTGCACGTCCCAGGTCCCCGGCGTGCAGACGGTGACCGTCCCGACGTTCCGCTCGGACTCCACACGCGAGATCGACGTCATCGAGGAGGTGGCCCGTCACCACGGCTACGGCCGGATACCGCGCCGACGGCTGCGGCCGCCCCAGGTCGGCGCGCTCGACGACTACCAGCGCGAGCGTCGCTTCGTGCGTCGGGTGGTCGCCGGGCTCGGCGCGGACGAGGCATGGACGCCGTCACTGCTCGGCCCCGACGACCACGCCCGTGCCGGGATGGGCGGTGACAGCCTGGCTGTCGCCAACCCGCTCACCCCCGACGAGTCGGTGCTGCGCCGCAGTCTGCTGCCCGGCATGCTGCGGGCGGTGGCGTTCAACGCGGCGCGTCGAGCTGGGGACATACGGCTGTTCGAGATCGGCCACGTCTTTCCGGTGCCTGATGCCGAGCGGCTGGCCGCGGCAGTCCGACACGACCATCCCGGCACGTCGGTGGTCGACGAGCGCGAGCTGCTGGGAATGGTGTTCGCCGCGGATGGCGACGATGCCACCACGGCGGTCGCTGCCTGGGCCGTGCTGGCCGAGGCGCTCGGCGTGGAGGACGTGGAGGTGGACCAGGGCCCGGCGGTCGCAGGCCTGCACCCGGGCCGGAGCGCCACGCTGGCCGCGGCGGCGACCGGTGGCGGCACCGTCCATCTGGGGGTGGTCGGCGAGGTCGACCCTGACGTCGCCGCTGCCTTCGGAGTGGGAGCGGGCCCGACGCCGACAGGGCTGGCTGGCGGCGCGCCGCGCGTCGGGTTCTTCGAAGTGGACCTCGGTGCCGTCCTCCGCCGGGCGGCCCGCCGACCCCAGGAAGTCCGGCCGGTCAGCCGGTTCCCGTCGAGCGACGTGGACCTCGCCTTCGTGGTGGGCACCGACGTGACGGCGGAGGCGCTGCGCCGGACGCTGTCGGCTGCCGGGGGCGCCACCCTCGAAGCCGTGGCCTTGTTCGACGTCTACCGCGATCCCACCATGGCGCACGGGGAGCGGAGCCTCACGTACCGGCTCCGGTTCTGCGCGGACGATCGGACACTGACCGACGACGATGTCGCCGGGCTGCGTCGGGCATGCGTGGCGGCGGCAGAGCAGGCGCACCGGGCCCGGCTGCGGGGCTGAGCGCGCCCGACTGGGCAAGCTGAGCGCCTCCGACCGGGCAAGCGGCGCAGTACCGGAGGAACCGGGATCGCTGCGTGGGCCGGGCAAGCGGCGCAGTACCGGAGGAACCGGGATCGCTGCGTGGGCCGGGCGGGCGGCGCAGTACCGGAGGAACCGGGATCGCTGCGTGGGCCGGGCGGGCGTCGGTGGTCAGTGTTCGAGCGCCTGGGCGAGTCGCTCCAGGGTTTGGCTCATCGTCTCGCGGTTGCGTCCCGCCCTGTCGTCGATTCCCGAGATCCGGGTGCTGCGCTCGATGGCGGACTCGGGCCGCAGGTCCTCGGACCACTCGGTGACCCGGCACCCGGTCTCCGTGGGTTCGATGCGGTATCCCCATGTCGAGTAGTGGAAGTCAAACATCGAGCACTCGAACACGAACGCTCGCCCCGAATCCGCCTCGATCACGGTGCCCTGTGTGGTCCACTCGTGGTCGCCGTGGCGGTTGTGACCGTCGAACGTGGCACCGACGACTGGCCGGTCGAAGCCCTGGTGCCATTCGCAGGCGTAGCACTCCTCGGACCATTCGCCCATGCGGGTGACGTCCGAGATGGCGGCGTAGACCTGGGCTGCGGTGGCAGCGATGTCTCGGGAGATCTCGATCCTGTCGGCCATAGTGCCTCATGTAACCACGCCGGCGCCGGGTTCAGGTCCTACCGGGCGAGATACGGCCGGCAAACTGGCAGCGGGGGCGGCCATGGGGTAGGCATTGGAGATGGATTCCTTCCCCACCGCGCTCGGTTTGGCCACGGCGATCCGGTCCAAGGAGATCGGGCCGGTCGAAGCGCTCGACGCCTGCATCGAGCGCATCGATCGCTTGAACCCGTCGCTCGACGCCGTCGTCTGGCGCGACGACGAGCAGGCCCGATCGGATGCCCGTGCGGTCGCCCAGCGCCTCGCCGACGGCGACGAGGTCGGGCCGTTCGCCGGCGTGCCGATCTCCGTCAAGGACCTGACGCGAGCAGCAGGGCAACCCGCCACGTTCGGCTCTGCCGGGGCGAGCGATGTGCCGTGCACCGAAGACGAGCTGGTGGTGGCGGCCTTGCGCCGCGCTGGTTTCGTCCTGTGCGGGCGCACCAACACGCCCGAGTTCGGCCCGCTCACCGTCACCGAGAACACCCGGTACGGCATCACCCGCAACCCGTGGGACACCGGGCGGAGCCCCGGCGGGTCGAGCGGCGGGTCGGCTGCGGCGGTGGCGTCGGGAATGCTTCCGGTTGGCCACGCCAACGACGGTGGCGGGTCGATCCGGATCCCGGCGTCGTGCTGCGGGCTGGTCGGCCTCAAGCCGAGCCGGTGGCGGGTGCCGAGCACGACGCCTGGGTGGTTCGGGATGTCGGTGGAGGGCGTGCTCACCCACACGGTTGCCGACGCTGCTGCCATTCTCGACTGCGTGGCCCAGCCGGACCCGCTGGTGTGGGAGCAGGCGCCGGCCCCGGCTCGGCCGTTCGCCAACGAGATCGGTGCCGACCCCGGCCGGTTGCGCGTGGCCGTTCTCACCACGAGCGCGATGGGCCTCCCGGTCGAAGAGGCCCCGCGGCGGGCAGCTGAAGATGCGGGCCGGCTGCTCGAGCAGCTGGGTCACGACGTGTCGGTGCTGGAAGAGGACGTGCTCGACCCGTCGCTCGTCGTGCCGTTCCTGAACGTGGTGAACACCGCCTACGCCGGGTTCGAGGGCGTCGACTGGGCGCTCGTGGAGCCGCACAACGCGGCGGGGCGCGCGGCTGGCGCCGCTGTCGACGGGTTGGCCATCGTCCAGTCGCTCAACGACCTGCGGCGTGGGACCCGGTCGGTGGTGGCGCGCTGGGGACGTGACTTCGACCTGCTGGTCACGCCGACGATGTCCATCGAGCCACCGGCAGCGGGGGAGGTCTTGGCTGCTGTGCACGCCGAGCCGGCGGTGCCGTCGCTCACCGTGCTGGCCATGGTCGCGTTCACCGTCCCATACAACCTGACCGGCCAGCCGGCGATCAGCTTGCCGCTGTCGCAGAGCCCGAGCGGCCTGCCGGTGGGGGTGCAGCTGGTCGCCGGACCGTGGAACGAGTCGCTGCTGGTGCGCGTCGCCTCCCAGGTCGAGGCGGCAGCTCCGTGGCACGACCGCCACCCGATCCTGCGGTGACGGCCACGGCTGGCGGCGACGGGGTGCGTGGGCCGGAGCCCGGAACAGGCGGGGCGGCTGGCGGTGGGGCGGCTGGCGGTGCGCCAGATGTGAATGCGACCGGCGGTGGGGCGGCCAGCGGCACGAGCGGGGGCTCGCCTGGTCCGGGGGCGCCCCACTGGTTGCGCCCTGCCGGCAGCGGGCCCGTCGAGGCGGCCCGCGCCGCGGCCACGGTGGTCCTGCTTCGGCCGGCGCCAGGTCGTCGCGGGGCTCGGGGGGCCGAGGTGCTGATGCTGCGCCGGACGTCGCAGGTCGCGTTCGGCGGGATGTGGGTGTTCCCCGGCGGCGGCGTGGACGCGGACGACGTCGATCCTGACAAGCCCGACGACGACGTGGCAGCTGCCCGGCGTGCCGCAGTCCGCGAAGCGGCCGAGGAGGCGGGTTTGGAGGTGTCGCCCGGCACGCTCGTTCCGGTCGCGCTGTGGGAGCCACCGCCCGAGGCGCCGCGCCGGTACCGAACCTGGTTCTTCCTGGCACCGGCCCCGGTGAGCGAGGTGATCGTGGACGGCGGCGAGATCGACCACCACGTCTGGCTCGAGCCGGCTGCTGCGCTGGCGAGCCAGGCTGCGGGCGAGATCGAGCTCGCGCCACCCACCTGGGTGACCCTGTGGCGGTTGGCTGCCGACGCAGCGGACGGTGGGGGTGACGCGTCCGGAGGTGCTGCGGCCGCGGATGTTGTGTCAGGAGGTGTGGCCAGGCTGCTTGCGGCGGCTGCATCTCGGCGCCCCGAGCGGTTCAGTACCCACATCGTCCGCGAGGGCGAGCGGATGGCCACAGTGTGGGAAGGCGACGTGGCCTACGACGGCGGCCCACTCGATGCCCCCGGACCGCGGCGGCGGCTGTGGATCGCACCAGGGGCCTGGCACCTCGATTGGCCTGGGGCGGCCAGCGGCGCGTGACGGACCCGGCCAGCGCCACCGGATCCCGGATGGGCGATGCTTGCCAAATGGGCGCTGCCTGCCATATGGCCGCTTCTCGGATAGCCGGAGCGATGGTGCCACTCGGATCGATGGTGGCACCCGGGTACCAGGCTGCTGTCCGGATCGATGCTGTCCGGATCGATGCTGTCCGGATCGATGCTGTCCGGACCGATGCTGTCTGGATGGACGGTATGAGTAAGGCCAGCTAGGGTCACCTTGACCGTGCGGTCAAGGAGGTTTCCGGTGTTCGAATGGAGCGAGGAGCAGCAGGCGGTCCGGTCCGCGGTCCGCCGCTTCGTGGAGGCGGAGATCGCCCCACGCGTCGACGAGTTGGAGCATGGAGACGTCCCGCCGTACGACGTGATCCGCTCGCTCTACCGGACGTTCGGGATGGACCAGCTGGCACGTGACCGTTTTGAGCGGACGCTGGCGCAGCGCCGGGCGGTGGAGGCGAGCGGCGCATCGGCGCAACCGTCGGGCGATGGCGATGGCGATGGCGTGCGGCGTGGCGATGGAGGTGCTGCAGCGCTGACGCTCGTCCCCATTGTCGAGCTGTGCCGGTACTGCCCGGGGATCGTCACAGCTATGGGAGTGAGCATCGGGCTGGCTGCCGGCACGATCATGCGCCGGGGCACTGCGGATCAGATGGAGCGGTGGGGCCGGGACCTGGTGACCTTCGACACGGTCGGCGCCTGGGCCATCACCGAGCCCAATTCGGGATCTGACGCGCTCGGGGGCATGCAGGCCACCGCTCGGGAAACGGGCGACGGGTACGTGTTGAACGGCAACAAGACCTTCATCACGAACGGTCCGTTCGCCGACACCATTGTGTTCTACGCAAAGCTGGACGACGGATCGGACACGCCGATGCGGTCGCGTCCGGTGCTGACGTTCGTGCTGGACCGGGGGATGCCGGGGTTGGAGCAGTCGGCGCCGTTCCGGAAGATGGGCCTGCACTCGTCGCCGACCGGTGAGCTGTTCCTGTCCGACGTGGAGGTAGGGCCCGACCGCCTGCTCGGTTCGGCGGGGCAGGCGGCGAGCGGCGAGGGCCGCCAGAGCGCCAAGGACAACTTCGTGACCGAGCGAGCCGGCGTGGCTGCAATGGCGCTGGGTGTCATCGAGCAGTGCCTGTCGCTGAGTGTGGCGTACGCGAAGGACCGGATGCTGTGGGGAAAGGCGATCGCCGATCTCCAGCTCATTCAGCTGAAACTGGCCAGGATGGAGGTGGCCCGTCTGAACGTGGAGAACCTCGTGTTCCGCCACATCGAGATGGAGGCTGCAGGTCGCAGCCTGTCACTGGCGGAGGCATCCGCCATGAAGCTCTACTCCGCGCAGGCCGCCACCGAGGTCGCCATGGAGGCGGTGCAGCTGATGGGCGGAAACGGCTACATGGCGGACTACCGGGTCGAGCAGCTGGCGCGTGACGCCAAGGTGTTCCAGATCTACGCAGGCACCGACGAGATCCAGGTGACCCACATCGCCCGGGACCTGCTGGCTCGTTGACCTGCTGGCTCGTTGACCTGCTGGCTCGTTGACCTGCTGGCTCGTTGACCTGCTGGCTCGTTGACCTGCTGCCCTGGTCCGTCTGGTCCGGGGGTTGCCGGGGCGGCCTGCCCGGGGAGTTTCGGTCCGGTTGGTGGTCGGCCTCGGGAGATGGGCAGGACCAGACGGGTAGCGTCGCACCATGCGGTCACTGGCGGTGTTCTGTGGATCCAGTTCGGGCTCCCGTCCGGAGTACGCGGTCGCTGCTGCGGCACTCGGGCAGGCGATGGCTGCCCGAAAGGTGCGGCTCGTATATGGCGGGGGCGGCGTGGGGCTCATGGGAGTCGTCGCCGACGCGGTGCTCGGCGCCGGGGGTGACGTGGTCGGTGTTCTGCCCGTGCACCTGGCGGACCGGGAGGTGGCCCACGACGGACTGGCGGACCTGCGCGTGGTGGCGACCATGCACGAGCGCAAGGCGCTCATGGCCGAGCTGGCCGATGGGTTCGTGGCGCTGCCCGGCGGCCTCGGCACGCTCGAGGAGCTCTTTGAGGTGCTGACCTGGAAGCAGCTCGGCCTGCACGACAAGCCCGCCGGGCTGCTGGACGTAGCCGGCTACTACGACGGCCTGGCATCGTTTCTGGACGTGTCGGTGGTCGAGGGGTTCGTCAGCGCGAAGAACCGTTCCGCCATCGTGAGCGACACCGACGCCGGTCGTTTGGTGGACATGGTGCTCGAGCGGGTGCAGAGCCTGGGGTAGGAGCGGGAGCGCTGCAGCGAGGGTCCGCACGTCGTTGCGGTGTGCCGGTCGCCGGCGGTGTACTGCGGTGGCGGCACTGCCAGCGGCACCGGGACCGGGAGCGGAACCGGCACGCGGCGACTCGTGGCAGCCGGAGGGTCCCCGGTCCAGCGGTCAGCGCCCGTCGTCGTCGAGGGTGGCCAGCAGCGCCGCGGTCGCCGGGCCGCATCTCGGCCGCAGCCACTGCAGGGCCTGTGGTGGCACGGCGTCGAGGAAGGTCCACGCCACCAGCTCCTCGGCGTCGGGCGACGTGGTGGCCACCTGCTCGATGGCCGCCAGGCACCGATCGAGCTCGGGGGCTGCTGTCGCGGCACGTTCGACGAGCACGGCGACGTGGTCCGCGAGCTCGTCGAACAGCGCGGCGGCACCCGGGTGGCCGTCAGCGGCCTCGGCGAGGTCGAGGTAGCGGTCGGCCAGCTCTGGCACTGCAAGGAGAAGGGTCACCACCTCGGGCTCGAGCGGTTCGTCGGGCATCGCGAACGGAGCTGGCCCGGGCGCTCTCGGGCCCGTTCTTCCGGCTGCCGCCACGACTGGTGTCGTGCCTGCCGCAGGTGTGCCCGCGCTCGAGGTCGCCGTGCCGTGCCCTGCTGCGGACAGGTCCCCTGCGGCTCGGAACTGGTGGGTGTCGTCCGCGGCGCCGCTTGGTGGGGTGGTGTGGTGGTGGTTGCTCGACTCATCCGCCATGACATGAACATACATGAAAACACATGGATGGGAAACCATTGGGTGGTGGCGCTGCCGGCGGCTGCGCCGCAGCGGGAGTGGGAACTGGTGGGCCCTTCTGGGCAGGGGCTCCACACGGGACCCCAAGGCGGATGTCGACGATTGACGCCGGGCTTCGACGCCCGGACGAGATGGTGGAGCGGGTGACTGCCCGGAGTCGCTGGTGCGAACCGACATCGGGTGGCTCCCGGGTGGTGGTGTGCGGGGTGGTGGTGTGCGGGGTGGTGGTGTGCGGGGTGGTGGTGTGCGGGGTGGTGCCCGAGGA
>JAKAYQ010000156.1 GCA_021826725.1 Actinomycetes bacterium
CACCCCCTCGACCAACCCATCGTCGCCATCGCCGCCACCCCCAACGGACAGGGCTACTGGGAAGTCGCCGCCGACGGCGGCATCTTCGCCTTCGGCAACGCCACCTACCTCGGATCCATGGGCGGCCACCCCCTCGACCAACCCATCGTCGCCATCGCCGCCACCCCCAACGGACAGGGCTACTGGGAAGTCGCCGCCGACGGCGGCATCTTCGCCTTCGGCAACGCCACCTACCTCGGATCCATGGGCGGCCGGGCAGTCTGACCGACCGGCGCCTCCGCCGGCATCGGCAGCACCATCCCCCCGCCAACAGCACGTGGACGGCGCCCGCCCCGAGCAAACGCGCCGACGTGGCCACCTGCTCTTGCTCGCTCCAGACGGTCGCCGCCGGGGTGGATCGAGCGGGCCCGCCGGCCCACCTGACTGCCCGCCGGCCTACCTGGCTCCTGTTGGCCTACCTGGCTCCCGTCGGCACGCCGGAACAACAATCCTCCTTGGGCCATGCCGCCGGCCGTTCAAGGAGGCCGCGTGACGCGCCGATGCTCAGGGAGAGCCAGGCACGTCACGTTGATCGCGAGGCAACCGCGCGACGGGAAAACGTGTGACCAGAGACTGGAGGTGGCCAGCAGCCGTGACGGATTCCCCCACGCTCGTGCTGGCCGGACACCCGCTGCTCGAATTCCAACCGGCCGTCGACCTCGCCACCGGACGACTCCTCGGATTCGAGGCGCTCGTGCGGTGGGACCATCCAAGCCGGGGGCACATATCCCCCGGCATCCTCATCCCATGGGCCGAGGCCAACGGCGACATCATCCCCCTGAACGCATGGGTCCTAGCCGAAGCGTGCCGGCAGGCCCAGCACTGGCCGTCGGGGATCCAGCTGGCCGTCAACTGCTCGATCGTCCAGCTCCGTCAGGGCGAAGCCTCGCTGGCCGTCGCCCGGGCGCTCCAGAGCTCGGGGCTCAACCCGGACCGGCTCACCATCGAGATCACCGAGCACACGATCGCCGACGAGCGGGCCGCAACCGACCTCAGGGCCCTGTCGACCATGGGCGTCCATCTCGCCGTCGACGACGTCGGGACCATGTGGTCGAGCCTCAATTCCCTCCGGCGATTCGCCATCGAGACCGTCAAGATCGACGCCGCCTTCATCGCCAACCTCGAGGCGGCAGAGGGCATGAACCGGGCCATCGTCGACGCCATCGTCCACGTGGGGCACTCCCTGGCCATGAGCGCCGTCGCCGAGGGAGTCGAGACCGAAGCCCAAGTCGCCATCCTGCGGGAATTCGGCACAGACGTCGCCCAAGGGTTCTTCTTCGCCAGGCCGATGTCCAGCCACGACACCCTGGTGCTGGCCAACACCGAACCGCGACCGGTCTACCCGCTCACCGCGTCCCCCACATCCGGAGAGGGACAATCACCGCTGCAGGTCGTGCCCACTGACATCGCCGGCCACGGCCTCGTCCTGTTGACCACGAGCCCCGCTGGTCGAGGCGCTGGCGAGGACTCCCCAACGCCGACTGACGGCACAGCCCGCGAAACCGCTGCCAGCGGAGCCACAGCCCGCCCGGCCCCGGTGCCAGCGGGACACCAGCCAGCCGTTGCCGGCGTCGGATCCCGTGCCGGTGAGGTCCCCTTCGGAGGCTCGGCGCGACCCCGCGTCGACCAACCCGGGCCCGGGCCGGGCGTTCGCCTTCCCGCCGACACCGAGGAGTGGACCGACCCCGACGTCACAGACCCAGCCGAGGGTTCCGCCACCGCCTGAGGGCTCACCGCCGGAGGCGCCACGACGACCCAGACCAGCCGCTGCCCAGGCCGGGAACGACGGCCCGTTGCCACGAACAGTGGTGCTGCTCACCCCGCCGGCTACCGCGCTGTCAGGCACAGAGGCCGGTCACATTCTCACTCTCCGCACTGCCAGTGGTACGCGCCCCTGTCGGCGTGCTCATATTGGCGGCCGTGAAGCTCGCCGTTCCTACAGAAACCATGCCCGGGGAGCGCCGGGTCGCCGTGGTGCCCGACGTGGTCGCCCGGCTGGCCCCCGCCGGGGTGGAGGTGGTCATCCAGTCCGGTGCCGGCGTTGCCGCCGGGTTCCCCGACGAGGCCTACCGAGACAAGGGCGCCACCGTCTCCGATCTCGAGTCGGCGCTGCGCAGCGCGGACATGGTGGCCAAGGTCCAGCCGCCCACACCCGACGAGGTCGCTGCGTGGCCCGAGGGCCTGAGCACGGTCGGGTTCCTCCAGCCGGGGGCCCACAGCGCCTCCGTGGGCGCACTGGCCAGTCGCCGGTCCACCGCCTACAGCCTGGACCTGCTGCCGCGGATCAGCCGGGCGCAGAGCATGGACGCACTGTCTTCCCAGGCGACGGTGTCGGGCTACCGCGCGGTGCTGTACGCCGCCGAGCTGCTGCCGAAGTTCTTTCCGCTGCTCATGACCGCTGCAGGGACGGTGCCTCCGGCGAAGGTCCTCATCATGGGTGCCGGCGTCGCCGGCCTGCAGGCGATCGCCACCGCCCGCCGGCTCGGCGCGCAGGTCCGGGCCTACGACGTGCGGTCGGCGGCCAAGGAGGAGGTCCAGTCGCTCGGGGCCACCTTCGTCGAGCTGCCGCTCGAAACGCAGGAGGGCAGCGGCGGCTACGCCCGCGAGCAGTCCGAGGACTTCCTGGCCCGCCAGCGCGAGATGCTCAGCCGCGAGGTGGCAGCGGCGGATGTCGTCATCACCACCGCCGCCATCCCAGGCCGCCGGGCGCCCGTGCTCATCACCCGGGCCATGGTGGAGCAGATGGAGCCCGGCGCGGTCATCGTCGACCTGGCTGCCGACAGTGGGGGCAACTGCGAGCCGACAGAGGCAGGTCGCGACATCGTCGTCGGCCGTGGCGTCGTCATCCGGGGCCTCTCGAACCCACCCTCTTCCATGCCGGCTCACGCCAGCTTCCTCTACGCCCGTAACATCGCCAACTTCCTCGGGCTGCTCGTGTCCGACGGCGTGCTCGCCCCGGACTTCGACGACGAGGTCGTCGCCGGGACGTGCGTGGTTCGCTCCGGCGAGGTGGTGAACGCCGCTGCCCGCGACGCGCTCGGCCTTCCCCCGCTGGCTCCGACAGCAGGACGCGACGTCCCTGCCGCCGCAGCGGCGCCTGGAGCGAGCGGCGCCGGAGCGGAGCCGCCCACCACCGTGCTCCCGAACCCGACAGGACCGGTCGACCCGACCGCACCGGCCGCACCGGCCGACACCGACCAGGAGACGCCGCAATGACCGTCGGCATCATCGAGCTCCTCACCATCTTTGCGCTCGCTGCCTTCGTCGGCAACGAGGTCATCTCCAAGGTGCCGAGCGTCCTCCACACCCCGCTGATGTCGGGGTCCAACGCCATCCACGGCATCGTGCTGGTGGGCACCATGGTCGTCCTGGCCGATGCACACGGCCCGGCCGAGCTCATCCTCGGCTTTTTGGCCGTCCTGCTGGCGTCGCTCAACGTGGTCGGCGGCTTCGTCGTGACCGACCGCATGCTCGAGATGTTCAAAGCCAAGCCCGACCCACGCCCGGCCCGCTCCGAGGCCCAGGCGCCCGACGCGGGCGCCGCCGGTGGGTCCGCCACCACGCCCGGAGGGCCCCAGCCGTGAGCTTCAGCACGATCGACTTCACCCTCGCGGACGGCCGCGACCTCGTCTACCTGCTTGTCGCCATCGGCTTCATCCTGGCGTTGAAGGGGCTCAGCTCGCCGCGCGGCGCACGGCGCGGCAACCTCATCGGGGCGGGCGCAGCCCTGGTCGCCATCGCCATGACGTTCACCGACCCGGCGATGCGCGACCACGTGGCCGGCGTCTCCCACGGCCTCAATTTGGCGCTCATGCTCATTGCCATGGTGCTGGGCACGGTCATCGCCGTACCGGCCGCCCGCAAGGTCAAGATGACGGCGATGCCGCAGATGGTGGCCATCTTCAACGGTGTCGGCGGTGGTGCCGCGGCACTGGTCTCGATCACCGAGTTCCTGAAGTTCCCTCACGGCAGTGTGGCCGTCTACAAGATCTTCGAGGTCATCTTCGGGGTCGTCGTCGGCTGCGTCTCGTTCTCCGGGAGCGCGATCGCCTTCGCCAAGCTGCAGGAGCTCATGACCGGGCGGCCGGTCACCTACCCTGGCCAGCAGGCCATCAACGCCTTCGTCGGCGCCGCCATCGCCGCGCTGGTCGTCGCCACCCTGGTGACCGCCAGCGTGCCGATCCTGGTGGTCGTCCTCGTCCTGGGGCTGGTGCTCGGCGTGATCTTCGTGCTGCCCATCGGTGGGGCCGACGTCCCGGTGCTCATTTCGCTGCTCAACTCCTTCACCGGCCTGGCCGTCGCCGCGTCGGGCTTCACCCTCGGCTCCAACCTGCTCATCGTCGCAGGCACCCTGGTCGGCGCGTCGGGCATCCTCCTCACCCGGATGATGAGCAAGGCCATGGGTCGATCACTCCCGAACATCCTCTTCAGTGCGTTCGGCTCGGTGATCACCGCGGCCTCGGTCACCGGCGGCGACGAGCGACCGGTCAAATCGGGCACGCCCGACGACATCGGGGTGCTCCTGGCCTACGCCCGCAAGGTCGCCATCGTCCCCGGCTACGGCCTGGCCGTGGCCCAGGCACAGCATGTGGCTCGGGAGCTGGCCGACACCTTGGCGGCGCGTGGTGTGGAGGTCTACTACGCCATCCACCCCGTGGCTGGCCGCATGCCCGGCCACATGAACGTCCTGCTGGCCGAGGCGAACGTGCCATACGACCAGCTCAAGGAGATGGAGCAGGCCAACCCCGAGATGCCGACGACCGACGTCGCGCTCGTCGTGGGAGCGAACGACACGGTGAACCCTGCCGCCAAGACCACGCCCGGCAGCCCCATCTACGGCATGCCGATCGTGAACGTCGACCAGGCCGGAGCTGTCATCTTCCTGAAGCGGTCCATGCGACCCGGGTTTGCCGGCATCGACAACGAGCTGCTCTACGACCCGAAGACGACGATGCTCTTCGGTGACGCCAAGGACTCGCTCCAAAAGCTCGTGAGCGCAGTCGAGTCAGCCTGACCTTCGCGATGGCAGCCTGACCCCGAGCTCCGGGACGCCGGCTGCCGTGCGCCGACCACCGGAGGTCGAAACGCCGGCGGCCTGACCCGAGTGCCCGCCGATCAGGCCGGCAGGCCGGACGACGCAACGTTGGTGGACCCAGCCAGATGGGCGAAGACCATGCGACCCTGGGTCGTCCGGCGGACCCCGGACACCACCACCGCGACATCCCGGCCGCCGACCAGGTGCTCGGCGTCGTTCACCACGACCATGTCGCCGTCGGGCAGGTAGCCGACCGCCTGGCGGGGCAGGCGCCCGGGCCGGACGAGGTCGACTGCAAGCACGTCGCCGACCTGGTGGCTGGGTGCCAGATCGTCGGCCAGCCGCCGCAGGTCGACGGCGGGGACGCCACCGGCCGCAGCGACCTCGGCAAGCGATCGCGAGCAGGTCACCACCCGGCCGTCGAGCCGTCGTGCCATCGCCACCAGGCGCTCGTCGCCGCCGGCATCGGCGCCGGGGACCGCCCCGCCGACCACTGTCACGCTGACACCGGCATCCCGCAGGGCCGCCAGTGTGTCGAGCCCCTGGCGAGCGCGACCTGACACCAGCGGATCGGGGGATTCGGCCAGCATCCGCACTTCGTCGACCACGAACCGGGGCACTGCCAGCCCGCCGGCCAGCAACCCGGCGTGACCCAGCAGCGCCAGCTGCCGGTCCAACAGGGCCGAGGTGTCTGCCACCAGCGACCCGGCAAGCTGCTGGTCGAGCCGGGGATCGAGCAGGTGGGCGATGCCAGCGGCCCGGGCGACGTCCCGACCTTTCAAGGCGCCGACCCTGACGCCCAACATGCACAGGACCCACGCAAAGGCGCCGATCGCCGGCAGGTCCACGGGCGATCGGACGAGTGCGAGCAGTGGCAGGCCGACGGCCAGTCCGAGAAGCAGCCCCGCGGTCCCGACGACGGCTGCTGCCAGTACCTCGGCGGCAGGAAGTGACCGAAGTCGACCGACAGCAGCAGTGATCCCATGATCGACGACCCGGCCGATCGTTCCCCCGGCCACGTACGTGATGGCGGCGCCGAGGAAGACCCCGGTGAGCGGGGCCCATCCAGTCCGGTGAACGTGCTCCCCGAGCTGCAGCCCGGCAACGGCCCCCAGGACCACCACCAGCAGCCGGAAGATCTCGACGAACACCATCCGCTGAATGCTCCTCGTCCTTTTGTCGTTCATCATAACCTTTACCGCACTGAACGTGTCCCTGTAGCTACCTTGCGCGAGATTTTGGTGACGCGCTGATCGGAGCCCGACCGCCTGGGGACCCATCCGGACCGGACGGAAATTCGAGCAGGGCCAGGAGACGACCATGGCAGGGCCAGGGGACGACCGCGGCCGGACCCCTTGGGACCCGGCGCAGGACGACGCGGAGCGATGCCGCTTCAGGTCGGGGGCTGCGGAGCCGATCACGGTGAAGTCCCATGTCACTTCTCCGCCACCACGTCGCCCGCCGGGCGCATCTGCACCACCTCCAGCTGACCGGCTCCCTGCCGTCGGGGCCGATCGTGGTGCCCGGTGCGTCCCTGCGCGCCACGCGTGCCGGCCTGACGATGTACGCACCCGACGGCGACCCTGTCCGTTCCTGGCGGTGGGCACTGGTGAACTGGTGGACGGCCGATGGTGTCGCCCGGGATCCGGCCGGCATCCACCACCAGGTCCTGGAGCTCCATGTGGCGGGGGTCCGCCACCGACTGCTGGCGGACGCTGCCGATCTCGGCGCCTTCGTGCGGGTCCTGGCCCAGGCGGTCCCCACGTCGAGCGCCGGACCGGGAGCTCAGGTCGACCCCGGCGAGGCGGGGGCAGCCGAAGCCGGCCGGCAGCAGCCGGGCCAAGACCGGATCGGCCGGCGGTCCGGTCCCCGGCATCGCCCGTCGCGCCGCGGGACCGGGCACGGGCGGTTGAAGCGCTGGCGGCGCCGTTCGACGAGTCCCTGCGACCCGGGTCCGGCCCGCGGCACGAGGATCGAGGCACGGCGGACGGCGATCCTCGGTCTGCGGCTGCGACACACCGGGATCTGGTCCCGGCGCTTCGCCGGACCCGCCGTCGGACTGGCCGCCTCAGGCATCCTGGCCGCCAGCATCCTGGCCGCTGTCGCTCCAGGGCTGCTGGCGAGCACCCCGGCTGCCGCCACAGGCACACACCGAGCCAATGCCGATGTGGCCAAGGCCTTCGGAGCCGCCGCCCTGGTCGACTTCCATCTCGTCGCCGCCTCCGCTCCCCCGGCACCCGCACCACCCGCCGTCGCCGCCACTCCCCTCGCCGCTCACGAGTCGTTCGGCTTCCTGCCCTACTGGGCGCTCGCCAACCCCGCCGGGGTCAACCTGGCGCCGCTCACGACCGTTGCGTACTTCAGCGTCGACGTGAACGCCAGCGGGCATGCGGTGGAGTCCGGCCCAGGCTGGACCGGGTACCAGAGCCAAGTGCTGGCGTCGATGGCCACCACCGCGCACCGTGACGGAGCCCGGGTGGTGCTGACCCTCACCTGCTTCGACCAGCAGAT
>JAKAYQ010000157.1 GCA_021826725.1 Actinomycetes bacterium
CGCCACCGCGGCGCTGTCCCGCACGTCGGCCTCGACGGCCAGCGCGCCGACGCCGAGCGCCGCGCACTCCTCGGCCGTCTTGTGCAGCTGCTCGGGCTCCGCCATCGCGTAGTGGACGCTGCCGAGGGGACCGGGGCAGTCGAGCAGGACCACGTCGGCTCCAGCCCTCGCGAAGCCGAGCGCGTGGCTGCGCCCCTGGCCGCGTGCGGCGCCGGTGATCAGCACCACCTGCCCGCTGAAGTCGTAGCGGACCTGCGTCACGGGGCGGTCCGTCACCGCTGTCCTGACAAAGCTCGTCTCCATGCTGCAGCCCTTTCTGTTTCGTACCGGCATGCCACTGCGGCAGACCGGCCTGCTCCACTGCCGACCAACTCCCGGCGGCCTGAACCGATCCCGGGCCCTGCTCCGCTCGTCGACGCCGAGCTCCGGCTCTTCGTGACCCGCGTCACGGTCCAGGGCTGGGCTCGGCGACCGTGCTCGTCAGCCGAGCACGCGCAGCTCCGGCCGCATCGTCTGCAGCAGCTCGGCGACCGTGCTCGTCAGCCGAGCACGCGCAGCTCCGGCGGCATCGTCTGCAGCAGCTCGGCGCCGTCCGCCGTGACCAAAAAGGTGCTCTCGATGTGGTACGGCGCCACGCTGTGGCCGAAGTAGAGCAGCTCGCAGTTCATGACCACGTTCTCCTCCACGTCCCAGCTCTTCACCCGGCCGAGCGACGGGTAGCCGTTGGGCTGCTCGATGATGTCGAGGCCGATCGAGTGGAAGAACGTCAGCGTCTTTCCCGGCGTGGGGATGCCGGACTGCTCCACGAGCTTGGCCACGCCGGCGAACAGGTCACCGGTGTTGGCGCCGGGGCGCAGCTTGCTGGCGATGCCCTCGTGCCAGATGTCGAGGATCGTCTGGCAGATCTCGGGGTAGCCCGGCGGGGGCGTGCCGACAAAGGCCGTGCGGGAGAAGTCGAACGCGTACTCCTTGAAGGTGCCCCAGCTCTCGAAGATGATGGGGCGCCCGTCGCGGACCCGCCACGGGCTCTCGAACTCCACCAGCACGTCGGGGTAGTACGCACCCTCGAACTGCGACCCGAACTGCAGGGACCGCTCGGGAACCAGCACCTTGGCGTCGGGGTGCGACAGCACGGAGTCGCGGTAGGCCCGTGCCACCTCGCCCCACACGCGGCCAGGCTCGATGAGGGGGATCGCCGCCTCGACGGCCTCCTCGTTGATCTGAACGCCGGTGCGCAGGCGCCCGATCTCCTCGGGCGTCTTCACCTTCCGCACGTCGATCATCAGGTCGATGGCGTCCACCGTCCGAAGGGAGGTCAACCGCCGCTGGACGTGGGCGGCCAGGCGCAGGTCGTCGAAGGCCACCCGAGCGCCGGCCAAACCCATGTCCTCCAAGGCGTCGGCCACGCCGACGATGGTGTCGTCGACGACGCCGGCGACGACCGTGCTGGCGTACAGCTCCTCCACGCGGCCCTGGAGCGGGTCGAGGCGGACCGGCTCGGGGACGTGGTCGATGATCGAGGTGTTCAGGAACTCCGTCGGGCGGATGGCGGGTATCCACGTCGGAGTGGCGAGGAGGGCGCCGATCAGCCCTTCGGGGATGACCAGGGTGGCCGGCGTGGACGTGGCACGGGGGACGACCACCGCCCCCAGGTTCTCGAGAAATCCCCACTGCAGTACCGACGCCTGCAGCTCCGACGCGTAGTAGAAGTTGCGTGGCGTGGTCAGTACGACGGCATCCACCTCGTACTGGTCCATCTTCGCCAACGCCCGCTCGTGGTTGAACAGCATGGCTGGTCCTCCCTTGGTCGGTGCCCTGGAGCCGGTGCCGGTCTCCGAAGACCTGTCCGGCGGTGCTGTGCGGTTCAAGCCGGTCTCCGAGGAGGTGCCCGGCTCAGATCCCTTCCGCAGTCAGCCGAAGCCGGCGGTGGCTGCCACGACAGGTGTCGTGCCGACGACCCGTGACCGGTGTCCTTGGCCGGTGGCGTCGTGGAATTCGATGGCGTCCCCAGGACCGAACGTTCGGGTGATGCCGCCACTCACCTCGATCTCCATCGACCCCGTCATGAAGAGCATCCAGGTGGGTGCCGGGGAGTTGTGGAAGTCACAGCTGAAGCCGGGCTCGAACCGCACGATCCCAGCGTCTCTCGTGCCCAGGCCGGACACCTCGAACGTACCGCCGGGTGACACGTCGACCACCGGGACGAAGGTGAGATCGCCGCTCTCCAGCCTGCTCGACCCATCGTCCGAAGTACGCAGGTACCACGCTTGCATCGTCATCCTCCTCGTGCTGGTCCCGCGCTCACACGCCGGTCATGGCCATGAGCGACGGGAGGTCCATGGGCGTCGCGTACAGGCTGCGCGCCCCGTCACTGCCGATCACGAACACGTTCTCCATGTGGCAGGGGCCGTCCTTCGCCCCGAAGTACAGGCAGTCCACGCTGAGCACCATGTTCTCCTCGATCTGAAAGCCCTTGCCGGTGGGGCGGCCGTAGGCCGGGAACGGCGCGGGCATCTCAAAGGGCATGTAGCCGACGCCGTGGGCCAGGACGAGGAGCTTCTCCGGGGCCGGCAGGCCCGCGTCGCGCACCGCCTGCTGGGCCATGGCGGGGAGCTCGTTGGCCCAGGTGCCGGGGACCAAGTGCTCCTGGACCATCCGGTAGGTCTCTGCCACGACCTCGTGCTGGTGCTCGAACGCTGCTGTGGGCGAGCGGCCCACCACCGTCGTCCGGTTGATGTCCATCCACAGGTCCGGCACGTGCCCGAGCACCTCGATGATCACCGGGCGACCAGCTTCGAGCACGGCGTCGCCCCGGGTCCGGAACAGCTCGGCGACGAATTCGCCCCTGAACACCCCCCCGAAGAGCATGCCGCCCTCGTCCACCGGGATACCACCGTGCTCGCTCAGCGAGCGAACCACCGCCGCTTCGACCTCGGGCCAGTGCACACCGGGCCGTACGGCGGCCAGGCCCGCGGCCATGGCTGCGTCCGCCGCGGCGCCCACGGCGCCGAAGCGCTCGAGCTCCACCGCTGTCTTGATGGACCGGGAGACGATGGTCGCCTCGTAGACGTCCTGGACTGCGATGCCACCAAGACCGCTCTGGCGCTGCAGGTGGGCGCCCACGCGCAGGTCGTCGACGCCGACAGTCATGGTGGCCGCCCCGGGGAGCGCCGTCAGGGCATCGGCGATGGCGAGGAGGATGTTGTCTCTCGACCCACCGCGCCGCTTGGCGTCGTTGATCGCCATGGCCGCCTCCCCGATGGCGCTCGGGCCGGCGTCGGGGTCGAGGGCGCGGCCCACCTCGCAGAAGTTGGTGAGCTCGAACACCCGGACCTCGTCGGTGAGGATCGGCCTGCCCTGGTCCTGGAGCACGGCAAGGCCAGCGAGCATGGCTTCGGGCACGACCAAGGTGGTGGGCAGCGACGGGTCCGAGGGGACCACGACGGCCGACACCGGCTCGACCAGGCCCCACCGCTCCATGGTGGAGCGGTACTCGCTGGCGTACAGCACGTTGTGCACGTCGGTGAGCACCGAGACGTCCACGCCGGTTCCGGCCAGGGTCGACCGGAGACGCTCCATCTGTGTCGTCATGCTGTCCTCCTCGTCGTGGCACCGAAGGGTGCCGGAGAAACCGCTGCCGCTCCGCCGACGCCCGAAGGGCGCTCCACCTCCGCCTGAAGGTCACAAACGGCATGTCGGATCGTCAGGTGGTCGCACCCGCTTCGGCGTCACGACCGGTCCCGAAGTACTCCTGGACCAGCTCGTCACGGCTGAGGGCCACCAGGTCCGCCGCCGGGCCGAGCCGCGTCATGCGGCCCCGGACGACGATCCCGGCGCGGTCGGCCACCAGCAGCGCGGCGTGGGCGAACTGCTCCACCAGCAGGATCGACATCCCGCCGTCGCGCAGCTCCCCGACCTTGTCGATCAGCTGCCGGACGACCATCGGCGCCAGGCCCAGTGACAGCTCGTCGACGAGGAGCAGGCTCGGCTCGCCCGCCAGAGCCCGGGCGAGCGACAGCATCTGCTGCTCACCGCCCGACATGGAACCGGCCACCTGCTTCCTGCGTTCTCCCAGCACCGGGAAGAGGTCGAAGGCGATGCCCAGGGCACGGGTGCGGTCGGCGTCGCGGCCCAGTGGGACGACGATGTTCTCCTCGACCGTCATCGTGGGGAAGACCCCTCTTCCCTCGGGGACGAAGCCCATCCCCATGTGGGCGCGCCGGTGGCGTGCAACACCGGTCAGGTTCGTACCGAGCAGCGTCACCGAGCCCTTCGCCGGGCGTTCCAGGCCCACGATGGCCCGCAGCAACGACGACTTTCCTGCCCCGTTGGCGCCCAGCAAGGCGACCAGCTCACCCTTGCCGACCTCGAACGACATCTCCCGCACCGCATGCAGGGGTCCGTAGTGCACCTCGAGCCCGTGAACCGCCAGGACCGGACCGGTGTAGGCCCCTGTGGCGCTTGCTTCCGTCATCGTCACCGTCACCGTCACTCCCCTGCGTCGCCGAGGTACGCCTCGCGGACTGCCGCGTCCGCCATGACCTCGCCAGGCTTTCCCGCCGCCACGACACGGCCCGCTTCGAGGACGCTCAGCACATCGCACGACCGCATCAGCAGGTCGACGTCGTGCTCGATGATCACCACGCCCGTCCCCTCCTGCCGGCTGCGCTCGACGATCAGGTCGACCCTCGGCTCGGCCTCGTCGGTGGTGAGACCGGCGAAGGGCTCGTCCAGCAGGACCACCGCAGGATGCCCGGCAAACACCTTGGCCAGCTCCAGCAGCTTGGTGGTCCCCAACGGCAGGTCGGTGACCTGCGTTGCCGCCACCTCCTGGAGCCCGAAGAACGCGAGCAGCTCGTCGGCCTCGGCCCGGCGCCGGCGCGTCGCCGAGGCCCGGGGGAACGGGACGTGCACGCGTTCGAGTGCCTCCACGGTCGCCAGGACGTTGTCACGCGCCGTCAGCCCGGGAGCCAGCCCGACCGTCTGGAAGGATCGACCCATGCCGGCACGGGTGCGGCGGTGCGGCGCCCACCGGGTGACATCCTGTCCGTTCAGCCAGACCGATCCTTTGGCCGGCTGGTAGACGCCGGTGATCACGTCGAACATGGTCGTCTTGCCGGCGCCGTTGGGCCCGATGATGCCGTGCAGCTCCTGCCGGGCTACCTGCAGGCTGGCGCCGTCCAGCGCCACCAGGCCGCCGAACGCCAGGGTGGCGCTCCGGACCTCGAGCACCGTTGCGCTCATGCGCCCCCCTTGGTCATGGTCGCCACGGCCTCGCCGCCGCCTGCCCCTGTCTCGCCTGCCAGTCCGACGGCGTCTGTCGCGCCTGCCGCGGCCCGAGCTGCCCCCGCGCCCGCAGCTCCTGACGCCCCCGGCGGCGACGCGGTCGCGCCCCGGCCGCCGGCAAGCGCTGTGCCCCGGTGCCGCAGCCGGCTGATCGCCCCCGACAGGTCCTGGGGGATCAGACCCCCGAACCCGGCCGGGTACTTGAGCGTGGCGTACATGGCGGTGTAGCCGAACAGGACCAGCGTCCAGGCGCCGGCGTTGGGGATGATCAGGTTGAGGATGGGGGTGCCGGCCCCGGCGAAGAGCCCGGCGATCACCGCCCCTACCGGCGTGGTGATCCCGCCGACCAAGGCGTAGACGAGCACGAAGATCGACTGCTCGGGTGCGAACGACGATCCGGTGACCGTGATCTCCGACGTGGCGGCCAGCCCGCCGGCCAGGCCCGCCAGCGCGGCGGAGACGGTGAACACGGCCATCTTCCAGCCCCGCACGCCCAGTCCGGACACACTGGCGACAGAGTCGCCGGCGCTGAGGGTCTGCAGCGCCCGGCCCCACGGTCCCCGCAGGACCGCCCCGGTGGCGACCACAGCCAGCAGCAGCAGGATCATTGCCAAGACGACGAAACTTCGGTCGCTGGCCATGGAGATGCCGAAGAATTCGGGGCGGTTCACCGACAGCCCCGCATAGCTGATGATGCTGGGGTTCTGGAAGGCGAGCACCAGCGCTGCGTAGGCGAACGCGTAGGTGATGAGCGCCAGGTAGAGCCCTCGCAGGCGAAAGGCCGTGACGGCGACGACGAGGCCGGCGACCGCCGCGGTGCCGATGCCGGCGAGAAGCGCGATGCCCCAAGGGACGCCGTGGCCGGCGAGCTTGGCCATCATGATGGCGCTCAGTCCCATAAAGGCCACCTGGGCGATCGATATCTGCCCCGATGCGCCCACCAGCAGGACCAGCGAGAGCGACACGAGCCCGAAGACGGCGACCTGCTGGCCGGTGAAGGCCCACGTCACCGGCAGGACCAGCGACAAGACGAGCAGTACCACCACCAGGCCCACGGCCACCGGCACGTTGCCCGTGGCCCGGGATCTGAGCTGGCGCTGCATGGCGCCGCCGACCACCCGGACGGTGCGCCGCATGCCGGGGTGCACGAGCAGGACGATGGCCAGCATCAGGAAGGGCATCAGCTGGCTGGCACTCGGACCGAGCAGGTCGAGCGGGGGCGTGTTCGGAAATCGGTCCACCAGTGCCTGGAGGTACGCCAGGAGCATCGAGCCCAGCACAACCATGGGCAGGCTGGCCATGCCGGCGAAGGCCGCAACGGCGAACGAGTCGACAACCAGGCTGGCGAGCAGTGAGACGTTCAGGCTGAGCTCCGGAGCCAGGAGCACGCCGGCGGCAGCGGAAAGAAGCGAGCCGATGACCCATGCGGAGGCCCCCACCCGCCCGTACGCGATGCCGCTGGCGCCGGCCAGCTCCACGTTGTCGACGACCGCGCGCATGCGCATGCCCAGCCGGCTCCGGCTCGTCAAGATGTAGACGGCCAGGCCGATGACGACAGCAGAGACGATGATACCGAGCTCGGAGTACGTGAGAGCGGCGCCCGCGAACCGCCAATACCCCGCGCCGAAGACCGACGGGACGGTCCGGACCTGGGACGAACCGCCCCAGATGAGCTGGATGATGCCGTCGATCAGCACGCCGAGCCCGAGCGTGATGATGATCGAGGCCAACGCGTCGCGCCGCTGGCGGAACAGCACCTGCTGCACGACGAAGCCCATGAGCGGTCCCGCCGCGAACACCACCAGGACGGCCGACACGTACGGGCCGAGGTTCCACTGCACGTCGAGCTGCCAGTAGAGGAAGGCAGCCAGAGCGGCCTGGTACCCGTAGGCGAAGTTGAAGACCCCGGCCACCCGGTAGGTGACCACGATGCCGTACGACGCGAGCACGTACACCATGGCGGTCGCCAGGGCCGAGATCAGGAGCGTCAGGTTGAACATTCGGTCCTCGGTCCGGGACTGGTGGCGCCATAGGGGCCACGATCGATGGTTGCCATCACACCGGCGAGCGTGGCGGCAGGACGGTTGCGGAGCCGTTCACCGGCAGCACGCCGGCGAGGACCATGCACGCCGGCGCGAGCACGCATGCCAACGACACGACTGCACCTCGGCAGCACACCGGAAAGCGAGCTCAGTCCGGCGAAGCTCCGAACGTCGCCGGGGTGGGTGGTGGGCGCGTCCGTCGAGGACGCGCCCACCACCCCTGCCGGGATCCCCCCG
>JAKAYQ010000158.1 GCA_021826725.1 Actinomycetes bacterium
CCTACCTCGGTCAGGTTCACCAGATCCGAGTGCGGGTCGAGCCCGACTGGGACGCCGTGGCCCTGGCCAAGGCGTTCTCGGCTGCCTATCTGCGTGAGTACGGCGCCGCTCTTGACGGGATCCCCACCCTGGTGGTCAACGCCCGGACGTCGGTCCGGGGTGTCCGGCGGGGCGACACTGAGCCAGCGACGACGCCTCCCGAGCGTGCCGCCCCGCCTCCGGAGCAACGACGCCCTGCCTACTTCGGGGGGGCCTGGTGCGACACGGCGGTCTACCGCCGCGAGGCGCTCGAACCCGGCATGGTCTTCGAAGGACCCGCCATCGTCGAGCAGGACGATACGACGACGGTCGTCGAGCCGGGCATGCGGGCCAGCGTCGACGGACGTTCGAACCTCCAGGTGGAGGTGGCGTGACCATGGATGCCATCACCATCTCGGTCGTCAAAGGAGCCCTCGAGTCCATCTGCGACGAGATGGACACCCTGCTCATCCACGCTGCGCTCTCCCCGATCATCTCGGAGACCAACGACTGCGCCCACGGCATCTACCACCCCGAGACGGGTGAGACGATCGCCCAGGGCCGCATCGGCTTGCCGGTCTTCATGGCCAACATGCAGTTCACGGTCCAGGCCGTCCTCGACAAAGCCAACCGATCGGGCGGCATGCGCCCGGGCGACGTCTGGATCACCAACGACCCCTATCTCGGCGGGACGCACCTCAACGACGTCAACCTCGTGGTGCCAGTCTTCGTCGACGGCGAGCTCTTCGCCCTCCTCGCCAACACTGGCCACTGGATGGACATCGGCGGTGGCGTGGCTGGTGGCTGGATACCCACTGCCACCAACATCCACGAGGAGGGGCTCCTCATTCCCCCCGTCCGCCTGTTCGAAGGGGGCGAGCCCGTGGCGTCCGTGGTCGACGTCATCACTGGCAACGTGCGCCTCCCCGACATGATCGCCGGCGACCTCACGGCCATGAGCAGTGCCCTCAGACGTGGCGAGGAGCGCCTTCGCGGGCTGGTCGACCGCTACGGAGCGGAAGTGGTCAGCGCCTGCCAAGAGGAGATGATCGCCCGTTCCGAACGCGAGATGCGGTCCTACATCGCCGAGATCCCCGACGGCGTCTACGAGCACACCGACGCTCTCGACAATGACGGGGTGACCGACGAGCCCTGCCTCTTCCGTGTCGCCGTGACGGTGCGTGGGTCCGACCTGCACCTCGACTTCACCGGGACGTCCAAGGCGCCCGCCGGCCCGATGAACCTGGCGCGCAACACGACGATCTCCTCGGCATACGTCGCGCTCAAGCACATCTTCCCCGACGTGCCGGTCAACGGCGGGACCTTTCGCCCGGTCACCTTTACCATCCCCGAAGGTTCCGTGATCGCCGCCCAGTACCCGAGACCGGTCAGCGGTTACCTCGAGGTGGTCGGTCGGGTCATTGACCTTGTCTTCGGGGCCCTCGCTCCGGCGGTGCCCGACAAGGTCCCTGCCGCCTTCTTCGGCACCACCGGCGTGGTAACGGTGAGCGGAGACCACCCCGAACGCCGAGAGTACGTAGTCGGAGTCTTTCCCTACCCGGGCGGTTACGGCGCCAGTGCTACCAGCGACGGCCAGGTCCACGGCACCCCGCCCCAGTCGATGGCCAACTTCATGTCCATCGAGGTGGCCGAGCACAGACTTCCGCTGCGTTTCGACTACTTTGCCATGCGGGAAGACTCGGGAGGTCCCGGGCGCACACGAGGTGGTGTCGGCACGACGTACGCCTTCACTGCCTGGTCACCGTTGTCGACGTCGGTGCTCGGCGACCGGGTCGACCACGTTCCCTTCGGGGTCAACGGGGGCGGGCCGGCGAGCGGCAACGAGGTGCGTTTCCGTACTGGCGGTACCGAGTGGGTCCCGCCACTGCGCAGCAAGTACCAGGACCTCCACCTCGAGCCGGGCGACGGCGTCGTCGTCTCCTCCCCGGGTGGCGGCGGCTTCGGCGACCCTCTGGAACGGCCGCTCGAGGCGGTCGCACGGGACCTCGACCACGGCGTGGTCAGTCGGCGGCGAGCCGAGGAGGACTACGGCGTCGTAGTGGCAGCCGTCGAGGGACCGGAGCGGCGCCCGAGGTACCGGCTCGATGAAGCCGCCACAAAGGAGCGCCGTGACGTGCTCCGCCAGCAGCGCAAGGCGGTTCGGGGTGCCGGCTCGGCCTTCCCGGCCACGTCGGCGGCGGTCGACAGCGATGGAGGACAGCGATGACGATGGACGGCTGGGCCTGGGAGCTCCCCGACGAGCTCCAACAGCTCCGCAAGGTGGTCCGGGACTTCATGCGCCACGAGGTACGCCCGGCCGAGGAACCACTCGACTTCGACGCGTACGAGCTCCCGCACGACGTGCTCGAAGACCTGCAAAAGAAGGCCCGTGCCGCGGGCCTCTGGTGCGTGGCCTCCCCGGTCGAGCACGGCGGGAGTGGCATGAGCCTGCTTGCCCAGTGCGTGGTCGCCGAGCAAGCGTCGCAGTGCCGGATGGGCGCCTACACGCCTGCTGCGGGAACGTTCGGCTGGGACCCGCCCAACGTCATCTGGAAGGGGACGCCTGAGCAGATCGAGCGGTACGCCGTCCCTACCGTCGCTTCGGGTGGCAAGACGTTCGTGGCCATCACCGAGCCTTCGGGTGGCGCCGACCCGGCGCGGGCCATCACGACGAACGCCGTCCAGGACGGCGACGAGTGGGTGATCAACGGGACGAAGGTGTTCATCTCGGCGGCAGACTCGTCGGACTGGGGCATCGTCTTCGCTCGCACCAGCCCCGGCAAGGGACGCCAGGGCATCAGCTGTTTCGTCGTCGAGCGAGGCACGCCGGGCCTCACCATGCGGCCGATCCCGGTCATCAGGTCGTGGTACCCGTGCGAGCTCTCGTTCGTCGACTGCCGGGTACCCAACGACAACCTGCTGGGCGAGGAAGGGCGCGGGTTCGACTTGGCCCAGGAGTGGCTCGTGCACGGTCGGGTGCCCTACGCAGCGGCCACCCTGGGAATCGCTTCTGCTGCCCTCGACATTGCCATCGAGCACGCCGTCAACCGCGAGACCTTCGGCAGCCGGCTTGCCGACAAGCAAGCTATCCAGTGGATGCTGGCCGACTCCGAGATCGAGATCCGGGCCGCCCGGGGCCTCGTCTACGAGGCTGCATGGAGGGCCGACCTAGGACGTGAGTTCAAGGTCGAGGCGTCAGCAGCCAAGGTGTACGCCACCGAGACGGCAGGGCGAGTCGTGGACAGGTGCATCCAGATACTCGGCGGGCTCGGTGTGACCAAGGAGCTCCCGCTCGAACGCTGGTACCGCGAGCTCCGTATCAAGCGGATCGGGGAGGGGCCCTCCGAGGTCCATCGCATGGTGGTGGCCCGAGAGCTGATCCGCAGCGAAGCAGCCGGGCGCGATCGATGAGCATCGACTTCAGCGTCGAAGATGGCATTGCCCAGATCGTCCTGAACCGTCCCGAACGGCTCAACGCCATGGACGCGGACGCCTACCGCCGGCTTTCCGAGCTGTGGGTGGCGGTCCGAGACGATCCTGCCATCCGGGTGGCGATCGTGACCGGAGCGGGGGGGCGGTCCTTCTCGACGGGTGCCGACTTGAAGAGCTACGTCACCGATCCGCAGGACCTTTCGGATTTCTGGCTGACCCAGCACGAGCAGCTGCTGAACCGGGGTCTCGAGGTGTGGAAGCCGGTCATCGCCGCCGTGAACGGTTACTGCCTGGGTGGCGGCATGACTCTCATGTTGGCCACCGACATCCGCATCGCCGTTCCGCACGCCACCTTCGGGCTCACCGAGGTGAAGCGGGGCATCCTCGCCGGCAACGGGGGGACCCAGCGCATCCTCGAGCAGCTCCCCTACGCCATCGGTATGGAGCTCCTCCTCACCGGCCGGAGCATCGATGCCGCCACGGCGGCCCGCTGGGGCTTGGTCAACGAGGTGGTCGAACCGGCGGCGCTCCTCGGACGTGCCCACGAGATCGCTGCCGATATCGCCGGCAACGCCCCCCTGGCCGTGCAGGCAACCAAAGAGCTGGCCGTGCGCTCCCGCGACCTCGACCGGGTGTCCGGCCTGCGGCTCGAGCAGGCGATGAACCGACACCTCCAGCAGACCGACGACGCTCGGGAAGGCCCTGCCGCCTTCGCCGAGCGGCGGCCGGCCGCCTTCGTGGGGAGGTGACCGGAGACGTGGGGACCGACGTCGGACGGGGGCCGCTGTCGGGAATCACCGTGGTCGACCTGGGCCAGATCTACAACGCGCCCTACGCCACGCTGCTCATGGCGCTCGCTGGCGCCGAGGTCGTCAAGGTGGAGCCTCCGGCCGGTGAGAACCTGCGAGGCCGTGGGCGGAAGGCGGGCGCTGCGGCGCCATTCGCCATGCTCAACTCGTCCAAGCGCGCCGTGACGCTCAACCTCAAGCATCCCGAAGGGGTCGAGCTCCTCGTCGAGCTGGCAGACCGCGCCGACGTCTTCGTCGAGAACTACCGTCCTGGGGTCCTGGCGCGTCTCGGCGTTGTCGCCGACGACCTGCTCGAGCGCAACCCCCGTCTGGTCTACGCGTCGAGCTCGGGGTACGGCAGCTGGGGCCCCTACCGCGACCTGCCGGCGATGGACCTCACCGTGCAGGCGATGGCCGGCGTGATGGCCGCCACTGGGTTTCCCGACGGCGAGCCGGTCAAAGCGGGGGCAGCCCTCGGTGACTTCCTGGGAGGCATCCATCTCTACGGCGCAATCGTCACTGCGCTCTACCAACGCGAGCGGACCGGGCAAGGCGCCAAGGTCGAGGTGGCCATGTTGGACGCCGTGTACCCGTCGCTCATGTCGAGCCTCGGGTTGTACTTCGGCCAGGGCGACGGTCACCACGCCGTAGCTCGGACCGGCAACCACCACTCGGGGATGGCCGAAGCGCCCTACAACGTGTACCCGGTCCGAGACGGTCGGGTGGCGCTGATCTGCGTGACGGACGCGCACTGGCGGTCTCTGACCGAGGCCATGGGGATGCCCGAGTTGGCTAAGGACGCCCGTTACTCGACCCGCGTCGACCGGGTGGCCCACATGGAGGACGTCGACGACCTCGTCCGGGCGTGGTCGGCCGGGCTCGCTCGGGACGACATGGTGGCCCGCCTGCAGGCGAGCGGCGTACCCTGCGCGCCCGTACGAGAGCTCGACGAGGTGGTCCACGATGCCCATCTCCACGCCCGGGGGATGTTGCGAGAGCTCGTCGACCCCGACCTTGGGCCGCTTGTCGTGCCGGCCAGCCCATTGCGCTTCGACGGTTTCGAGCCGGAGGTGACGGCGAGCCCGAGGCTCGGCGAACACAACGATGAAGTGTACGGAACCTGGCTGGGTATCGGTCCCGACCGCCTGGCCGAGCTGCGAGAGAAAGGGGTGATCTAGTGCGCGGAGACGTGGTGATCGCCGGCGTCGGCCACACCGCCTACGGCAAGCTGCCGGGCCGGTCGCCAACCTCGATGAACGTCGAGGCGGTGCGCAAAGCGCTGGCCGATGCCCGGGTGGAGAAAGATGCCGTCGACGCCCTCTTCGTCAAGTACCCCACCTCCGGGCACGTCCCGATGTACGGGCAGGTAGTCGCCGAGGCCCTCGGCGTCCAGCCGCGCATCGGAGGCGTGTGGGACCAGGGCGGCGCTACCAACATCTCGATGCTCTCCTTTGCCGCCATGGCGATCTCCCACGGCCAGTGCGAAGTGGCGGTCGTCACCACCGCCGACAACCCGCGTACCGGCACCCGGCAGGCGTATGAGCGGGCCTGGGGTGACGACGCTCCCTTCGGCTGGTTCGGGACGCCGGCCGGTTACGCCATGATCGCCCGTCGGCATATGGAGGAGTTCGGGACGACCCATGAGCAGCTGGGCGAGATCGCCGTCGCGGCACGCCGACACGGGGCGACGAACCCCGATGCCCAGCTCCGGGCACCCATCACGCTCGAGGACTTCACCCAGTCACGTCCGGTGGTGGACCCTTTCTGCCGTGATGACTGTTGCCTGATCTCGGACGGGGCGGCGGCCATCGTCGTCATGAGCAGAGAACGCGCCCGCCAGCTCGGCGCGCCCGCTCCGGTGCCGGTGCTCGGCTTCGGCCAAGGGCAGACGTCATGGGAGGTTGCCCAGCGGCCGACCCTCACCGAGACCGCGGCAGCTGTCTCGGCTCACACGGCGTTTGCCATGGCCGGCATCGGGCCCGAACAGGTCGACGTGGCCCAGCTCTACGACTGCTTCACTATCACCGTCCTCATGACGCTCGAGGACTACGGCTTCTGCAGGAAGGGCCAAGGTGGCCCGTTCGTCGCCGACGGGGCCCTCCAACTGGGTGGTGCGCTTCCCACCAATACGAGCGGAGGTCTGCTCTCCGAGACGGGGATGCCCGGCATGCAGCTTGTGCTCGAGGGCGTCCGTCAGATGCGGGGAACCTCGGCCAATCAAGTCCCCGGTGCGCAGACGTGCGTCGTCAGCAACCAGGGAGGGATCATGCACACTCACTCGACGCTGGTCCTCGGACAGGAGTGACGGTGCTCCCCCGGCCCGAGGTCACACCGCTCACCGAGCCATACTGGTCAGGGTTGGCCGCTGGTGAGCTTCGCTTCCAGCACTGTCGCGACTGTGGGAACGCCTGGCTGCCGGCCCGGGACGAGTGCCCGCGGTGCTTGTCCAGGTCCCACGATTGGCAGGTCGCCTCCGGCGGCGGCCGCATCATCAGCTGGGTTGTCTATCGCCAGGCCGTCCACGAGGCGTTCGTCGAGCGGATCCCTTACAACGTGGCCATCGTCGAGCTCGACGAAGGGCCGCGCCTCATTACCAACGTGGACGCTCGCGAGGAGGAGCTCGCCATCGAGCTCCCGGTCCGCCTCCGCATCGACGAGGACGACGGGCTCCACCTGCCTCGGTTCACCCTGGCCGGTGGCCGGTGGTCGAGGTGACGACGGCCCGCCTGTCGGCTGCGGGTGGAGGGGCCGAGGCAGCGGCTGCCTATGCGGCGCGGCCCTGGCTCACCCTCTACCCCGAGGGCGTCGGCGCCACGCTCGAACCCCGCTTTAGCACCATGACGGCGCTGTGGGACGACGCCGTTTCCCGTCGCGGCGGTTCCCCGGCACTGTACGTCTTCGGCACCGTCCTTACCTACGCCGAGGTCGACACTGCTGCCACGGCCCTCGCTGCCGACCTGGTGTCTGGAGGACTGGCACCGGGGGGTCGGGTCGCCATCCTCGCCCAGAACGACCCGCAGTGGGCGATCGCCCTCGTGGCGACATGGAAGGCCGGCGGGGCGGCCGTCTCGCTCAGCCCGTTGCTGAAGGGACGCGAGCTCGCCATCGAGCTCGCCGACTCCGGCGCCTCGGTGCTGGTGTGCCTCGAGGACCTCTACGAAGACGTGGTGAGCGACGTCGTCGACGGCTCGCCTCTGGAGAGGGTGCTCGTGACCCACCCAGCCGATTGGGTCGAGGGCGACGAGGACCGTGCTCACCTGGCCGAGGTCGTAGGGGCGCGGCGCGCCGTCGACGGCGCCGAACCCCTGCTCGAGGCCGTACGC
>JAKAYQ010000159.1 GCA_021826725.1 Actinomycetes bacterium
TCCGATCTCATCCGTCACCCGGCCCAACCCCCAGCCACCAACCCCCAGCCACCAACCCCCAACCGGTTCCGACATCCGACATCCGGCACCCGGCCCAACCCCCAGCCGGCCCCGGCCCAGGCATTCGGCCCAACCCCACCTGCCCAACACCGGTTCCAGCCCGGCCCCGGTAGCGTCTGGTCGTCGTGGCAGCGGACCGCTCTCTCTCGAAGCACCCGGCCCCGCCCGCTGGCACGCCCGGCGCTGGCGGAACGCTGCGCGACGCCCTGAAGGCCGTAGCCGGTCTGTTGCCCGGCGGCGGCGAGCAGCGGCCTGGCCAGCTGGCCATGGCAGAGGCGGTCGAGCGGGCGATCTCGCAACGCCGCCATCTGGTGGCCCAAGCCGGCACCGGGACCGGGAAGACCCTCGCCTACCTGCTGCCCGCCATCCGGTCCGGCGCCACGGTGGTGGTCTCGACTGCCACCAGGGCGCTACAGGACCAGCTGGCAGGAAGCGACCTTCCCCAGATCAGCCGGGCACTCGCCGGCGTGCTCCCCGTGCGCTTCGCCGTCCTGAAGGGCCGGACCAACTACCTGTGCCGCCAACGTGCGGCGGAGGTCGCCGGCCGGACCTCCTGGCGCTCGGCGGCGGGGGAGGCCAGGCTCGATCGCCTCGCCCAGCCCGGCGGGGCTCACGGTGGACCGCTCGGCGGGCCCACGGGCGACGACGCGACGGTGGCGAGCGAACGACCGTGGGTGGCTGCGCCCATAGCCAATGCGCTCCCCGGGCTGGGCGAGTATCCGGCATCTGCATTCGCCGGACCGGGACCCTGGCCGCCCGACCCCATGGCACGGCTCGATCCGCCACCAGACGGCGCGACACCCGGCCACGCTGCCGGCACCGGCACCGGTCACGCCACCGGCACCACCGGCGGCACCACCGGCGCCACCACGGGCCAAGCCACCGCCGTCGCCACTGCCACGGTCCACGGCGCGTCCGGGCGCCCGGGAATGGCGATGGCTGGCGACTACCCCCAACCGGCACCCGATCGCATGGTCGACGAGCTTCGGCAGATCCTGGACTGGGCCGAGACCTCACCCTCGGGGGACCGGGCTGAGCTTTCCTTCGAGCCGCAGCCGCGCACCTGGGCGCTCGTGTCGGTGGGGCCGCGGGAGTGCCCCGGTGCGTTCCGGTGCCCGTCAGGTGACGACTGCTTCGCCGAGCTCGCGCGCGCCCGGGCGGCTGCCGCCCAGGTGGTGGTGGTGAACACCGCGCTGACCACCGCCCACCTGGCGTCGGGCGGCGCGGTGCTGCCCGAGCACGACATCATCGTGATCGACGAGGCGCACGAGGCCGAGGACATCGTCAGCCACGGGCTCGGCGTTGAGCTGACCCCGGGCCGGCTGCGGGCGGCCGCCGCCGCGGCACGAGGGCTGCTGGGACCTGGAGCGGACCCAGTGGCACCGGTTTCGGCCAGCGCCGACCAGCTCGAGGCGGCACTGGCAGCATCGGCTGAGCGGCGCATCGACCTGGCCGGTGAGAGAGCGCTCGCCGACCTGCTCGTGGTCGCCCGCGGCCGCGTCGACGACCTGGCTCGGGCGCTGCGGTCCGCAGGCGACGACGGCACCGGACCCGAGGGGGCCCGGCGGGCTCGAGCACTGCTTGCCACTGGCAATCTCGCCGGCGACCTTGCCATCGCGCTCGAGGGCGACCCTGATCGGGTCCTGTGGATCGGCAGCACCGGCCGCAGTCGTTCGTTGCGATCCACCCCGATCGACGTGGGCCCGATCCTCGCCGCCCGGCTCTGGCCGGAGGTCACCGCGATCCTGGCTTCGGCCACCATGCCGCCCGGTGTGGCCGAACGGCTGGGCCTTCCGTCGGGCACGACCGACCATATCGACGTGGGCAGCCCCTTTCCCTACCGGGAGAACGCGCTTCTCTACGTGCCGCCGGGCATCCCCGACCGCCGGACCTCCGGAGCCGACGGCAAGGCGTACGACGAGCTGGTCGACCTGATGCTCGCCGCAGGTGGGCGGACGCTGGCGCTGTTCACGAGCTGGCGGGCCATGAGCGACGCGCACGGCGCGGTGGCACCGCGTGTGCCCTTTCCCGTTCTCACCCAGGGGGAGCGGCCCAAGGCACAGCTGCTCTCTGCTTTCGCCGGGGACGAGGCCACCTGCCTCTTCGCCACGCTGTCGTTCTGGCAGGGCGTGGACGTCCCGGGCCGGACCGCCAGCCTGGTGGTCATCGACCGCTTGCCCTTCCCCCGCCCCGACGACCCCCTCCTGCAGGCACGCCGGGAGCGGGCGGGTCCAGGGGCGTTCCACACCATCGACATCCCCCGGGCGGCGACGCTCCTCGCCCAAGGAGCCGGTCGGCTCGTCCGCAGGAGCAGCGACCAGGGTGTGGTCGCTGTGCTCGACCCTCGGCTCGCCACCGCCGGGTACCGTCGGGCGCTCCTGTCCGCGATGCCACCCATGCGCCGGACGGTGACACGCGACGAGGTCCACGCGTTCCTGCGGTCCCTGGCCTCCACCGGCGACGAACCGGGCGACCCGCCGGCAACGTCGGCGGCCGAGCGCTCCTGACGGTCCGGCACCACGGCGCTGCAGCGGCCCCGCCCGGCAAAGCTCCCGACCCGGTCCCGATCCTTCCGGGCCAGGTCCCGATCCTTCCGGGCCAGGTCCATGGCTGGGGCCCGCGGCGGTGCTGCCTGGCGTCAGTACCCGAGCCGCTCGATGGCATCGGGCCGCTGCTGCCAGTGCTTGTCCACCACCACGTGCAGCTCCAGGTGCGTGCCAGCGGGGAGCTGCTGCCGCGCCGCCGTGCCCACCTGTTTCAGAACCAGGCCGCCCCGCCCGATCACGATCGCCTTCTGCGACGCGCGCTCGACGACGATCTCGACCCGGATCCGCGGCCACTCCCACTCGACCACCCGGCAGGCGATGGCGTGAGGCAGCTCCTGGTGGGTGGCGTGCAGCAGCTGCTCGCGGACGAGCTCTGCCACCCAGAACGCCTCGGGGACGTCGCTCACCATCTCCTCGGGGAAGTACGCCGGTCCCGGCGGCAGGCGGTCCACGGTCGCAGCCACCAGAGCGTCGATCCCGGCGCCCGATACCGCAGACACGGGGAACAGCTCCACCTCATGGTCGGGACCGAGAGTGGAACGAACCTCGGCCTCCGCTTCCTCCAAACGTTCGAGGACCTGCTCGGGACGGGCCGCGTCGATCTTGTTGACCACCACGAGCACGCTGCGCCCGGCACTGCTGCCCACCGGAGCACCGCCGAGATCGTCCGCGCCGCCTTCGCCTGCCGTGCCAGAGACCGAGGCGGCCAGGGCTCGGGCCAGGACCATCCGGTCACCGGGCCCGACCGATGCGGTGGCGTCGACGACGGCGAGCACCACGTCCAGATCGTCGAGCGCCTCGGCAACATGGTCGTTCAATCGCTGACCCAGGGCAGTGCGCGGCCGGTGGAGGCCGGGGGTGTCGACGAACACGGCTTGGGCATCCCCGGCGTGCAGGACACCGCGCACGGAACGGCGGGTGGTGTTCGGCCTGGGCGACGTGATCGACACCTTGGTGCCGACCAGGCGGTTGACGAGCGTCGACTTGCCGACGTTGGGCCGCCCGACCACGCTCACAAAGCCCGAGCGGGCCACGCCAGCCCTGGTGCCGACCCCAAGGCTGGAACCCACGTCGCCACCGCCGTCCAGGTCGCTCGCTGCACCGGCACCCACCACACGATCCACGTCGCCACCGCCGTCGACGTCGCCCGCTGCACCGGCACCCGCGTCAGGACCCCCGGTGCGCGGCAGGCCTTGGGCCCCAGACGTCGGCTCAACCACGGTCGCGACCTGTGCTCGGACCGCCGCCACCACCGGACGAGGGCCGGGCAGGTTCGCGACGCCGGGCCGGTGGCGGGTCGGGGGTCGACGGGACATCTCCGGGGACGCCGTCGGCTGCCGCCGGCGTGGCACCGTCCGAGCCGGCAGCCGCCCCGGGGCCAGCCAGCGAAACGACCGCGACTCGGCCGACCCGGTTGCCCTGCACCCGCTCGGCGGTCAGCCGGTACCCGGCCACCTCCACGCTGTCGCCCAGGGCCGGCACCCGGCCCATCTCGTCGAACAACAGGCCGCTCACCGTGTCCCACGTGCCGGTCGGGAGATCTGCATCGAGCGCCTCGTTGAGCGCATCGACGGTGAGCCGACCGGACACCGAGACGCCACCGTCGCCGGTCCGCACCAGCGGTGGCTCCCCCACGTCGTACTCGTCGACGATCTCTCCCACGAGCTCCTCGATCAAGTCCTCGAGGGTGACGAGGCCGGCAGTGCCGCCATACTCGTCGACCACAACGGCCAGGTGGAACGTCCGTTCCTGCATCTCGCGCATCAGGGCAGCCACTCGCTTTGTCTCGGGGACGAAATGGGCGGGTCGCACGACGTCGCGGACCTGGGCGGCACCCCGTCCGGCCCGCTCGGCACGCGCCAGATCCTTCACATAGGCGACGCCGGCGATGTCGTCGACGTTGCCCTCGAACGCGGGGAGCCGGCTGAAACCGGCGTCGAGCGCCACGCCGAGCGCGGCGGTGACGGTCAGGCCGGCCTCGACGGTCCGCATGTCGGGCCGTGGCACCATCACCTCGCGCACGATGGTGTCACCGAACTCGATGATGGAATGGATGAGCGCGCGTTCCTCGCGCTCGATGACCTGCTCCTCGACAGCGACGTCGGCCATGGCCAGCAACTCGGACTCGCTGACAGCGGCTTGGCGACGCCGGGGCCCGCTGAGCAGTGCAGCGAGCGCCACCAGACCGGACGACGCCATGCGCACCGGCCACAGGCCGACCATCGCCGACACAAGCGGCGCGGCGAGCAGCGCCGAGCGGTCCGGGTTCTGCACCGCCCAGTTCTTCGGCAGGGCCTCGGCCACCACGAACAGCACCACGACCTCGAACACCGTGGCCACGGCCACACCCCAGCCGCCGAACCACTTTTCGGCCAGGATCCCCACCAGCGTCGCCACCACCAGCTGGCTGACCAGCACCAGTAGGAGCACAGCGCTCAGGAACCGCTCGGGCCGCTCGACCAGGTCGACCAGCTGGCGGGCACCACGGCGGCCGTCTTCCAGCAGGCTCAGCGCCCGGGCCCGGCTGGTACGAACCAAGCTGGTCTCGGCCAGTGCAAGCAGGACCGAGACCCCGACGAGCACGACCACCGCAACCACCATCCCCCACTGCGCGGGGGTGACGGAAACGGCGTGGGCCGTCGCCACCGTCACCCGCTCCGACGGTGGAAGCGGTCCAGGAGCTCCTGCTCACGCCGCTCCATGCGCTGCGCGTCGGCGTCGACCTCGTGGTCCATGCCGAGCAGGTGCAGGACCCCGTGCACCACGAGCAGGGCGAGCTCGTCGTCGACGGTCGCCTCGTGCTCGACCGCGTTGCGGGCGGCGACAGCCGGGCAGATGACCACGTCGCCCATCAGGTTGGGGACGTCGTCCTCGGCCGAGACACCACCGGGCCCGGTCCCCCCCTGGTCGGGAGAGCGGCCGGCGGGCACCGGGTCGTCGTCGATGGGGAAGGCGAGGACGTCGGTCGGCCCCTGGCGCCCGAGGAACCGCTCGTTCAAGTCTGCGATGGTCTGCTCGTCGACGAAGAGCAGCGACACCTCTGTGTCCACACGGACACCTTCGGCCTGCAGGACGGAGCGGACGAGCACCGCCCAGCGCTCCACGTCGACGGCAAGATCGGACTGCTCGTCGGCGGCGAAGACGTCAACGGGCACGAGCCGGCCCCGTCCCGCCAGACCCGCCTGCCGCCGGTTCGTGCCCGTCCCGACCGGCCCGGTCCGCCGCCTCGTAGGCCGCCACGATGTCGGCCACGATGCGGTGGCGGACGACGTCGCGGTTGTCGAGATCGACGAACGCGACACCGTCGACCTCGCCCAGGACGGCGCGCAGGCCGCCCAGGCCAGATCGCCCGCCGGGCACGTCCACCTGGGTGACGTCGCCGGTGATCACGGCCTTGGAGCCGAAGCCGATGCGGGTGAGGAACATCTTCATCTGCTCGGGTGTGGTGTTCTGCGCCTCGTCCAGGATGATGAAGCTCCGGTTGAGCGTCCGCCCCCGCATGAACGCGAGGGGAGCGACCTCGACGGTTCCCCGTTCGAGCAGCCGCTGGGCGCCATCCGCTCCGACCAGGTCGTACAGGGCGTCGTAGAGCGGTCGCAGGTAGGGATCGACCTTCGCCATGATGTCCCCGGGAAGGAACCCCAGGCGCTCCCCCGCTTCGACCGCCGGCCTCGTCAGGATGATCCGCTCGAACTGGTGGGCCTGGAGCGCCTGCACCGCGAGGGCCACAGCCAGGTAGGACTTCCCCGTGCCGGCGGGCCCGATGCCGAAGGTCACGACGTGGCCGGCGATGGCGTCGGTGTACCGCTTCTGCCCTGCGGTCTTGGGCCGCACGGTCCGCCCGCGCGCTGACCGCAGGAGCTCGGTGGTGAGGACCTCGGCCGGGCTGACGTCGTCCTTCACCATGGCGATGGTGCGGCCGAAATCGGCAACATCGAGGCGGTGGCCCTGGCCCACCAGCGTGACCAGCTCGTCGAACAGGCGCCCGACCCGCTCCGCGTCGGCGCCGTCCACGGCGATCTCGTTGCCCCGCACCACGATGCGGGCATCAGGGAACGCCTGCTCGATGAGGCGCAGCTGCTCGTCCCGCTCGCCGAGCAACCCGATCATCAGGTGGTTGCCGGGGACGAGGATCTTGACCTGAGTTGGGGACACGGGCGCTCGCAACTCAGGCTACCAGCCGCCCGGCACCGGCGATGCCACCACCACGCGCCACGCGATGCTCAACCCGGAGGCCAGCCGAGCCGCCGGCCGCCGATCACGTGCAGGTGGAGATGGGGCACCGAGTTGGCCGCGTCCTCGCCCACGTTCGCCACGAGCCGGAACCCGCTGTCCGCCACACCCTCGGCCTCAGCGACCCGCCGTGCCAGCACGAAGAGGTCGGCCAGCACGGCTCCGTCCGCGGCCGTGACCGCGGCCGCGTGGTCGATGTGCCGGACGGGCACCACCAGCACGTGGACCGGCGCTTGGGGGTTGACGTCACGAAACGCCACGCCGTGGTCGCTGCGGGCCACCACGTCCGCCGGGGTCGTGCCGGCCACGATGGCGCAGAACAGACAGTCGGTCACGTCGGTCACGAGACCGACCCTACCGCCACCGGCGCCGGTCCGGAGCCGGGCTGGCGGCGGAACCGTGCCCCGGCCTGATCCGGCTGGACACTGGCGTGGAGCACCGGCAGGAGGCTGAGATGGAGCCTCAGTCCCCGAGCACCGCGTCACGTGCCGGCGCGCCCTTGAGCTCTGGGTACAGGTGCTCCAGGCTGCCGGGCTCGATGCGACACGTCTCGATGAACCGGTCCACGTCGTCGTGCTTCAGTCGGATGACCCGCCCGAACCGGTAC
>JAKAYQ010000160.1 GCA_021826725.1 Actinomycetes bacterium
CAGCAGCGGAGCCAGCAGGGGAGCCAGCAGGGGAGCCAGCAGGGGAGCCAGCAGGGGAGCCAGCAGGGGAGCCAGCAGGGGAGCCAGCAGGGGAGCCAGCAGGGTCAGCGCACCTCGTCCAGGGTTCGACGCACCGTTGCAGCCGAGTGAGCGATCGTCCGTGGCCATGTTGCAGTCCCCGCTGGCGGCCACCAGAAGTCCCGGTCAAGTGGATCCCTTTGGGACGCTGCCCACTCAGCCACGTTCATCAGCGCTCAGCATCGGTCGGGAGTGTGACAACGGATGCCAACCCCCAGCTCGGCGAAGTCGGCGGACCGTCACGCCGCCCGCAGCGCCGCCAGCAGGCGCTCAGTCGTCGGCTTCCTCTGGTCCGCCCGAACCCGCTCCATCCGGTCCAGCGTCGGCCGCCGGGGCGCCGACGCCGTCAGACGGGCCACCCTCGTCGTCCAGCGGCGGCCCGTCGGGGTCCCAGCCGGTACCGTTCTTCCGGTACGGGTACCAGCGCAGGTCGTGTCCCAACCGGAGCTGGCGGCTCCCCAAGGTCACCCGGTTCCGGCGCCCGACCGCCCCCGCTCCCAGCAGCGCCCGGCCGCGGCGCAGCGCCTCGGGACCGGCGTCCCACTGCCCGTCGAGCACCTCGAGCGCAGCGACCCCACCCTGGCCCCATGCCAAGGCCCGACCGACCAGGTCGCGCACGGGCACACCGGCGCGCCGGGCCAGGTCGTCCAGCCCCACGTGCCCGGCACCGGGTGCCCCGCCGGGCAGGCTGCCCGCAGCCCGGCGGGCGAGGTCAGCGGCGGCGTCGAGCTCCAGGGCGGAGGATGCCACTCCCAACGCCATCTGCAGCGCCCGTCCAGCGGCGTCGGCGGCGAGCCTCCGCAGGGCACCGGGGTCGATCCCGGCTTCGGCAGGTGGATCGGTGCCGAGAACGGTCGGGCGACCCGGCTGGGCGGGTGGCACCGGCAACGCCGGCAGGTCGAGCGGCACCGGTCGGGCCGCAGGTCCGCCTGCCGGTTCCCCAGCACCCCGCACCGGGTCGGCAGCCGCCGTCCGGCTCGCCCACGCTGCCCAGGCCGCGCGGGCCGGCACACCGGAGTCCGTTGCCACGCCGGCAGCGGGGGCCGCCACGCCGCCTCCTGCCGTCACCCTGCGGGAGCGAAGGGCGGCGAGGAGCTCGTCACGGCCTCGCCCGCGCAGCAGCAGGACTGCGAACGGGTCCACGTCGAGCTGGTCGGCCACCAGGTAGCACACGGCGGCAGCGTGCTTGCAGGGATCAGCCCAGTCCGGGCAGGAGCAGCGGGGCTGCACCTCGCCTGGGCCGGGCAGGAGGTCGAGCCCGACCGAGCGGGCGTCGTCTGCCACTTCGGGAGGCAGCTCGCCGTCGAGCAGCGCAGCAGTGTGCCCGATCTGGGCGGCCATGGCGTCGAGCACCCGGTCCCATTCTGCATCCGACCACACCCGCACACGTACGTGCACGCTGTAGGGCGTTGCTCGCGATCCCTGGACGGCAGCGCGCACCTCGCCGACCGACAGCTGCAGCTCGTCGACGGCGCCGGTCCGAGCGTATGTCCGGCCCCGGGGCAGCCGGTTGGGGTCGAGCCTGGCGCGCTGCTCCAGCGCCTCCACCCAGGCCTGGCCCCACCATGTGGTGCCGAACGGGCGCTTGCCCGCCGCTCGCCACTGGCCGGAGCCGGGCCGCCGGGGCTTGCTCTTGGGAAAGGACCCACCACCCCACCGGTGCGACGGGCTCATGGCCGGCCCAGCTCCACCAGCGCGGCCAGCTCGTCGTCGGACAGCGACGCCACCCAGGCCTCGCCGCCACCGACCACGGCTTCGGCCAGGTCGCGCTTGCGCTCGATGAGCTCGGCGATCCGGTCCTCGAGCGTGCCTTCGGCCACCAGGCGGTGGACCTGCACCGGCCGGTCCTGGCCGATGCGGTGCGCCCGGTCGGTGGCCTGGTCCTCGACGGCCGGGTTCCACCACCGGTCGACGTGCACCACGTGGGTGGCCCGGGTCAGGTTGAGGCCGACGCCACCTGCCTTCAGTGAAAGCAGGAACACCGGCGCCTCCCCTGCCTGGAACGCGTCCACCATGGCAGCCCGCTGTCGGGCCGCCACACCGCCGTGCAGGAAGCGCGTCGGTACTCCAAGGTCGGCCAGCCGGGCCTCGATCAGCGCCAGGCACTCGACGAACTGGCTGAACACCAGAACTGAATCACCCTCGTCGACGATGACGCTCAACAGCTCCTCGAGCGCGGCGAACTTGCCGGAACGACCGGGGATCGGCCCCGGCTGGTGCAGGTACTGCGCCGGATGGTCGCAGATCTGCTTGAGCACGGTGAGCAGGCGGAGCACCAGGCCCTGCCGCTCGAACCCCTCTTTCTCCCGGATCGCGGCCAGAGCCTCGCGGACCTCGGCTTCATACAGCGTCACCTGCTCGCCGGTGAGCGGCACCGGCACGTCGCTGACGGTACGCGGCGGCAGGTCCGGGGCGATGCCCGGGTCGGTCTTGCGCCGGCGGAGCACGAACGGGCGCACCATGCGGGCCAGACGGTCGGTGGCCACCGGGTCGCGGTAGCGCTCGATGGGAACGGCGACGGTCCGGGTGAACCGCTCGAGCGGCCCGAGCAGTCCGGGCGTCGTCCAGTCCACGATGGACCACAGCTCGCTCAGCCGGTTCTCCACCGGCGTGCCGGTGAGCGCCACCCGGGCCTGGGCTGGCACGGCCCGCAAGGCCCGGGCCGTCGCCGACGCCGGGTTCTTCGCGTGCTGGGCCTCGTCGGCCACCACCAGAGAGAAGCCGGCGGCAGCCAGAATGTCGTGGTCGCGCCGGACCACCCCGTAGCTGGTCACCACCAGCTCGGCCGGGTCGAGGTCGCCGAGATCCCGGGCGCTGCCGTGGTAGCGGCGCACCGGCACCTCCGGGGCGAAGCGCCGGACCTCGCGCTCCCAGTTGGTGACCAGCGTGGTCGGGCAGACCACGAGCGTCGGCCCCAGGCCGTCGGCGCGGCGGTGCAGGTGGAGGGCGATCACCTGCACGGTCTTGCCGAGGCCCATGTCGTCGGCCAGGCAGCCGCCGATGCCGACCGCGGTCATCGCCTGCAGCCACGTCACTCCCCGCCGCTGGTACGGGCGCAGCTCGGCCCGCAGGCCGTCGGGGACGTCCAGGTCGCGAGTGGCGTCACCGATCCCGGCCAGCTGGGCGGCCAGCGCTCCGAGGGGCCCGTCGGCGACCACCGGCACCACCTCGCCGTCGACCGGCAGCGTCCCCGCCACCAGGGCCCCGAGCGCCTCGGCGGCTCCCAGCCGGCGAGACCGTCGCTCGCGCAGGCGCTCGAGCATCCGGGGATCGACGGTCACCCACCGCCCCCGCAGGCGAACCAGGCCGCGCTTGGCCTCGGCTAGCTGGTCCACCTCCTCGGCCGACAGCACGTCGCCGCCGAGCGTGGCCTGCCAGCGAAACTCGACGAGCTGGTCGAGGCGGAACCCTGCCTCGACCACCTTGCCGGGCTGCTCCACGATGGCGGCGCGGAGAGCCAGGCCGTCGGCGAACAGGTCGGCCGGCCAGCGAACCTCGATCCCGGCGGCCGCCAGCTCGGCCGTTGCCTCGCCGAGCAGGTCCGCCAACCGGTCCTCGTCGAGCGCCAGGGCGGTGGGCGCCCGCTGGCGGAGCAGGTCGCCGAGCGGCGGCCAGACCCGGGCCCCTCGACGCAGCGCCAGCAGCAGGTCCCGCTCCGCGTCGGCACCGAAGCGGGCCAGCACCGCTGCCGGGCCGGCCAGCAGGTCCACGGCGTCCACCACCAGGCTCGGCTCGATCCGGCTGGTGAGCTGCAGGACGGCCCGGGCTACCGGCGCATCCTCCCTGGCAACTGGATCCTGGACGGCTGGCGCTCCGGCTCCCGCCTTCGCTCTCGCGGCGAGACCATCGCGGGCCCGGTCGCCATCCCACTGCCCGTTCCCGTCGCCATCCCACTGCCCGTCCCCGCCCCCATCCCCGGTCTCGTCGGAGCCGACCTCGACCCGCAGCGCGATGGAAGCGCCGCCGTCCAGGCTGCCGACGGCGTCGACCAGCCAGCTGCGCAGCGCCTCGGCGGGCTGCGGCTCCGCCGCGGCGAACACCGGCGTGCCCGTGGCGACCTGCGCCGCCGCCGTTCGCGGCAGCGTGTCCGCAATCGCATCCCACGCCTCGCCCACCAGTACCTCCGGCGTGGGCATCCGCAGCGGCGGCCGGCCACCGAGCACGGTGGCGTGCGCCGCCGGGGGGAGGACGGCCGCCAGGTCCCGGCGCAGCTGCTCCTCGTCGGCGTCGAGCGGCGCGGCCCGCCAGGCGTCGAAGCCGGCGGCGGACACCGAGGGAGCCAGGCGGCCTCGCGCCACGAGCACCAGCCCGGCAACCACCACCGCCGACCAGGCCCGGACGCTCGGCGTCGGTGGGGTGCCGGCGGAATCGCCGGCGTCGCGGAGAAGGTCCAGGGCCTCGGCCACGGAGACGAACCGTGCCGGAACGGTCCTGCGGCGGACCGACGACCCCGCAGGAACGGCAACCTCGATCTCGTCGGGCAGGTCATGGGGCCGGTCGACAGCCCGGCCGGCCGCCGAGACAGCGGGGTCGTACACGACGAACCGCCCGGTGCGCGGCGGGTCGGCCGGCACGAAGGTCACTTCGCGGCCAGACAGCACGTTCATGCCCGGCGGACCGAGGGTGCCGTTTGGCGACGAGGCGCCCGAGCCCCGCTTCCGCTGCACAGAAGGCACCAGCACCGCTGATGTCTTCGGCCGGGGAGCCACCGGTGCATGGTACCGGACGGATAGATCGGCCCCCAAGCGGCACCACGGGACCCCGATGGCTCGCCGCCGGCACAGGCCGACGAGCCCCCGTCGTCACCGTCAGGGGTGCGTGCCGTGCTCGTGCGGCGCGTGCGATGCCAGTTCGAGCTGGAACGTAGTGTGCTCCACATCGAAATGACCGGCGATGCACGCCTGCAATTGGTCGAGGATCTGCGGCGCGTGACCGCTGGCAAAGCACGCGTCCTCGACCACCACGTGAGCCGACAGCACGGGCAGACCCGACGAGACCATCCAGGCGTGCAGGTCGTGCACGTCGACGACGTGCTCCACCGTGCGCAGGTGCGACCGGACCTCGGCGATGTCGACGTGCTCGGGCACCGCTTCGAGCAGCACCCGACCCGAGTCGCGCAGCAGACCCCAGGCGGCCCGGGCCATGAGCGCAGCGACCAGTAGCGACGCCACCGCATCCGCCCGTCGCCAGCCGGTCCACACGATGACGAGCCCAGCCGCCGCCGTCGCCAGGAACGCGTACAGGTCGGTGAGGAGGTGAAGGAAGGCACCCTGCACGTTCAGGCTCGTCCGGCTAGCCCCCGACAGCACCGCGGTGGCACCCAGGTTCACCGCCGCTCCGACCAGCGCCACGCCGATCACCACGGCCCCGTCGACCGCCGGTGGGTGGACGAGACGGGTGACGGCCTCGACGGCGATGAGCAGCGCCACGGACACCAGGGTCACCCCATTGACCGCGGCGGACAGGATCTCCGCCCGGTGCAGACCGAACGTCCAGATCCCCCCTGCTGGCCGCGCCGTCAACCGGGCCGCCCACGCGCTGGCCGCCAGGGCCCCGATGTCGGTGAGCATGTGCCCCGCATCGGCGAACAGCACGAGCGACCCGCTCAGTATCGCTGCGACCACTTCCCCCACCATGAACGCGGCGATGAGCGCCAGGGCCACGAGCAGGCGGCGAACATCGGCGTCCCGAGTCGGCACGTGAACGTGACCGTGGCGCCGGTCTGTGGCGCCCCGGCGGCCGCCGGCTGCCGGCCCATGGCTTCGGGCCCCGCCGCCCGCTACCGAGGCGGGATCCCGGTCGGAACCAGCTCCCCCAGCCGACGGGGTTTCGGGGTCAGCCATCGCTCCGGCTCGGGTCACCACGCCGGCTCAGGCCACCACGCCGGCTCAGGTCACCACGCCGGCTCGGGTCACCACGCCGGCTCGGGTCACCACGCCGGCTCGGGTCACCACGCCGGCTCGGGTCACCACGCCGGCTCGGGTCACCGCGCTCGCTCAGGTCACCGCGCTCGCTCAGGTCACCGCGCTCGCTCAGGTCACCGCGCTCGCTCAGGTCACCATGCTGGCTCGGGTCACTGCGCTCGACCACCTGGCCGGGTCCTTTGCGGCTGGCTGGCTTTTCGGCGTGGGCGGTCCCCTCTGGATGGTCGTGGAGCATGGGGCTGTGGGCTACGTGCGCCAGTGCCACGTCCAGCAGAGTCCGCACGTGGGCGTCGGCCAGGCTGTAGAAGGCCATTCGACCGGCCCGCCGCACCGAGACGACGCGGTGCGCCCGCAGGATGCGCAACGCGTGGCTGGCGGCGGACTCACTCAACCCGGCGGCTGCGGCGAGGTCGCCGACGCAGCGCTCCCCGCCGAGGAGCGCTGCCATCAGCCGCAGGCGACCCGGATCGGCCAGCAGGCCGAAGACGTCGGCCAGGTCGGCCACGTCCTCGTCTGCGGGCATCGTCGGCCTGGTGAGGGTGAGCGCAGCGACATCGCCTGGCCCGTGGCTCGACCAGGGCACCACACCACCTGAACTTCTGCGCATATGTTCATGGTAGAGGTGCGGCGTGCCCGATGCTCCCGCCCACCGGCGGCCACCGCACCGACCCGTGCCGACCCGGGTGCCGCGTGGTGGCGTGCGAGCACGGTCATGAGCGCACCAACCGACCCGGTTCGGCGCCCGGATCCCGCTGGTGGTGCTCAGGCGGGGAGGAGCAGCACACCAACCGACCCGGTGCGATGCCCGGATCCCGCGTGGTGGTGCTCAGGCGGGGAGGAGCAGCACGCCAACCGACCCGGTGCGATGCCCGGATGCCGGACTTCTCTGCAGGTTGCCGACGAGCGCCGCGTCACCGGTCACGGCACGGTCGCCGCTCCGACGACGTCGCCGACAGCGACGAAGTCGCCGGGCAGCGAGCCCGCGTAGGCGGCATCGCCGAGGGGGACGATCTCGCCGTTGGCGCCCACCAGCCAGTACCCGCCGCCGTCGGGGCTCGCCACGATGCTCGTGATCGGCGCTGCGAGGTAGATCTCGTTGGCGCGCCCGGGGGGACGGTTGGGGTCGAGCTGGCCCGCGGACCCGAAGTACCCGGCGTCGCCGAAGCTGAAGACACCCCCGTCGGCACCCACCATCCAATAGCCACGCCCGTCAGGCGTCGCCGCCATCCCCACGATGTCCCCGACATGCACCCCGACACCCGGAACCGACCCGAAATACCCGGCGTCGCCGAAGCTGAAGACACCCCCGTCGGCACCCACCATCCAATAGCCACGCCCGTCAGGCGTCGCCGCCATCCCCACGATGTCCCCGACATGCACCCCGACACCCGGAACCGACCCGA
>JAKAYQ010000161.1 GCA_021826725.1 Actinomycetes bacterium
CGCCGCCCCGCTCGACGCCGGACGCCGAGGCCGCGCCGGCGATCCCCGATCCGGGCGCGACATGGACCGCGGCCGGTACAAGTGCCTGGCGAACCAGCCAGCCTGCGGCGAACCCGACCTCTTCCACAATGGCCACCGCAGCATCGACCGTGGGCCGACGGAGCTCGACCGGCAGGTCGGATACCGTGGCCGAGAGCACCTGCACGCTTCGGACCAGGCCCTCCCACACCATGCCGACGGTCCGCGGCTGGCTCGGTGACCGTACGTCGAGCGCCTCAGAAACGTCGCCGTCGTACGATCCACCGGTCACGCCCACATCCCTGGGCTCGCCGGCTTCGAGGCCTGGCCACTGCGACGACGGGCGCTGCCCGCCAATCCCGCTCGACCCGTCACCATCGTCGCCGAGCAGGGGAGGGACTTCCGCATCGTTGCCCTTTCGCCGGCATCTACCTCGACCGTCCGAAAAAGAACCATCGCGCGTCGCTGTCGCCACCTCGCCTGGTCGGCACTCTGCGTGTGCCCAGCCGTGCGACATCCAGCCGCTCGGCATCCCTACAATATCGCTCTTGGCATAGCGTGCACCACTCGTTGTGCCCGAACGCTGTCGACTGAGCGGCATCCGATCGGAACACGCCCGCTCGGGTCCGAAGCCACACCGGACGCGACCCCGCCGGTCGTCTCCTTGCCCCACCGGAACCGGTAACGCCGTCAGCGTCACCGGCGTTGGCGCCATGACAGGGGGTGTCCTCGCTCCAGCCCGACACCGAGGATCCTGGTCCCCCGGCGACCTCCGAGGCACTGAGCACTCGGCGCGGCGTCAGCGACGACCGGAACGGGCACGGGCCAGGGAGATCCCGAGAACGCACAGGACGGCGAGCGGCAGGAAGGCGACCGCTACACCTGAAGCCCCGATCGACCCGGACGCGGCGATGGCCGCGGTTGCCCCGAGCACCACGACTGCACCCACCAACAGCTCGGGGGTGTCTCCCACCAGGAAGTCGACCCAGAACCGGCCGAATGCCACCACCGAACGGACCGGCCAGCTGCGCTCAGGCATGCTCCACCTCCGGGATCGAGCGCCGCCCTGCAGGCCGGCGGCCGGCCAGCAGGCGGACCACAGCCCACGCCGACAGGCCGTAGAAGGCGACGAGCGCCACGATGGCCAGGTCTGACCCCGGCCAGCGGACGTGCATGCCCTCCCCGCTCCAGAAGGTGCCGAAACTCACCAGCATCAGTCCGACGGCCATCTTCATGGCGTTCTCCGGCACGCCCGACAGCTGGCGCGCCACCAGCGCGCCGATGGCACCGACGACGACCACAGCCGCTCCCGCGGCGAGGGCAGCGAGCGGCACGTCGTGCGACGTCGACCCCAAGGTCAGCACCACCACCACGACCTCGAGCCCTTCGAGGAACACGCCCTTGAACGACACGACCGCTCCGGCCCGGTCGATCGGCCCGAGCCACCGCGATCTCCACGAGCCTCCGGTGGCGGCCAGGGGTCCTGCCCCCTGCTCGCTGGCCCCCGACAGCTCGGCGACCTGCTCCGCGAAGATGGCGTCCTCGTCGTGCTTGGCCTTCAGACCCGATGACCGAAGGATCGCTTTGCGCAGCCACTGCAGGCCGAACACCAGCAGCAGCCCGCCGATGACCAGGCGGAGTGTGGACAGCGGTACATGCACCAGCGCCGGCCCGACAGCGGCGACGAGCGCGCCCAGCAGCACCACCGCCGCGAGAGCACCGGCGAGCGCCGTTCGAAGTCCGCGGGTCACGCTCACGGCCAGCACGATGGTGAGGGCTTCGACCATCTCCACGGCACTGGCCAAGAAAACGGCCACCACGAGGACGACGGAGCTGGTGTGGACGGCGGCGATCATGACTGCGCTCCATCGTATGGGAGGCGGGCGAGGATGTCGGTTGCACGGCCGCTACGCTCGCCCCCGTGGGCACAGATCGGTCGGATCCCGACGACGACGCCGGTGGCGGTGCCGGTGCCGGTGCCGGTCCGCAACCTGGCGGCAGCGCACTGCGCAGCGTCGGAGCCCGTGCCGCCAACCGCGCCAGCTCGAGTACGAGCGAGTGCGGGCCACCAACGATCCTCGCCTACGGCGGGGTGGTCTGGGAGCACGACGCCCGGGGCCGCACTGTCGTGGCTGTGGTCCACCGGCCCCGCTACGACGACTGGAGCTTCCCCAAGGGCAAAGGAGAACCGGGCGAGGAGGCGACGGCGACGGCGGTACGCGAGGTCGAGGAGGAAACTGGCCTCAGCTGCACGGTGGGCGGATACCTCGGTGAGGTCAGCTACTCCACCGACAGCGGCGCCCGCAAGGTCGTCGGCTACTGGTCCATGCAGACGATCCACCGGCAACCCCGACCACCGGACGCCGAGGTCGACCTGGTCGACTGGTGGACGGTGGAGGATGCTGCAGACCGGCTGACTCACCCCCAAGACCGGGACCTCCTGGAACGGTTCACAGCCAGCGCCGCGTCCGCTGGCGGCGCCACGGCTGCAGGCATCATGCCGGCACCGAGTCCCACGACGGCTCGACCAACGCACCCACCGACGACCTGACCTCCTGCCCGGCCGGCAGCATCGCCGCCACCGCCGCACCGGCAGGACGCGCATCGTCGTCCTCCACCACCAGGCAGCCGTCCGCTGCCAGCGTCACCGAGGACACGGCAGCGAACGGCAGGCGGCGCTCCGCCGGCACGCCGGCCAGCCGGTGGCCACCAGCGACCTCGATGACATGCTCGTAGCCCCAGCCACGGAACGCCGCGTCCCGCACGATCGCCGGCACCTCGGCCCGAGGCCCCTGCTGAGCGGTGGCATGGAGCGTCGCACCGGGTCCTGCAGCAGCCGAGGAGCCCGAGAAGCGCAGCGCCGACGGCCGGACGAGGATCCGGACCGGTTGCCCGGGCTGCAACCTGCGCCGTCCCACGGGCCGGCCTCGGACCACGAACCCGCCGACGTCGACCGGCACCACGTCTGGCGGGCCGACGCCCACCGATCCGTCGCCGACGCCCAGCCCATCGGCGCCTTCGGCCACCACCCGCCCTGCAAGCTCGCCGGCGAGCCCGGTGAACCGCGCCACGAAGGCGTCGACCGGGTTGCGGTAGACGTCCTCGGGCGGGCCGATCTGCACGAGCCGCCCCGACTCGAGGACGCCGACCACGTCGGCGAGGGCAAAGGCCTCGGCCTGGTCGTGCGTGATGTAGACCGCTGTCGCCCCCTGCTCCCGGACCATGGCGCCGATGTCGACCCGCAGGCGCTCCCGGCGGTCGGCATCGAGGTTCGAGAGCGGCTCGTCGAACAGCAACAACCCAGGTCGGCCGGCGAGGGCGCGGGCCAGTGCCACACGCTGCTGCTCGCCGCCGGAGAGCTGGCCCGGATAGCGCTCGTGCAAGGCGGCCAGACCGACGTGGTCGAGCATGCTGCGCGCCTGCCGACGGCAGTCGTCGGGGGAGAGCCGGCGGCGTTTCAGAGCGAAGGCGACGTTCTGCTCTGCGGTGAGGTGCGGCCACAGCGCGTAGTCCTGGAAGACCATGGCCAGGTCTCGACGCTCGGGCGGTAGGTGGCCTCCGGGCCCGTCGACCTCGACGGACCCGAGCCGGATGCACCCGGCGGTGGCCCGCTCGATGCCGGCGAGACACCGGAGCAACGTCGACTTGCCGCTCCCCGAAGGTCCGAGCAGGACCAGGAAGGTGCCGGGATCGGCCACCAGATCGACGGCATCGACCGCGACCTTGTTGCCGAACCGCTTCGTCAGCGACGACAGCTCGATCCGGGGCGCTGTTGCGCTGCCGGCGGCCTGCTTTGGGGCTCGTGCTCGCACCGTCTTCACCATCCGTTCCTATTCACCCGTTCCCGCTCTGCCACCGGCCCGACCGTCGATGGTCTGCCACCGGCGCCAACCCGGCGGCGCTGCCAGGCGGAACACCACCAGGACGGATGCCACCACGACAAGCGTGACGGCGACAGCCACGACAGACAGTGCCGTCCCCAACCCGATGTCCGCCTTCCCCAACACCCGCAGGATCGCCACCGAGACCGGCACGACGCCCGGAGGCGCCAGCAGTTCGGAGATGGGCAGCTCCAGGAACAGCGCGGAGAAGGCCAGCAGCGCTGCCCATACGATCGGGCGAGCCAAAAGTGGCAGCACGCCCCGCCGCCAGGCCCGAGCCACGCCCGCGCCGTGCACCCTGGCCGCGGCCAGGAGCGACTCCTGGACCTGGGCGAATGGACCGAGCAGGATCCGCGACGACTGCGGGACGGCATTGGCGACGTACGCCATGCCGAGCAGCGGGACGGTGCCGTACAGGGCGATGCCCATGTTGGTGACGACAGGCAGGTCGTAGGCGAAGATGTAGCCCGCTGCGAACACCACCCCCGGCAGCGCCACCGCCGCCAGCAGGGTGAGATCGAGCACCGCTGCCGCCACGCCGCGGCGCGACGCCGCCATGGTCCTGGCCAGCACCGCACCGAGGGTCACGGTGGCCACGGCACCGACAGCGGCGATCTCGCCGGAGAACCGGACGGGGCCTCCGAGCCCCTGGACTCCGAGCAGCCCGCGGTAGTTGGCCAGTGTGAACGCCGACGCGTGCAAGCCGTGGAACGGCACCATCAGCGACGACGAGAGCACGCCCACGGCGGGAACGCCGAGCGCCACAGCGAAGAACCCCGCTGACGAGCCCACGGCGACGACCTGGCCCCGCCAGGTCAGCTGGCGCGGCTTCGCCGGTCGGGTACGGCCCGACACCACGGCAAAGCTCCGTCCACGCAGCAACGCTGCCTGGACGGCGAGAGCCCCACCCACAGAGGCCACCAGCGCCCAGCCCACGACGGCCGCCACGCCGAAGTTGGCGGGGAACGTCGAGATCGACTCGTACAGCACGTAGCTGGCTACCGGAAAGTGCGCCGAGGCGGCGATGGTCGACGCCACGCCGAAGTCGCCGACCGACTCAGCGAACACGATGACGAAGCCCGACAGCACCGCCGGCAGCAGGATGGGCCCCACCGTGCGTACGACCGCTGTCCGACCGCCGCCGTGCACCCGGGCCGCGTGCTCCAGGTCCCCCCCGATAGCCGCCAGCGACGGGGCCAGTGCGAAGTAGGCGAACGGCGTCCCCTTCAGACCCAGCACGAGCGCTACGCCGACCGGTCCCATCACCAGATGCTGGACGCCTGCGCTCCACAGCCCGGCGGCACCGAGCAGCCCCGATCGCAGGACGATCTCCTCCCAGCCCACGGCGATCAGGTAAGACGGGCACAGCAGGACGGCCCACAAGCCCAGGACGAAGAAGCGGCGACCCGCCGCCGTGGTCCGCTCCGCCACGACGGCGAGCCCCGCAGCTGCCACCGTGCCGATGAATGCGGCCGCCAGCGACACCATCAGGGTGTCGACCATCGCGTGTCCCAGGCCGTCGTGCACGGCCTGGGACACGTTGGACCAGGTGAGCCAGGCCCCTCCCTGCCCGAACAGGCGGGGCGACACCGCCTGTACCAGGAAGCACAGGGACGGGACCACCAGCAGCACGACCACCACCACGGCCACGGCGGCCCGGCCGGCGCTGGTGCGCGCGGACCACAGCCTCGACACTCGGTGCGGCACCGGCGCGTCCCCCGGTGCGGACGCCGGCGGCGTCGCACCAGGAGACAGCGCCACGCCAGGAGACAGCGCCACACCGGGAGACAGCGCCACACCGGGAGACAGCGCCACGCCGGGAGACAGCGCCACGCCCCCCTGCCGACACGACTCCCGTTCCCCGTGGTCGGACAGGGTCACCCGTTCACCACGTTGGCGGTGAACCACTGGTTGATCGTGCCCTCGCGTGGGCCCCACACGTACGGATTGATGAACTGGATCGGAAGGCTGGACAGCTGGGGGACCAGCGAGTGCTGCGACGTTCCCGTGATGATCGGGAAGAACAGCGAGTCACCGTGCGGGTCGCCCGAGAGCATCACCTTTTGGCCGGCTGGCGAGTACACGAAGTTGGCGAACTTCTCGGCCTCGGCTTGCTCGGCCTTCGACACCTTGGCGTCGATCCCGATGACGCTGGGGAGGTCGGTCACCTTGGTCGGGTACGCCACCTTCAGCTGCGGGTACTTGTACTCGAACCCGATGCCAGCCGAGTTCTGGACGACGGCCAGCTTGATCTGGCCCTGCAGCAGCGCGGTGAGGGTCACCTTGTTGGTGGGGAAGATGTGCAGCCCGTTGGCCGCCATCTGCGAGAAGAACTTCTCACCCTGGCTGACGCCCCCGAGCTGGTTCATGATGCCCGCCACCACGTTGTAGGTGGGCCCGGAGATGGCCGGGTTGTTCATGCCGACCGCGCCCTTCCACTGCGCACCGGTGAGCTGGCTCCACGACGTGGGCGGGTTCGTCACCGTCTGGCTGTCGTAGATGACGGCCCCGGCGACGGTCAGGCCCGTCGGGATGTAGCTCTTGTCCTTGGGGACGACCTTCTCCCCCAGCGACGTCAGCGTCCCGGTGGTCGGCTCGAAGCCCCGGACCAGCATGTGCTGCTGGTCGAGTGCGGCGTAGGCAGCGTCGCCGTCCGTCCACAGCACGCCCCACTGCGGGTGATCGCCTTCGGCCTGGATCTTTGCCAGGAGCGTCCCGGTGCTGTGGTCGACCAGCTCGGTCTGGATGCCGGTAGCCGCCTGGAACGCGCTCACTTCCGCCTGGTCGTACCCCTCGGCGGCATAGACCACCAACGGGACCTTGGGGAGGTTGGTTGCCACCGCCGTGGCTGACGAGCCGCTGCTCGACGAGCACGCGGCCAACGCTGCACCGGAAGCCACCGCGACGGAGGCCATGGCCATGACCCGGCTCCGCGAACGGACCGTGCGCCGACGGCTCCGAGTCCCGGCCTCTGCGACCGGCGTGGATGTCGTCGCCGCTGCGTCGCCATCCGCACCTGCTGCTGCGTTCCCGCCCGCTCCGCCGTCGGGAGCTCGATCCGTGTCATATGGGTTCTGCACGCCCGCAACGTACCGACGCCAGGTGAACCGATCTCGTCGTGTGCGCGATGGATCGGTGAACACCGCATGAACCCTGTGTCATCGATTCGCGTCGGGAAGGCGAACTGCAGCGATCCCAGCCGTTCGAGGTGACGTCGCAGGCACCCGACCGAGGACCGCCTGCCTGGGTTCCCCTCTCAGGCACCCGACCGAGGAGCGCCTGCCTGGGTTCCCCTCTCAGGCACCCGACGGGAGACCGCCTGCCTGGGTTCCCCTCTCACGCACCCATTCCACGCACCCGATCGAGGACCGCGCAGCTCGGTCCCCGGACCGGCCCCCCTCTCAGGCACCCGAATGGGGGGACGGCCCGCCTGCCACCCCGGCCCGGCAGGCGGCCTCGGGCAGGGATCAGATGCCGATCCGGTGCACGTCGAGGATGCCGTC
>JAKAYQ010000162.1 GCA_021826725.1 Actinomycetes bacterium
CCGACGCGCTCGCCGGCCGCGACGTGTGCGGCAAAGCACCGACGGGTTCAGGCAAGACGGTTGCGTTCGGCGTGCCGCTGGCCACGCTCGTCGGGAAGGGCCGGCCCGGCCACCCCCGCGGCCTGGTGCTCGTCCCGACCCGCGAGCTGGCCACCCAGGTGGCTGCCGAGCTGGCGCCCCTTTTGGCCACCCGCGGCCGTCGGCTGGCCACGTTCTTCGGTGGCGTCGGCTTCGGACCGCAGATCCGCGCCCTGCGCAACGGGGTGGATGTGGCCGTGGCCTGCCCCGGACGGCTCGAGGACCTCCGTGAGAGCGGGCACCTGTCGCTCGACGGCGTGGACCTGGTCATCGTCGACGAGGCGGACCGGATGGCCGACATGGGGTTCCTGCCGGCACTGCGCCGGATCCTCGATGGCACTGCGAACGGCGCCCAGACCCTGCTGTTCTCCGCGACCCTCGACGGCGCTGTCGACGGCATCGTCCGCCAGTACCAGCAGGACCCGGTCCGCCACGAGGTGGCGGCCACCGGCGACGAGCTCGACCGCATGTCACACCGGTTCGTGGCGGTGGCCTCCGAGCAGCGCGTCGATGCATGCGCTGCCGTGCTGGCCGAGTCCCCCGCAAGCGTCGTCTTCGTCCGCACCCGGCACGGCGCCGACCGCCTGACCCGCCAGCTCGAGCGGTCGGGCATCGACGCGGCGGCGATCCACGGCAGCCGCTCGCAGCCACAGCGGCAGCGGGCGCTCGACGCCTTCAGAGCCGGCACCATCCAGGCCCTGGTGGCCACCGACGTCGCCGCCCGTGGCATCCACGTCGACGACGTGGCCTGCGTCGTGCACTTCGACCTGCCCGCCGAGGCGACTGACTACGTCCACCGTTCGGGGCGCACGGCTCGGGCCGGTGCGACCGGCCGGGTGGTGTCCCTCGTCACCCCCGACCAGCACGCCGCCGCCCACGAGATCGTACGGACGCTGTCGCTCGACGCCGAGATGGACGGGATCGGCCCGGCACGCTCCTCCACCGGCCGATCGCCGCAAGGCCGGGCCAGCGGCCGGGCGTCAGGGGCCAACCGTGGCGGGCGCCCCGGTGCCGACCGCACGGCCCGCGGCTCGGGTCGGCCGGCATTCGGTGGCAGCGCCTCCCGCGGCCGCCCGGCAGCTAGCCGGGCCCGCGGCCGCTGACACCGGACCGGCAACCGGCAACCGGCAACCGGCAACCGGCAACCGGCAACCGGCAACCGGCAACCGGCAACCGGCAACCGGCAACCGGCGCCGATGATCGGTCGGTCCGGCCCAGACCGTGGAGAATGGGGACATGCTCTACGACGATGGCAGAGTTGCCTGCGACGACACGAGCCTGATCATCCGCCGCTACTACGCGTGGGGTGCGGCCAAGCGGCTCCCGTACACAACGATCCGTTCGGTCACGGAGCGACCCCTGAGCGGGCTCACCGGCAAGTGGCGGATCTGGGGCTCCGGTGATCTCGTCCACTGGTGGAACCTCGACCCGGGGCGACCGAAGAAGGACGTGGCACTCGAGATCGACGTCGGCCGGAGGATCATTCCCATGATCACCCCGGACGACCCGGACGCGGTCCAGCGCGTCATCGCCGAGCACCGCAGCAGCTAGTGCAGGTGCGGATGCGCTCGGGGTACGGGCTCCCGCCCGAGGTCCGAGCGGGAGCCGTGCGTGCGAGCTCGGGGCAGACGTGCCGGGACGCGCCTGGCGATCTGGTGCGGAACCAGGACCAGGACCTGAACACGTCACGCGAGCCCGCGCAGGTGTCTCTCGGACCCGTCAGCCGATGACGACCTCCGGCAGCCCCCGGGAACGGGACGCGGCGATCTTCATCACGGTCCTCGACCGAGCCGGCGCCGGGCTGGGTGTGGCCGTCAAGGACTGCATCGCCGTGGCTGGCGTGCCCAGCACCGCGGGATGCCGAGCTGTGGCCGAACGCGCCCGGCCAGCTCTCGCCGATGCCGCATGCCTGAACACCCTGCGGGCAGCGGTGGCCGACAAGCGGGCCCACATCGTCGGCACCACCAACTTGCACGAGCTGACGTTCGGCGTGACCGGCTGCAACCCGTGGTTCGGCACGCCCCGCAATCCGCTCGACCCGACGCTCGTCCCCGGTGGGTCGTCGAGCGGCTCGGCCGTCGCCGTAGCCGTCGGTGCCGCTGACGTGGCTGTCGGTACCGACACGGGCGGTTCGATCCGCATCCCCGCCGCCTGCTGCGGCGTGGCCGGGCTCAAGACGACTGCAGGGCGCCTGCCAGGAGGTGGGGTGCGCCCGCTCGCCCCCTCGCTCGACACGATCGGACTCCTGGCCAGGGACGCCGACGGGCTGGTGGCTGCCATGGAGCTCCTGGAGCCCGGGTTCGCCGCCGCGGTGGCTGCCGCCACGGTCGAGCTCGACGGCCGCACCCCGGTGGTCGGCCGGTTCCGCCCACCGGCCGATCCGGCAGTCGACGACGCATGTGACGCCGCGCTGGCCGGCACCGGCACGCGGATCGTCGACGTCGTGCTGCCCCGATGGGACGCGGCCACGGCGGCGACCCGCTCGGTGCTCATGGCTGAGGCATGGGGCACCAATTCGGAGCTGTTCCGGACCGCACCCGACGGCATCGGCGCCGACGTCGCCGACCGGCTCCGCCGATCAGCAACCGTGCCCGCCACCGAGGTCGTCGGCGCTCGGGCCATCGAGCGAGCCTGGGCTGCCGACCTTCAGGCCCTCTTCCGAACCGTCGACGTGCTCGCGCTGCCGACCCTCGCAAGCTGGCCACCGCACCTTGACGACGCCGGCATGCTCGACAGGCTTCGCCTGACCCTGCCGATCAACCTGGCCGGCGTGCCGGCAGTCGCTGTTCCGGTGGAAGCCCGGGGCCGGCTGCCAGCCAGCCTGCAGCTGGTGGGCGCCCCAGGTTCCGACGCCATGCTGGTCGCGCTGTCCCTGCGCGTGCCTGCGCCAGGCCAGTTCTGATCGATCCTCGCCGAACCGTCTCAGAACCCCCGGACCCCAGAACCCCCGGACCCCCGGACCTCCGGACCCCAGAAACCCCGGACCCCAGAACCAGCAGCGGCACCAGCAGCGGCACCAGCAGCGGCACCAGCAGCAGCAGCAGCAGCAGCAGCAGCAGCAGCGGGATCGCGTGTGGTGCGTTGCCCTGGCACCGGGCGTGCCGGGGTGAGCGACAGGGCGTTCGGCCCTGGTGCCAGGCATGGCGGTGGTAGAAGCTGAAGGTGTCCCGTCGCAACGGCCGGGCACCGTGGCGCGCAGCGCCCGGGCCTCCAGCCTCGCGAGGCATGCATGGAGCGGAGGGTGGTTCGATGACCGACAACAGCGAACAGGCCAACTGGAGCGTCGCCGAGTGGCACGGCCGGATGCTCCTCGATCGGAACGGGGAGAAGATCGGCAAGCTCCAGGACGTCTACGTCGACGTCGAGACCGACGTGCCGCAGTTCGCCACCGTCAAAGAAGGGCTCATCGGTCGGCACCTGACCTTCGTTCCCTTGGGCGGCGTCCAGATCGGCCCGGACGACCTGCAGGTCGCCGTCACGAAGGAGCGGGTTCGCTCCGCCCCCGAGATCGAGATGCACGGTGAGGAGCTGTCCCAGGCAGACGAGTCGACCCTCTACCACCACTTCGAGCTGAACTACACCCCGCCCAGCACGGAGAGCGGACGTCGCCTCGCCCGGCGCTGAGATCAGCCCGGCCGGCAGGACCCCGGCTCCACGCGACCAGACCTGGGAACCGAGGCTGGGACCCGGAGCCATGGGCGAAAGCGGCGTCGTCCCCGCCCAGGTTTGGGGGCGACGCGACGACCGCCACCGGTTCGACCGGTGGATCGGCACGACGGACCAGTACCATTCGGCGCCACCGTGCCGGAACCGGCACGGCAATGGAGAGGCGCATCCATGACGGTACCGGAACCACTGGTGCAGATCATCGCCGAGTGCAGCTCGGCACATCGCCGGCTGCTCGACCATGCCGCCGACATGGACGACGAGGACGTGTGCCGGCCGAGCCTGCTGCCGTCGTGGACCGTCGGGCACGTCCTCACCCATCTCGCCCGCAATGCGGACGCCTTCGCCGGGATCTTCCGGGCGGCAGCCGGAGGCGCCGTGGCAGCGATGTACGCAGGCGGCAGCGATGCCCGCGCGGCAGCCATCGAGCGGGGGGCCGGTCGCCCGGCAGCCGGGATACTCGACGACCTCAGCGACAGCATCACCGCGTACGAGGCAGCCGTGGACGAAGCGTCGGCGGTGGCCTGGGCGGGCCACGGCCTGAACATGAGCGGCCGGGCGATCCCGTGTCTGTCGATCCCCCTCGCGCGGTGGCGCGAGGTCGAGGTGCACCGGGTCGACCTCGGTGTCGGCTACAGCCCCACGCAGTGGCCCGAGGTGTTCGTGGAGGCACAGCTCACAGACGCCGTGGCCCAGCTTCCCGATCGGCTGACCCGCCCCGAGGACCGGTCGACGATGCTCGGCTGGCTGTGGGGCCGGTTGCCCTCGCCCGCTGGCATCGAGCTCGGCCCCTGGGAGGCGTCGCCGCGCCCACCGGACCGCTGACGACCACCATGGACACCCGCCGACAGCGTGGCTATGGTCAGCGCACCAACAACATTCCGGGGGTGGCGAGCCATGGCGGCAGCGCGGTGCGAACAGGGGCATTCGCTCCAGGTGGGAGAAACGTAGTGCGTGGCGTGCGGAGCACCAGTGGAGCGCCAGGTTCCACCGGTCAGCGTCGCTGCTGACCCCAAGGCGGCCGGCAGCCCCCCACCAGTCGGAGCGGCTGCTCCGTACTACCCGTCACCAGGACCCGCCACCCAAGGCTACCCACCCCCCGGTTACACCGTCCCCGGTAACGCCCCGGCCGCCTACAACGCCCCGCCGTACCCAACGGCCGGCTACGGCACCCCGGCCTACGCACCAGCCAGGGCCAACGGCTTGACGCTCCCACCTGGGGTGGAGCTCGCCGGCGTCGGCCGCCGCATCGGCGCGTGGTTCCTCGGCATTCTGCTTTGCACCGTCACGCTCGGCATCGGGTACCTGATCTGGGGCCTGGTCCTCTGGGGCCAGGGCCAGACCCCGGCGCAAAAGGTGCTCGGCATGCGGTGTTGGAAGCTCGACACCGGACGTCCAGCCACCTGGGGAACCATGGCGCTCCGGGAGATCATCGGATACATCGTGCAAGGGCTGTTGAGCATCATCACCGAGCTGATCTCGTTCATCATGATGCTGACCCGCTCGGACCGGCGGTGCATGACCGATCTGATCGCCGGCACCATCGTCGTCTACGACCCCAACAAGGTCCTCGCGCAATAGGTTGCGTGGTCCTCGGGCCTGTGCGTGAACGACGTTCAGGGCCGCCCTCGCACGGCACCGGCGTCGCCGGGTCCTCAGCACCAAACCCGACCCAGCACCGCGCTCGTCACCCGTATGACCCAGCGCCGCGTTCGGCACGTGTTGGTCTGCCGCAGCTGGTTGACCTGGCGCAGCTGGTTGACCTGGCGCAGCTGGTTGACCTGGCGCAGCTGGTTGACCTGGCGCAGCTGGTTGACCTGGCGCAGCTGGTTGACCTGGCACAGCTGGCCATAGACCCCGGGCTCGTGGTGGAATTCGACCACAGGTGATCGTGGTACCGGGCAAGTCCCGGATCCAACCGGCGAAACCGCCGACAGCACCGCACCGGGCGGCGGTGGCCGCCCCCGACGACAGGGGAAGCCCGTGGAAAACGCCCGCCAACTCAACACCGAGCTGGCACAGAGCGGCCGACGGCTCCGGCAGGCCATCCCGGAGGTCTACGACGCCTACTCGGTCCTCCACAAAGCCACACTCGCCGACGGGGCGCTCAGCGCCAAGACCAAGGAGCTGATCGCCCTGGCCATCGCTGTCACCAGGGAGTGCGACGGCTGCATCGCCTCCCATGCCCGGGGCGCGGCCCGGCACGGAGCGACCGCCCCGGAAGTAGCGGAGGCCATCGGCGTGACCATCCTCATGAACGGCGGACCGGGCACGGTGTGGGGTCCGCGGGCCCTCGACGCCTTCCACGACTTCGCCGATCCCCAGCCGACCGCCAGCGACGGACCTCGGACGGCGTCGTGACGGCCGGATCTCCGCCGACCGCGACCACCGCCCACGCCGTCCTGCTCGATACCCCTGCGCCGCTCGAGGCAAGGCCACTCCGGCTGGCCGCACTGGATGTCCCTGCTCCAGCCACCGGCCAGATCGTGATCGAGGTGACCGCGTGCGGCGTCTGCCGCTCCAACCTGCACATGATCGAAGGCGACTGGGTCGAGTACGGCGTGCCGGCGAGGACGCCCATCGTGCCCGGCCACGAGGTCGTCGGTCGTGTCGCCCAGGTCGGTGCCGGGGTCGACTGGCTCCACCCCGGCGACCGGGTCGGGGTGCAACCCCTGTGGTCGACGTGCGGACACTGCGACTTCTGCCTGGCCGGACGCGAGCAGCTGTGCCCGGACAAAGAGATCACCGGCGAGACCGTCGACGGCGGCTACGCCACCCACATGCTGGCGACCGCCGCCCATGCCTACCGGTTGCCGGATTCCCTCGACGACGCCGCCGCCGCTCCGCTCTTCTGCCCAGGCATCACCGCGTTCAACGCCGTCTCCAAAGCCGGTCTTGCGCCAGGGGGCTCGGTGGCAGTGTTCGGCATCGGGGGCGTCGGCCATATGGCCCTGCAATTCGCCGCGCTGGCAGGCGCCGAAGTCATCGCCGTCACCCGCAGCCAAGAGCACCGGGAGCTCGCGCTGGAACTGGGGGCACACCGCGCCATCGACGCGTCGGGTGGAGACGTTGCACAACAGCTCCAGGCCACCGGTGGGGTGAGCGCCAGCATCGTCTTCGCCCCATCGAGCGAGGCAGTGCGCCAGGCAGTCGAGGCCACCAAGCCTGCCGGCACCATCGTCGTCGGCGTCCACGCCAACGTCGGCGAGGTGCCCTTCGTCGAGGAGAAGCGCGTCGTGGGCTCGGTCATCGGCGCTCGCTGGCAGATGAAGCAGGTGCTTCGCATGGCGGCCGCCGGCATGGTCCGGTCGGTCTACGAGCCGTTCCCGCTCGACGAGGCACCCGAAGCGTTGCGCCGGCTGAAGCAGGGCGAGCTACGGGCCCGGGCCGTGCTCGTGACCTGACCGCAGCATACGAACCGCTCCCGCTCGACGAGGCACCCGGAGCCGCACGCCGGCTGAAGCAGGGCGAGCCACGGGTCCGAACCGTGCCCGTGACCTGGCTGCGGAGACCTCAGCGAGGTTCCGCATTCCCGCGTCGGCCTCTGGCTCCGAGGAACCCCGGCGGGAGGCGCTTGTTTGACGCTCCCGCATCAGCTGCCCGTCGGAGGCCGGCGAACCA
>JAKAYQ010000163.1 GCA_021826725.1 Actinomycetes bacterium
ATGGCCGACCGGCTGCTGCCCGCCTACGAGCCCGTCGCCGGTGAGCTGGTGGCACAGGCCATGCGCGAGGCCGGCATCGACGTGCGCACCGGGGTCACCGCAGCCAGCGCCCGGCGAAACGGCGGCGCGGTGGTGGTCCGCCTGCGCGACGGCAGCGAGATCACCGGCGACGAGCTCCTGGTGGCGTCGGGCCGGAGGCCGCGCACCGGCGACCTCGGCCTCGGAGCCGTGGGCCTGCAGCCGGGCGCCTGGCTGGACGTGGACGACACCATGGCGGTGACCGCGGTCACCGGCGGCTGGCTCTACGCCGCTGGCGACGTGAACCACCGGGTGCTGCTCACCCACCAGGGCAAGTACCAGGCCCGCGTGTGCGGCGACGCCATCGTGGCGCGCGCCGGCGGCCGGCTCGACCCCGCCCCCTGGGGCCCGCACGCGGCGACCGCCGACCACCGGGCCGTCCCCCAGGTGGTGTTCACCGATCCCGAGGTGGCCGCCGTCGGGCTCTCCGAGGCGCAGGCGACCGAGGCCGGCATCCGGGTCCGCGCCGTCGACTACGAGCTCGGCAGCGTGGCCGGCGCGGCGCTGTACGCGGACGGCTACCGGGGCCACGCCCGCATGGTCGTCGACGAGGACCGTAGGGTGGTGGTCGGCGCCACGTTCGTCGGCAGCGGGGCCGGCGAGCTGTTGCACGCCGCCACCGTGGCCGTAGTGGGCGAGATCCCCCTTGACCGGTTGTGGCACGCCGTGCCGTCGTACCCGACGTTGAGCGAGGTGTGGCTGCGGCTGCTCGAGGCCTACGGACTCTGACACGCCGCCGGGATCGGCGTCGCAGCCCCCGTCACGACGTCGCCTGGTGCAGCCTGAACGGGGCACCGGCCGGGTCGGCCACGGTGGCCAACCGCCCGTAGGGGGTGTCCTCGGGGCGCATCGGCACCGAGCCGCCGAGGGCCTCCACCCGGGCGACGGCGTCGTCGGCGTCGGCCACCGTCCAGTACACCCACCACTGTGCGGGCGCCCCATCGGGCTGCAGGCGCCCCGCGTCCATGATGCCGGCGAGGTTGTCGCCCCCGCCCGGGTCGCGCATTGTCGTGTACCGGAAGTCGTCGGTGTCGCTCATCGTCGCCGTCTCCCAGCGGAACACGTCCCGGTAGAAGGCGACGGCCCGGGCGTGGTCCCGCGTGTGGAGCTCGAACCAGGCCGGGGCGCCCGGCTCGCCAAGCACGGTGAACCCCGCGAAGGTGCCGGGCTGCCAGGCACCGACGTGCGCACCGGTGGGGTCGTCGAGCACCGCCTGGACGCCGAGGTCCGCCACCGCCATGGGAGGCGACGAGATCCCGGCGCCGGAGGCTGCCGCCTCGCGCACCGTGCGCTCGATGTCGTCGGTGGCCAGGTAGATGCTCCAGGTGTTCCGAGCGGGCATGTCGGGCATGTCCCCCATGCCGCCCGCCACCGGCACGCCGTCGCGGGTGAACATGAAGTAGCCGCCGAAGTCGGGGCTCGGCGGCTGCGCCTCCCACCCGAACAGCTCGGCGTAGAAGTTCCTGCTGCCGTCGACGTCCGAGGTCCACAGGTCCGCCCAGCAGGGCGCTCCGAGGGGGGCGTGGTCACGGGTCGCCATGGGCGGTCCTCCCGTTCGCTGTCGTCGATCGGACCGGGGAGGCCTATTCCCGCGACCTACGGGTCACCCGGTCCGACGCGGGGACCTCCCGCCGTTCCGATCCGCTTCCGGCAGGGCCGGGCAGAGCCGGACGGTGCCGTGCCGTCCCATGCTACCGAGGGGATCGGCGTGCGTCCCGGGCACGGCGCCCACCGGCAGCAGCGGCCGAACGGCCCGACCCGGCGAGCAGCACATGACCGGGCGGCCAGCACGTGACCGGGGCCGCCAGGCCTGGTCGAGCGGGCGGTGCGCTCGCCCACCCCGGCACCGGGACGTTCGGCCCTGACGAACAGCGGGCGCGGGCGCCATGATCGGCTCATGTCCGCGACGCCACGCGTGCCGGCGCACCCCCCCGAGCGTCATCGCTCACAGCGGGCCGGCTGGCTTCGCGCCGCCGTCCTCGGCGCCGACGACGGGATCGTGTCGACAGCCAGCCTGATGCTGGGCGTCACCGCCGCCCACGCGTCGCGCGGCGCCATCCTGACCGCCGGGCTGGCGGGCCTGGCAGCTGGCGCCATGGCCATGGCCGCCGGCGAGTACGTGTCGGTGTCCTCTCAGCGCGACACCGAGCGCGCCGACCTGGCGCGCGAGCGCCACGAGCTGGCCACCAGCCCCCAAGCGGAGCTCGCGGAGCTCACCGCCCTGTACGTCGGGCGCGGCCTGGACGAGGAGCTCGCCCGACGCGTGGCCGTGCAGCTCACCACGCACGGGGCCCTCGCCGCTCACGCCCGCGACGAGCTCGGGTTGAGCGGGACCACGGCAGCACGCCCGGTGCAGGCCGCAGCTGCCTCTGCGACCGCGTTCACGACCGGTGCCGTGCTGCCGATCCTCGCCCTGCTGGCCGCGTCGACGTCGGCGCGGGCCGCGGCCATCGTCGCGGTGGCCGTCGTCGCGCTCGCCGTCCTCGGCCGCCTCGGGGCCGCCGTCGGCGGGGCCCGCTGGCTGCGGCCGACGGCGCGGGTCGTCGCCGGCGGTTGCCTCGCCATGGCGGTGACAGCCGGCGTCGGGTTCCTCACCCACACCGCCGGCGGCTGACCTCTGAGCCGAGCCGACCCCCGCCGGGCCGGGCCAAGACGAAGCGGGACGGGCTCGCGCCGCGCTGAGCCTGGAGCGCCCCCGGCGAGCGAGACCGCGAGCGATGCCGCCATCACCGTGCAGGCGCCGTGCACGTCGAGCCCGTGGTCGGACCGCATCAGGTGGTACGACTCGAAGGAGCACATGGCGTCGACCCCTGCCAGCACCGCGGCGGCACGCGCCGCCCCCATCGCTGCCAGCTCGGGGCCGAACAGGACGTGCAGTTGGTCGCGGAGGTACGCCCGGGCCTCGGCCACCTACTCCGCTAGGAGTGGCTGGAAGGGCATCTCGCGGCGTGCCACCCCGCCGGCGGGGGCGGTCTCCTCGAAGAGCCCGGAGCGCTGGGCCACCAGCGCGTCGATCCGCTCGGGCAGCGGAGCACCGGGTTCGGCGGCGATCGGAACCAGCAGCCGGGCGCGCTCGAGCTGCGCCGCCACCGCGGTGCGGATCCGGTCGTCGAGGTCGTCGAGGTCGTCGAGGTAGCGGAACAGCGAGCGCGACGACAGTCCCACCCGTGCGGCCACCTCGGCCGAGCTGGGCCGGAAGTCCCCGTCCCGGTACAGGTCGAGCAGGGCGTCGACGACCGCCTGGCGGTTCCGGCTCGCGCCGCAGGCGCCGCCCGTCGGCGCTCGACACGCCTCCGTCGTGCACCGTGCTTCCGGGACCCGCCATGCCGTCGGGGCTCGCCATGCCTCCGAAGCTCGACCTGCCTCCAGGGCTCGCCATGCCTCCGAAGCTCGACCTGCCTCCGAAGCTCGACCTGCCTCCGAAGCTCGACCTGCCTCCAGGGCTCGCCATGCCTCCAGGGCTCGCCATGCCTCCGAAGCTCGACCTGCCTCCGAAGCTCGACCTGCCTCCGAAGCTCGACCTGCCTCCGAAGCTCGACCTGCCTCCGAAGCTCGACCTGCCTCCGAAGCTCGACCTGCCTCCAGGGCTCGCCATGCCGTCGGGACCCGGCCGCGAGGCAGCCGCGGCTCATGCCTCGCCCCGGTCGGGACGCTCCCACGCGGCAACACGCGCGACCGGTGCCACCGGCGCGCCAGCCCTGCCGCCACTGCCGCCGTCGCCGTCACTCGGGGCACGCGTTCGGGCCGCGTCAGCCGCTGCTCGACAGCGTGGCTCCGCCGGCCCGGGCGATGACCTCGTCCCCGTAGCGGGCCAGGGCCTCGGGATCACCCCAGAAGGCGAAGGAAGGAACCACCACCCGGTCGACCCCCAACCCGGCCAGTGCCTCCACCTCGTCGAGGGCCCCGGAGCCAATGGCCCCGTTGCCCCCGGTGGTGAGCTCCAGCGCCGCCGGGTCGCGACCCGCTGCCTCAGCGGCGCCCCGGGCCACGTCGAAGAGCGTGGCGAGGCGCCGGTGCCCCCCGACGGCAGGGAAGAACCCATCCCCCAACCGGCCAGCCCGCCGCGCAGCAGCCTCGGAGTGGCCGCCGATGTGCACCGGGATGGTTCCCCGCACGGGCTGCGGACGCACGATGCAGTCGTGGAACGAGGTGAAGGAGCCCTCGTACGTGGCCCGGTCCTCGCTCCACAGCGCCCGCAACGCGCCGACAGCGTCGTCGGTCCGCCGCCCCCGCTCATCGAAGGGGACACCGATCGCCTCGAACTCCTCGGCCAGCCATCCCACACCTGCGCCGAGCAGCATCCGCCCCTGTGACAGGTAGTCGAGCGTGGCGAGCTCCTTGGCCAATATCACAGGGTTGCGCTGCGGAAGAATGAGGACACCGGTGGCGAGCCCGATGGTCGACGTCGCCGAAGCCAGGAACGCCAGCCATACCAGCGGGTCGGGGATCGGCGAGTCGTCGGACCCCGGCATGCGGCCCGACGGATCGTAGGGGTAGGCCGACTGGTACCCCGCCGGCACCACGACGTGCTCGACGGTCCACAACGACTCAAAACCCGCGGCCTCCGCAGCCCGAGCGAATTCGGTGGCGGCCCCGGGCTCCACGCACGGCCCGATATTGGCGAACATGATGCCGAATTTCATCGTCCCTCCTCGGAGCGCCCCGGTGCAGGTTACGCCGACCTCGACCAGCGCCGACCCCGCACGCTCCAAGAGCACCAGCACCGGCCCAGCACACCCCAAGCCCAACAGGCTCCCGGCGACCTGCCACCCGGGCCGTTCGCGCCAGGCGCACCCGACGGTCCGGATGCCCTCGGCGCCTTGCCGACCGTCGGGTCAGACAGGGGCCTCCACGCGCAGGCGCGGCACCCGTTGCGGCGGCTGGTGGTCCCACAGGTCGCCGAGCAGGTCCTCGCGGACCGCTCGGCGAGCCGGGTCGTCCCACAGGTTCACCTGCTGCAAGGGGTCGGCGGCCAGGTCGTACAGCTCGCCCTCGGTGCCGTCGTGCACCGTGCCGGCCAGGTAGGCGGTGAGGACCCATCCGTCGCGGGTGACGGTCCGCAGGTGCACGTCCACACCGAACAGCTCGCTGTCCCAGGCGGTGAGGACGCGCTCGAACCGGCGTGCCCCGGCATCATCGTCGTCGCAGGGCAGTGGACGGCCCTGCATCCACCCTGGTTGCTCCACGCCGGCGATGGCGCAGAACGTGGGGGCGAGGTCGAGCAGGCCAACGGGTCGGGCCACCACTGCCGGCACCGGGCCGCTCGACGGGGCCGGCCGCCACACCAGCGGCAGGCGCATCAGCGCATCGACGTGGTAGGGCCCCTTGAACAGCAAGCCGAAGTCGCCTTGCAGCTCGCCGTGGTCGGTGGTGAAGACGACGTCGACATCGTCGCCCCAGCCGCGCTCGGCGATCCGGGCGAGGACCCGGCCGAGCGCCTCGTCGATGAGCTCGCACTCCACCGCGTTGCGGGCGTTCACCTCGCGCACCTGGTCGGTGGTGAGCGTCGCCGGCACCCACGCGGCGGGCGCCTCGTAGTTGGAGACCAGCGCCCCGTCGTACCACAGGCGCCAGTGCCGGGGCTTGGCGTCGAGGATCCGCTCGCGTTCGGCTGCCGACTGCGGGTAGCCCGCCGGCAGCGGAACGTCGCGCCAGTCGATCCGGCCCACCTCGGCCTGGGGCGGGTCCCACGGGTGGTGCGGGTCCGGGAAGCTCATCCAGCAGAACCAGTCGTCGTCCGATCCGAGCGAGTCCAGCCAGGCGATGGTGCGGTCCGCCACCCAGTCCGTGTGGTACCAGCCCCGCTCGATCGGGTTGACGGCGACCTGAGGAGCACCGGTGTCGCCGCCGCCCTCGGCGTTCACCCGCATCGACGCGTCGAGGACCCGGTAGAACCCGCCGACGGACTCGGGGTGATGCTCCGCCAGCCAGCGGGCATAGTGCAAGGGCCCGACCGGCCCGTGCGTGGCCAGCTCCAGGTGCTCGAAGCCGCGGTGCACACCGCCCGCGGGCGTGGTCCCGGTCCGGCCGAGCGCGTTCTCGGGGAAGCGGAGGAACGGGTCGAGGTACGGCTCGAAATGGGACTTGCCGACCAGGGCGGCGCGGTACCCGGCCCGGCGCAGCACCTCGGCCACCGAAGGTGCGTCGTCGGGCAGCGGCACCCCGTTCATCCACACGCCGTGGGTGGCCGGATGCTGGCCGGTCAGGATGGTCGAGCGTGACGGCATGCATACCGCCGCCTGTGGATGCGCCCGCTCGTAGCGGATGCCCCCGTCCGCCAGCGCGTCGACCACGGGGGTGCGCGCCAGGATGCCGCCGTTGCAGCCGAGGGTGTCGTATCGCTGCTGGTCGGTGGTCACCAGCAAGATCTTGCGGCGGGTCGTCACCGTGCTCCTTCCAGCAGGTCGCGCAGGTGCTCCAGGGCGTTGCCGGCCGCGCCGCCGATCACCAGGGCCATCACCGCCGGCTCGGCGTCGGTGGCGTAGACGACCAGGCTGGTGCCGTCACCGAGGTCGTGCACGTCGATCGTCCCCAGGTGCTCCCGGAACATCGGCGCGGTGACCCGGTACTGCAGGCGACGCTGCAGCCGGTCGACGGTGAGCAGGCGTTCGGGCAGTACCAGTCCCGCGCCAGTCGTGATCGTCCGCACATCGCCGTCGACGGTGCACCCGACGATGCCGGGGAACCACTCGTGCTGGCGGGTGGGATCACCAACCAGCGCCCAGATCTCGTCGGCCGGCCTGGCGATCCGGGACTCGACGCGAACCGAGCCGCGATCCGCTGTCACCGGGGCGCCGGACCGGCAGCCATGTCACTGGGCCGGAGCAGGGCCCCGATGCGCATCATCGACCAGCCGTACGACCACGGCCGCTCCCAGGGGTGCTTCTTCCCCTCGGCGCGCTTGACCTCCTCCAGGCTGAAGGACCGCCAGCCGACCCGCAGCCCCGTCCGGTCCCGGACCTCGCGGGTCCACAGCGAGGTCTGGTACGCATATGGGCATCTCGGGTCGAAGTGGAAGTCGACGGACGCCGGTGCCGCGGCCATCCGCCGAGCGTAGGTGTCGACCGTTCATCCGACAAGCGGCCACGTGGCCGACAGGGGCATGGCCGCCGCACCGGCACCAGGGACCAGGGACCAGGGACCAGGGACCAGGGACCAGGGACCAGGGACCAGGGACCATCGTGCCCGACGGACCGAGGAGAACCGTGACCGACGACCCCACCGTGCCCGACGAACCGACGAGAACCGTGACCGACGACCCCACCGTGCCCGACGGACCGAG
>JAKAYQ010000164.1 GCA_021826725.1 Actinomycetes bacterium
CACCAAGCCGATCCGCTCGGCGGTGGTCGCATCCACGTCGTCACCGGTGAGCACCAGGTGGCGTGTCCAGCCCTCCCCGATCCGCTGCGGAGCACGGAGCATGCCGAACGCCGGCATGAGCCCCACTGCCACCTCACGAAAGGCGAACCTGGCGTGCTCGCCGGCAACTGCCAAGTCGCATGCGAGCACCAACTCCAGCCCACCGGCGTAGGCAAGGCCGTTGACTGCCGCCACCACCGCGACCTCGCTCCGCTCCACCGACCGGAACGCGTCGAACACCAGGGCGAGCTGCCGGCGGTGGGCCTCGGCGCCGTTCAAGTCGGCGAACGACGCAATGTCACCGCCGGCCGAAAAGGCGGACCCCGCTCCGGTCAGCACGCAGGCCCGCACACCCGGATGCTCGCCGAGCGCACGCATGACCGCCGCGAGCTGCCGGAAGAACGCAGGGTCCATGGCATTGCGCTTGTCGGCGCGGTCCATGACCACCAGCGCCACTCCCGGACGAGCCATGTCCACGCGAAACCGGTGCGACGCTTCGCCCGTGCCGGACGCATCGATCCCGGACATGTCGATATCCGGGGCACCCACGTCGGAACGATCGTTGCCGGAGGTGTCGGCACCACTACCCGAACCGCCGACGCCACTACCCGAACCGCCGGTGCCACTACCCGAACGGCCGGCACCCCAAGCGATTGGCGGGTCAGGATCCGACGTCATTGGCCCCCACTCCCAGGAACGCCTGCATGATGGCGTCGTCCGCTTCGATCTCGGTGGCTGTTCCCGAGCGGACCACCTCACCCCGCTGCAAGACGTAGACCCGATCCGCGATGGCCAGACTGGCTGGGACGTTCTGTTCGGCCAGCAGGATTCCGACCCCCGTATCGGCCATGGAGCGGACCCTGGCGAACACCGTCTCGATCATGAGCGGCGACAGGCCCACGGATGGCTCGTCCATGACGACACAACGCGGCGCTCCAGCCAGTGCCCGACCGACCGCGAGCATCTGCTGCTCCCCGCCGCTCAGCATGGCGCCGCCCACATCTCGGCGGTCGCGCAGGACCGGGAACAGGTCGTATGCAGCACGCAACGACGCGTCGCGAGCGGCTCGCCCCCGGCGGGTATAGGCCCCGAGAAGCAGGTTCTCCTCGACCGTCAGGCTCCCGACGATGGCGCGGCCCTCAGGCACCTGGAGCAGCCCGGCGCGCGCTCGGCGGTACGCCGCCTCGCGGCCGATGTCACGACCGTCGAGCACGACCGATCCCCGCGTCCCCCGGATCAATCCGGCGACGCCGTTGAGCAACGAGCTCTTCCCCGCTCCGTTGGCACCCAGCAGGGCGACGACCTCGCCCGTTTCGACCGTGAGCGACACCCCGTGCACGGCCACGATGCCGCCGTAGCGGACGCTGATATCGCGAAGCTCGAGCACGCTCACGCCCGAGCTCCCCTACTCGGTCCCGTCCCGCCGGCATCACCGGTGCCGTGGACACTGCTTGTCCCGCTGACATCCCCCGGCGCACCCCCAGCACCCGGCGCCCTGACTTCCCCCGGCGCACCACCAGCACCTCCCGTCCCGAGGTAGGCCTGACGCACCTCGGGGCTGGCGATGACTTCCGTCGGCGTCCCCCGCGCCACCACTCGGCCGCCGTCGAGTGCGAAGGCCTGGTCGCACGTGCTGGTCACGAACCGGACGTCGTGCTCGACCACGAGGACGGCCATACCCGATCCGGCAAGGCGACCGAACAGCTCGCCCAGCTCGGCGCGCTCCCGGCCGGTCATCCCCGCTGTCGGCTCGTCGAGCAAGAGCACCCGAGGTCGAGACACGATGGCCCGGGCAATCTCGACCCGACGCTGCAGCCCGTAGGGCAGCTCGGTCGGCCGGCGCTTGCGCTGCGCGGTGACACCGACAGTCTGGAGCGCCTCGTCGACCCGTGCCGAGGCGTCCGAGGCGCGACCGCGCAGCACGGCGAACGGGCCTCTCCGGCGGTCTGCATGGTTGCCCGTGGCGCTGCCGGGCATGACGCCGGCCATCACGTTGTCCCGGACGTCGAGATCAGCCACCAGCCGGACCGTCTGGAAGGTGCGGGCCACGCCCCACCGCGCTACTCGGTCCGGCGACCAGCCGACACAGCTCTCCCCGGCAAGGCGGATGTCGCCCCGCTCGGCGCCGTGATGCAACCGCGACAATGCGGCCAGCAGGGTGCTCTTGCCGGAGCCGTTGGCGCCGATCAGTCCACAGCACTCACCCGAGATCAGGGAGAACGACACGCCGGCGAGGGCAACCACCCCGCCGAACCGCACCTCCAGGTCAGCGACCTCCACGATCGGCCGATCTCCGGGTGCAGCCAACGCGCGGGTCAGATCACGAGCACCAGACGGCCCTCCAGCGCCGGTCGGCTCAGGACCACCGGTCGGCTCGGGAGAACCAGACGGCCCGCGAGCACCGGGCACCGAGCCACCCGGGCGCGTCATGGTGCCCCTTGCGGGACGCCGGGTGCCGGGATGCCCATCGCCGTGACATCCCCGGATGCCGGACCACCGACGTCTTGGCTGTCGTTCCTGTTCCGTCCCCGGCCCCGGCCCAGAGTCACAACCTGCCGCACGCCGTCGTGCACGAGACCGACCAGCCCGCGAGGCGCCACCATGGCCACCACGATGATGGCCCCGCCGTAGATGACCCCGGTCCAGGTGCTGATGGGCGTGGCCCACAGGGGCAGACCCACCACAACGACCGCGCCGACCAGTCCTCCCACCCAGGTCTCCATCCCACCGAGGACCACGATGGTCAGCGCGGTGACGATGGCCGAGAACCCGCCCTGGCTCGGCTGGATGGTGCTGAACAGGAGCGCATAGCACGCGCCCGACAGCGCACCGAGCACAGCGCTCCCCACGAACACCGCCCGCTCCATTCGCCGGACCCGGATCCCCAGCGCGGCGGCGACGTCGCTGTCATTGCGCATCACCCGCACGACCCGGCCGGCCCGCCCCCGTTCGGTGAGCGCCAGGACGCCGGCGGCCACGGCTACGACGCCGACGGTCCAACCCGTGCCGAGGCGGACCGGGATGGCGAAGAGCCCTTCGGCACCGCCGGTGATCGAGGTGGCGTTGGTGATGAGCACCACCACGACGAGATCGAGCGCCACGGTCGCCATGGCCAGGTACAGGCCGTGCAGGCGGGCCAAGGCCACGGACATGACAGCACCGAGGACCACCGCACCGGCGATCACCACGGCGAACGCGAGCACGGTCGGCTGCCCGTGCTTGGCCATGATGCCGGCTGTATAGCCACCAAGAGACCAGAACGCCACGCTCCCGAGCGAAAAGACACCCGCCCGCAGGCAGATCTGCACGCTGAACGCCAAGAGCGCGTCGACGAGCATCGTCTGGACTGTGGACGCGTTGGTCTGAAAGAACGACCCCAGGCTTGCCAGCAGGACCGGATCGTGCCCCATCGACGTGCCGCCTACACCCGCTGGGTCCGCTGGGCCCGGAAGATGCCTTCGGGCCGGAGCGCCAACACGAGGAGGATCACCCCGAACACGATGGCGTTCTGCCACTGGCCGATACCGGCTGCGGTCACTGCCGTCTCGGCCCCGGCAACCAAGAACGCCCCGATGACGGTGCCGGCGATGCTGCCGACCCCTCCGAGGATCACCACCGCGAAAGCAGTGAGAAGGTAGCTGTCGCCCACCGTGGAGTCGATGCCGCCGACGCTGAGTGAGAACAGGACGCCGGCCGCCGCGGCCAGAGCTCCGCTCACGAACAACGTGAACGCAGCGAGCCGGTCGGCCGAGACCCCGAAGAGACCCGACCTCCGGGCATCGAAGGCAACGGCCCGCAACGCCCGGCCGTGACGCGATCGGCGCACCCACTGCCCCAGCGCCACGCCGAGTGCCAGCGCCAGGACCAGCAGGATGATGTCGAGGTTGCTGACACGAACGTGCTTGCCGATGGCGTAGGTCACCGGCTGGAACACCTGGTGCGGGATGAAGAAGATCGTGTTGCCAGTCTTGTTGGCCACCACCTGCGTGATGATCGCGGCCGCCCCGATGCTGGTGATCAGCATCGTGAGCTCGCGACGCTTGCGGTCGTCGACCGTCCGCCGCACATAGCGGAAGATCCCGACTTCCAGCACCACCGCCACCAGCCCCGTGACCACCATCGCTATCGGCAGAACCGCTATCAGCGGCATCGGCAGGGCGCGAGCCACCTCGTACGCGACGAACGGACCCAGCAGGAACAGTGCGCCCTGCGCCAGATTGAGGACGTCGAGCACGCCCCACACCAGTGACAGGCCGAGCGCGAACAACGCGTATACCGACCCGAGCGCGAGGGCATCGATGATCTGGTTGACGGTCTGGGCGTTCACCGACCACCTCCTTCTCGCGTCGCCATGGCGCTGGGGGTCGCAGGCTTCGCTCCTGTCCCACGGCGCTCCAACACCGGCACTCCCAGCCCGTTCACCGAACCGGCCGAACCGGCCGAACCGGCCGAACCGGCCGAACCGGCCGAACCGGCCGAACCGGCCGACAAGGACACGGTGTCCTCCATCTGCATCTGTGCCGGGGAGACCGGCCGGCGACCGGGCAGGAGCTGGAACCCGCCGGCCGCCGGCCCGGTCCGGTCACCCGAGCGCAGCGATGGTCTCCTGGCCGTTCTCCCACTTGACGAGGACTCCGGGCGTCGACACGTTCTTGTTGCCGGGGCCGAACCACTTGAGCGGCCCGACTGCGCCGGAGAAGCCCTTGGCAGCCACCGCCGCCATGCCCTTCAACAGCCCGGCGCGAGTCACCGCCGGGGCGTCCTTGATCGCATTGGCGAGGAAGGTCATGGTGTCGTAGCCCTCTGCGTCGTACGCGTTGGGTGTGGTGCCCGGGTACGCCGCCTCGAACGCCTTGGTGAACGCCTGGCTGGTCGGGTAGGTGAGGCTGGGCGTGTAGTCCATCGGGTAGACAACACCGTTGGCCAGCGCCCCGGCCGGCTTCAATGCACCGGCCTGCATGGCTGTCTCACCGAAGATGATGCCCTTGTACCCGTCGTTGCGCAGGGCCGTGATGAGGTCGGGGTTCTGCGGGCCGATCACCATCAGGCCGACCGCACCGGGGTTCTCTCCGGCGATCTTGGACGCCAGGCTGGCCACGTTGGTGTCGGCGATGGGGATGCCGTCGCTCGACACCAGGCTCATGTTGGCCTGCTTCAACAGACCCGGGTACTGCTGGGTCCCCACCTGGACCAGCGTCGGGTTGTCCGAGTCGTAGACCATGGCAACCGACTTGACCCCGTTCTTCTGCAGGTAGGGGATGGTCAGCGGGTTGTACTGCAGCTGGGATACCGTGGTCCGGTAGATGTTGTTCCCCATGGTGAGAACCTGCTCGTCCTCGTTCACTGCTTCGAGGTAGGGCAGGCCGGCGCGCGCGGCGATCGGCTCAGTGGCGAGCCCCTCGTTGCTGAGCAGCGGCCCCACGACGGCGAGTGCGTTGGAGCTGGCGACCTGGTTCATGAGGCTGATCGCGTTCTGCTGGTTGGACTGCGTGTCCTTGACCGTCAGCTGGATCGTGCTCGAACCGAAGAAGTGGCTGGCGTCGAGCTCGTTGATCCGAAGCTGCATGCCTTCGAGGAGCTGCACGCCGACGTACCCCGCCGCCCCGGTCTGGTCACCGACGTAGGCAACCGGGATCGTGGCAGGAAAATGCCCCGAACCGGTGGCAGCCGACGAGCCCGACGGAGCGCTGCTCGACGACGAGCTCGACGAAGTCGACGAACACGCGGCCAGTGACAACGCCACCACGCCCGCCAGCGCTCCGGCGGTGACACGACCCCGCAACGGGATCGATCGCTGCTTCATGGGTCCCTCCCCTAGTAGATGTTTATGTCGTCCATATTGCACGAGGCGAGCGGCGGGCGCTGTGTACATCGGCTGCTCGCTCGTCTTCAGCGCCGCATTGCCGAATGCACGGTCGTCTCCGTGGGAACAGAGGCCATCCCGTTCACCGCACCCTGGCCGCATCGCCTCGCAACACCGGTGGGGTCAATTTCTACCAACCAACCGGTTGACATCGTAACACCGGCATCGGGTGGCGGCAACGATGCACGACCTCCTCGCCGAGCGCGGCGGGCGTCTCGATCATTGAGCGGGCGGCGGGCCGATCTCGGCCAGGAACTGCTCACGCAACCGGAACTTCTGGATCTTGGTGGCCGACATCGGCCACCGGTCGACGAAGCGGACATGGCGCGGGACCTTGAAAGCGGCGATCCTGCCGGTGCAGTGGGCGACGATCTCCTCCGCTGCAACCCGGTATCCTTCGTGCAGCTCCACGAAAGCGACGGGCACCTCCACCAGCCGGTCGTCGGGCACGCCCACGACCTGTGCCAGCTTGACGGCCGGATGGGTGCAGAGGAAAGACTCGATCTCGGCTGCGGCCACGTTCTCCCCGCCGACCTTCAGCATGTCCTTGATCCGCCCCCGGTACGCCACCCGGTTCGACGCGTCCAGGACGCCCAGGTCCCCAGTGTGGAACCAGCCCTCGTCGTCGAGCACGGCAGCCGTCTGCTCGGGATCGTCGTGGTACCCGTCGAACAGGCTGTAGCCGCGGACGAGGATCTCGCCCTGCTCGCCTGCGGGCAGTGGTTGGCCACTCTCGCCGACCACCCGTACCTCGATACCGGGGAAGGGCCGGCCGCAGGTCTCGACGCGCTGCTCGGGGGTGTCGTCCAGCTCGTTGTAGGCGACGACTCCGCCCACTTCGGTGCACCCGTAGGAGCCCAACTGCACGGCCTGCGGGACGGCTGCTTGCATGGCACGCAAGAGGTCCGGTGGCGCCACGTTGAGCATGGCCCGCACCGCGCTCAGGTCAGTGGTGGCGAATGCCGGGTGATGGACGAGGGCCTGGGTGATGGTGGGGAACGTGGGATAGAGGAAGGTGACCCGCTCTTCGCCGATCATCGTCAGAGCGGCACCCGGATCGAAGTGCGTCATGGTGCAGAAGGCTGCCCCGGCGTCCACGCAGGCCAACCACGGCAGGACGGCGCCCATGTGGAACAGGGGCAGCGGGTCCCAGAACCGGTCGGCGTCCTCCAGGCGGAACCTTCGGCGTACGGCGCGGGCGTTACGAACCACGGCCTCGTGCCCGAGCACGCAACCCTTCGGGCGGGCCGTGGTTCCCGATGTGTACATCATGATCGCAGGATCACGCACCCGGACTCGCTCCGCGGCACGGTCCACCGCCGCCGCCGGCACGTTGCCGGCCAGTGCCCGAAGGCGGGCTTCGGGAAGCAAGCCGGGTGGCAACGAGTCACCCATGAGCACCACCGAGCGCAGTGCCGGCAGTCCCGGTAGGTCG
>JAKAYQ010000165.1 GCA_021826725.1 Actinomycetes bacterium
GGTGAGGCGGCTCTTTGCCGGACGGGCGTGGCCAGCCAGTAGGAGCCGCTGCAGCGGGGACGACGCGATGGGCGTCAACTGGGCCACCGGTCGGTTCCGGTCGGTGATGGTCACCGTCGCGCCGGCCGCAGCGTCGGCCACCACTGCCGACGCGTTCTGTTTCAGCGCTCGGATCCCGACCTCGCTCATGTGCTTCAATGTAGCACATTGGTGGGGGTCGGGACCGCTCCGGCGAGCCTCCGCCCGTCGGCGGGTCGGATCGGCCTGGCCAGGGGGTCGGCTGGGCCTCGGGTCGGGTCGGCCTGGCCAGGGGGTCGCAGATGCAATATGTTCGGTCGTGTCCCGGTGGGTGTCGTGGGCCGGAGGTCTGCGGGACCGGGGCAGGGGAGAGGGGGAGCGATGCACCACGTTGGGGATGGTTCGCGCACCCGGGACGGTGGTTCCGGGGGCTCGGGTTCCAGGGGGGCTCGGCGCCTGCGCACGCGGGTGATGCTGGTGGCGTCGATGGCAGCGCCGGTGGTGCTGCTGGCCGCGTGCACCAGCACCGGCAGCGGCGGTGGCAGCAGCGGGAGCGGGGGATCGACGGCGGGTGTGGGCCCGTACGGGCCGGCAACCGAAGGCAACGGGCCGAACGGGGCCTTCTACCAGGTCCCGGCGGCTCCGGCCGGGGCGCTGCCAGGCCAGCTCCTCTACTACGTGCCGGCGAATTCGAGCCAGCTCCCCAACGCGGATGCGTGGACGGTGGCCTACGTGTCGACCGACGCGCAGGGTTCCCCCGACGTGGTGACCGGCACCGTGGTCGTGCCGACCGCGGCGTGGGCGGGGAGCGGGCCGCGCCCGGTCGTCGACTACGCGGTGGGGACGCAGGGCATGGGCCCGCAGTGCGCGCCGTCCAAGCAGTTCCAGTCGGGCGGCGAGTACGAGGCCGCTGCTGTGAACGCCGCGGTGGCCAAAGGCTACGCCGTGCTGGTCACCGACTACCAGGGTTCCGGTCCGACGAACACGCCGCCGCAGGCCTACGTCGTCGGTCTGTCCGAGGGTCACGCCGTGCTGGACATGGCGAGGGTCGGCGCGCAGGTCCCCGGTGCGGGGCTGTCGCTGAGCGCCCCCACCGTGGTGTGGGGCTACTCGCAGGGCGGTGGCGCGGCCGCCGAGGCCGGCGAGCTGTGGAAGAGCTACCAGCCCGGCATCGACCTGGTCGGCGTGGCCGCCGGCGGCGTGCCCGGTGATCTGGTCAAGGTCGGGATCGCCCTGAACGGCTCGGTCGGCTCCGCCTTCCTCGGCGACGCGATCATCGGGTTCCACAGCGCGTACCCGAGCCTTCCGTACAGCTCGCTCATCAACGCGGCGGGCCTGAAGGCCATGGCGACGCTCGAGACCGAGTGCGTCGGAGCGCAGCTGACGTCGTTCTCCTTCCAGAACATCAGCACCTACACCGTGGGAGGGCTCACCATCCAGCAGCTGCTGGCGCAGGGGAACTGGACGCCGACGCTGCAGGCGAACAGCCCGGGCCTCACCGGGGCGCACATCCCGGTGCCGACCTACATGTACCGGGGGGCCATCGACGAGATCATCCCCACCACGGTGGAGGACTCCACCTACGCCAACATGTGCGCCACCGGTACGGTGATCCAGTCCGCCACCTACCCAGGTGAGCACGGTCTGACCGACTTCGAGGCCCAGCCGAACGTGATCACGTTCATCGGGCAGCGGCTGTCGGGCGCGACGCCGGTGAACAGCTGCACCACCGACCCGACCAACCTGTGACCGGAACGCCGCCGGTAGCGCCGCACTTGTGGGCGCTACCGGCGGCACCGGTGGGCGCGTAGCGCGGCACGTGCCGCATGGGCGCCCGGTGCTCCGTGCACCGCGCCGCCGGGGTGGGCGGACGCCGAGGCCAGGAACAGCCCGGCGATCGGTGTCGTGGCCCGGCCCCACCCGGGCAGGGGTCGCAGCAGCGCCTGCTGGTGCAGCTGCGCGGTGCCCCCGTTTATGGCACCGCCGTCCAGGTTGTCGTCGCCGGCCTGTAGCCCCGAAGGGCCGACGACGTGCCGGTCCACCACGAGGTCGCCGAAGCCCGGGGCGGCGGCCTCGATCCTGGCTTGCACACGGTCGGCGAAGCCGGCGAGCCACGGCTCGGGTGCCGGCCCCGCCGCAGCGTCGCCAGTCCAGCGATCCCCGGTCGCCGGCTGCCCGGCAGCCCGGTGGGTCGTCACGCCACGGACGTCGTGGTCGCCGCCGAGAACACCAGCGGCGTCCCCCCGCACCCGGCGCGGCACCCGCGTGTACGCCCACAGGGTGGCGGCACCCGGCGGGCACCGGGTCGGGTCGGCCAGGCTCTGCTGCCCGGCGATCACGAACGGCGCCGACGGCAGGTGGCCGGTGGCCAGCTCGGCCGCCCAGTGCGTCAGGCCGTCGAGGTCGTCGGCCACATGGACGACGCCGGCCCGACGGGCGGCATCGGCCTCCCAGGGCACCGGGCCGCGGAGGGCCCAGTCCACCTTGACGGTGCCGTGGTCCCAGCCAAATCGCTCCAGGTCGGCCGTAGCGGTCGGGCCGAGGGCGTCGGGGCCGACGAGCCGACCCAGGAGGGCCGGGGCGGAGATGGCGCCGAGCACGGCGCGGCGGGCCCGGATGTCGATCCCGCCCGCCGTTCGCACGGCCACCGCCCGGCCGCCGCGCACCACCACCCGGACGGCCCGCTGCCCGCAGCACACCGTGCCGCCCCGGGCGGCCAGGCGGTCGACCAGGGCATCGGCGATGCGCCCCGCGCCACCCTCTGCGACCGGAAAGCCGACCCGCTGAGCCAGCGCGCACAGGAGCCAGCCGAACGCCGCGCTTGCGGACTGCTCTGGACCGAGGTCGGCGTGCAGCGCGCTGCCGGCCAGGAGCAGGCCGGCGCCCTCGCCGGCAAAGCGCTCCTCGGCCAGCCGCCGCACCGGGAGCAGCATGGTCCGGGCCAGGCGCGCCGCCTTGCGGGGACCGGTCCGGGCCAACAGCCGCAGGGCCGGTACCACGGCCGGCAGCGGGGCGAACAGCAGGCGGAGCAGCGCTGGCTCGACGGCGGCCCACTCGGCCATGAGCGCGGACCAGGCTGCTCCATCGCCCACCGTCTCCATGTCCAAGCGGGTGGCCGTGGCGTCGACGTCCGGCAAGATCGCCGGTGCGAGACCCGGATCGGGACCCGGTGTCGAACCACCTGACCGAACATGCGCCAGGGGAAGCGGGGCGTGGCGCCAGCGGAGGCCGTGGCGATCGAGGCCGAGCCGGCGGATGGCGGGCGACACCGCCGCCAGCGGGTAGAAGCCGCTGCCGACGTCGTGGACGAACCCCGGTACCGTGAGCTCGGCGCTGCGGGTGGCGCCCCCGGGGCTGGCGGCCGCTTCGAGCACGACCACCGACCACCCGGCATCCGCCAGGAGGTTGGCGGCCACCAGGCCGTTGTGCCCTGCTCCGATGACCACGGCGTCGACCTGGTCCGGCGGCTCGCCTGCCAACGAGCGTGCGTCGTCAGCGGGGCCGGCCGACGATGGTGCCACAGGTGCACCGTACTGCGACCGGCCGGCCGGGGGCTGCCGGGTGCGCAGCACGCGTCAGGCGGGTCGTGTGGGGTGGCGTACGTGTGGGGTGGGTCGTGCGGGGGTGCGCGACGAGGCTTCCACGCCAAGGCTTTCCGGCGCCTACGCTCGGGGCCGTGCACATGCCTGTGGGGTGGCGGCATGCGATCGCCGACACCAGCAATTTCGATCGTGGTCTCGTCTCCGCCGACGGAGAGCCCCCCGTCCTCGACCTTCGGGCGCTACGCGCCGTCACGCCCTATGGCCTGGTCGGCATGGCCTGCCTCGTCGCGCACAACGACCGGCTCCTCACGCCGACGGTGGTTGCGGCTCCGCTCAGTTCGCTGGCGGCGCTCGAGGTGGTCGACGCCGGCTTGGGCCTGGTGGTGCACGAGTTCCTCTGCCCGGTGGAAGGTCAGCTGCCCGGGCTCGAGCAGGAGGTCCACGCCGGACCGGGATCCGACGGAGCGACGAGCGCAGTCGCCGCCACGACGGTCGGTACCGACGGACCTCCCGTTGCGGGCGAGGGGGGTGCTCCGGCCGGTACCGACGGACCTCTTGTTGCGGGCGAGGGGGATGCTCCGGCCGGTACCGACGGACCTCTTGTTGCGGGCGAGGGGGATGCTCCGGCCGGTACCGACGGACCTCCCGTCACGGGCGAGGGGGATGCTCCGGCCGGTATCGACGGACCTCCCGTTGCGGGCGAGGGGGATGCTCCGGCCGGTGCCGACGGACCTCCCGTTACGGGCGAGGGGGATGCTCCGGTCGGCGTGGCTGCTGCCGATCACGCCGCTGGCCACGCAGTGTGCAGCCCAGGTGGCACGGATGCGCGTGGCGTCGACACGGCTGGCCGGGTGACCGCGGGTCACGGCTCTGGTGCGTCTGGACACGGCTCTGGTCCCGGGCGGCGGGGGCCGGGAGCAGGCGGGCGCCTGGCATTGGCGCTGTACGCGGTCCACGACCAACACGAGGAGGACGCGGCGGTCGAGGCCATGCGGGCGAACCTGGCCGGTCATGCCCGGCCGGACCGGATCGAGCTGGCCGTCGCCGTGCTCCGCTCGCTCGGGGACAACCGCCGTGCGCATGCGGAGACGTTCGACGCATATGTCGCCGCCGGGATCGTCGGGGGCGGTGCTGGCGGACCCTGCATCGAGGTCGCGGTGGGCGACGCCGGGATCGGGTTGCTGGCCGGTCTCACGGCGAGATTCGGGGAAGCGACCGCTGCCGGCGAGGTCGCCTCTGGACCGAGCAGTGGTGTCGGGGCGCCTGGTGCCCAGGATGCGGGTGGTGTCGGGGAGCCCGGGGAGCCCGGGGGTGCTGGGTCGAGCGGGGACGGGGCGGTCACGGCTTCGACCGGGGACCGTTCTGCTGCGGCCGCCACCCATGCACGCTTCGGCGATGCGCCGGCAGCCACCGGAGATGCGCCGGCAGCCACCGGAGATGCGTCGGCAGCGACTGGAGATGCGCCGGCAGCGACTTGCGACGTGCCTGCACCCGCTGACGACGCGGCAGCCGCCGACGCTGTGCTCGGGGGCCGGCAGGGTGGGCTGGCGTCGGCTGGCAGCGTCGCCGAATTGGCTGCCCGGGTGACCGCTGTGGGTGGCCTTGTCCTGGTGCGCACCGGTGGGGTGCGGCACACAGCCTTCGCCACGGGCATCTTCCGGGCGACGGTGCCGTGGCTGCGGGGCACGGTGATCGCCGTCAACATCCCGGTCGGGGCCATGGTCGGCGCGCGTCCGCTGCCGCATGCCGCCGGGGCCCGCCCGGTGCGGCGGCAGATGCGGCCGGTTCGCTGAACCAGCACGTCGAGGCGCCGATCGTCCTGGGTGGCCGCGACGGGCGCCCGGCCGGCCAAAGCTGGAAGCATGTGAAGCCGTGACGACTTCGCCCGTGGCCATGGTCCCAGCCTCGGCCCGACCGGGCGGAGACCGCCGACGTGCCGTGATCGCCCGGCTGGGGCGGGGCGATGTCGTCGCGCTGGCGGTGCTGTTGGTCGTCCCCGTGCTCGCCTTCGTGGTCCCCGCCGCGCTGGGCCACCCGGTGCTCCTGGGCGACGACAGCGCCCAGAACTTCCCGCTTCGGGTCCTGGTCGGCAACGAGCTTCGGGCCGGGCACCTACCTGTGCTGGCCCTGCCCATCTGGAGCGGCTCGCAGCTGCTGGCTGGCTGGAACGCCGGCGCGGCATACCCGTTCACTTGGCTGTTCGCCATCATGCCGGGGACGGCGGCGTGGGCCGTCAACCTGGTGCTCGTGTGGTGGGTGGCCGGGCTGGGGCTCTTCGCCTTCCTGCGGGCCAACCGACTGCGCGCGTTCCCCGCCGCGCTGGGTTCGGTGTCGTTCGTCTTCGCCGGCGCCATGGACGCACAGGTGGTGCACTTCGGTCTGGTCGCGGGTGTCGCCTGGGTGCCGCTGCAGCTGCTCGCCATCCTCCGGCTGTCGGGGCCCGGGCGGGCGGCGTCGCGAGCGCGCTGGGGAGCGCTGTTGGCTGTGGCAGCAGCGATGACGATCCTGGCGGGCGAGCCGCGCGCCATTGACGTGGCCGTGGTGGTGTCCGGGGTGTACGCGCTCTGGCGGCTGGTCCGGGCCGCGCCGTACCGGCTTTCGCTCCTGGGGTGGCTGGTGGGCGCCGGCTGCCTTGCCGCCGCGCTCGCCGCGGTGCAGCTGCTGCCCGGGCTCCACGCGGTGAGCGCCTCGCAGCGGGCCGGCAACAGCGCCGCCCTCTTCACCAGCGGGTCGCTGCCCTTGCGCTGGCTGCTGCTGCTGCTGCAGCCCAACCTGCTGGGCGGCTCGGGGTCCTTCGGTGCGCCGCCGTTCGTGGCCGCCTACAACCTGACCGAGGTCACGGGGTACGTGGGCCTGCTGCCCTGGGTCGCTGCCTTCGCACTGCTGGCGCAGCTCCGCCGCCGCCGCCCGCTCCCCGAATTCGTGGTGTGGCACATCGTCGCCGCCGTCGGGATCGTCCTCGCCCTCGGAGGGAGCACCCCCGCCTGGCACCTGCTCGTCCACGTGCCGCTGTTCGGGTCCCAGCGGCTGCAGAGCCGCAACATCATGGTGGTCGACCTGGCGGCGGCGGTGCTCCTGGCGTTCTGGGCCGACAGCTGGCTGGGTCGTGCCCGCCTGGTGGACACTGCCCGGATCAGCACCCGGCGCGAGCAGCTGCTCGGGGCGCTCCCGGCGGTGGGCGCGATGGCCAGCGCGATCGTGTCGATCGCCTGGGGAGCGGGCATGCTCGGCTGGCTCGGCGTGTCCGCCAGCGCCGCCGCCCAGGACGGCGGGATCCGACCCTGGTTCGTCCCCACCATCGTCCTCGGTGGCGCGGCCGCGGGCCTGGTGCTTGCCGGCCACCGGTGGACGGCACCGCACCGCAGGGTCGCTCTGGGCGCGTTCGTCGCCGCCGACATCCTGTTCTTCGCCGTCTTCTCCCTCCTGCAGGTGGCGCCCAGCTCCGGCCCGGCACCGGCCCCCCTCGCCCGGGTGGAGGGCGCGGCGGACCCCCAGCCGACGGCGGTGGTCCCCGTCGCCACGCTGGGGATCCCGGGGCGGTTCGCCGTCTACGACCCGGCGCTCATCCAGGGTGGCGCCGTCCATGCTGCGGGCGCCCCCGACCAGAACCTGGTCGTCGGCGGCTGGTCGCTGCAGGGGTACACGGCCATCGTCGACGGGTTCTACGCTTCGGCGACCGGCACGCATGGCGCCATGGGATTCGGTC
>JAKAYQ010000166.1 GCA_021826725.1 Actinomycetes bacterium
GGTCGGGATCGCCCTGAACGGCTCGCTCGGCTCCGCCTTCCTCGGCGACGCCATCGTCGGGTTCCACAGCGCGTACCCGAGCCTTCCGTACAGCTCGCTCATCAACGCGGCGGGCCTGAAGGCCATGGCGACGCTCGAGACCGAGTGCATCGTGAGCCAGATGACGTCGTTCTCCTTCCAGAACATCAGCACCTACACCGTGGGAGGGCTCACCATCCAGCAGCTGCTGGCGCAGGGGAACTGGACGCCGACGCTGCAGGCGAACAGCCCGGGCCTCGCCGGGGCGCACATCCCGGTGCCGACCTACATGTACCGGGGGGTCATCGACGAGATCATCCCCACCACGGTCGAGGACTCCACCTACGCCAACATGTGCGCCACCGGTACGGTGATCCAGTCGGCGACGTACTCGGGTGAGCACCTCTTGTCGGACTTCGAGGCTGAATCAAATGTCATGACGTTCATCGGGCAGCGACTGTCGGGCGCGACGCCGGTGAACAGCTGCACCACCAACCCGACCAGTCTCTGATCGGGCCGACGACGCTCGAGCACGTCGCTCGCAGGACCGGAGCGCCGGAGCGGTAGTAGCGGTGAGGGGGTGGGTAGTCGCTGCGGCGGCCGCCCACCCCTTCGTCGCGCCAGCATTCGGCACAGGGAAATGCCATCACCGGGGTGTGGCTGGTCAGGTGTCTCCGGGGTGTGGCTGGTCAGGTGTCTCTGGGGTGTGAATGGTCTGGAGTCTCTGGGGTGTGAATGGTCTGGTGTCTCTGGGGTGTGAATGGTCGGCAATGCGTGTCACTCGGATCCACCGGTACAGGACCGGGGAAAACGGCGAACAGTGCGAAAGGATTGCAACTATCGTTTCCATCCCGTGCGGATAGCGGTGGGCTGAACGTGTGAAATGACCACAGCGCAGGCAGGGATTAGAGGTGGATTCAAGCTCCGATCGCCACGCCAAGTGAGTGTGTAAAGGTTGCCTGTTGCGGGGTCGACGGAATGGACTGTGGCGGCTGGGGAGCCGTCCGGTTCGAGCACGGAGGCGTGTCGTGGGGGCAACAGGAGGGCCGGGCGGGCGGGGACTACATCTCGCGGACCGTGTGTGGCGAGTATCCAGGGAGTGGCGCTGGGGGAAGCTCGTGGTGGCACTGGTTGCCACGGGAACGTTGGCGGCAACAGCTACGAGCATCTCGCTCGGGGGGTTCAGCGCGGCGGTGACCGACAATGCCAACGTCGCCGGGTCCGGGACGCTCCTCCTGCAGGAGGGGGTCGGTTCCACGGTCTGCCTCTCCACCGGGACGGGTACGACAGCGTCGGCAGCCATCTCGACCAACGACAACGCCACGTGCCCGGCGAGCCTGTTCGCCAGCACCAACCTGGAGCCTGGCGGCACCACAGCTTCGGCAACCGTCGTCCTGAAGAACCCGGGGAGCCTGGCTGGAAGCGTGCTGTCGCTGACCCCAGGGACCTGCACCGCGACCGACAACACGTCGCCGGGGGGCTTGTCCAACACCTACTTCGGGACCGACGCGGCCGGCTTCTGCGGCAAGCTGGACGTCACCATCGAGAATGACACCGGTACGACCACAGCATGCGTGTTCCCGACGGCTTCCACCAGCCCGTGCCCGGCGCCGTCGGCGGCTGGGACCCTGGCCGGGCTGGTGTCGGAGACGCTCCCCGGGTTGGCCGCGGGTGGCCAGGCTACGTACACCGTCGTCGTCGGGCTCGACAGCTCGGCCACCAATGCCGACCAGGGCCTGCTGGCGACCGTGCCGCTCACCTGGACGCTCAACCAGTAGTCGGGAGGGGAGGGTCGGAGCGCGGGGCAGGGGCGAGCTGCCATGACGGACCGGCGCCAATGCTGGCGGCGGAAAGCTCCAGTGGCCAGGCCCGGAACGGTGGCGCTCGTCGCCGGTGTGGCCGTCATCCTCGCGGCCGCAGCGACGCTCCCTTCCGCGTTGGGGGGATTCGACGCGGCATCCGGCGGGCCGGGGGCATCTGGATCAGGGGTGGTGGCCGAGACGGTAGACGGTGCATGCAGCGCTGCAGGACCGACCGGTCCGACAGCGACATGCTCGCCGAGCGTCGACCTTCTGCCCGCCCTGAACGGCTCGTCACCGTCGACGGCGTCGTCGACGGTGACGAACACGGGTTCGCTCCCGGTGGGCACGTCGGTGGGGCTGACCGCCTGCGGTGTGGCAACGGTGGCGAGCAGCGGATCGGCTGCGACGACCGCTGTTGTCCACGGCGGACTTTCTCCAGCAGGGTTTGGCGGGTCCGGACCGATCGGCGGCCGTTCCCTGCTGTTCTCGGGCGGGTCGGGGTTTGTGGGTGCGAACGGCCCGGCGGCTGCCGGACTGCAGCAGCTCACGCTGCTGGCGTGGGTGCGGGCGGGACCGGGGCAAGGTGGGGGGATCGTGTCGTTCTCCAATGCGACGTCGCCTGCCTCGGCGACAAGCTACGACCGGCATCTTTGGATCGACGGGACCGGAGCGGTGGTGGCCGGCGTGTACCCGGGATCGGTCCAGGAGGCCGTCGGCACCACCGCGGTGACCAACGGCGCATGGCACTTGGTGGCGGTAACGCTCGGGTCGTCGGGCCTGTCGTTGTACGTCGACGGGAAGCTCCAGGCGGTCGATACGGCCGCCACAAGCGCGCAGGCGTACCCGGGATGGTGGTCTGTCGGCGCGGCCAAGCTGGTTGGCTGGGCTAACGCTCCGGCGCTCACCGGCGGGGTGTCGATCTTCACGGGATCGCTGGCCGGGGTGGCGGTGCTCTCCACCGCGCTGAGCGCCACCCAGATCACCATGCTGGCGGGCTCGACCTCGTTTGCCGCCTACGCCGCCTCGGTTGCCGGCGCCACCCCGGTCGAATGGTGGCCGCTGCAGGACGCTGCTCCAACGCCGGTCACGTCGGGAGCAGGCCTTGCCAGCGGGCTTTACCTCGACAGCTCGAGCGCCGGGGACAGCGGTGCCGCCGTCGGCGCCGTCACGACAGCGGCGTCGGGCGGACCGCTCGGTGGCGGCACGACGAGCTTTCCCGGTGGCACCGCGTACGTCCAGACCGGCGCACCCGACGTTGGCTTCCCGGCGGTGAGCGGTCCACAGCAGTTCACCATGGTGGCGTGGGTGCGCTCGGCTCCGGGGCAGGGCGGGGGGATCCTGGGGTTCTCCAATGCGGCGTCCCCGACCTCGGCGAGCAGCTGGGACCGCCTGCTGTGGATCGACGGTAGCGGCGCGGTGGTGGCCGGCGTGTACCCGGGATCGGTCCAGGAGGCCGTCGGCACCACCGCGGTGACCAACGGCGCCTGGCACCTGGTAACGGCGACGCTCGGGTCGTCGGGCCTGTCGCTGTACGTCGACGGGTCTCTCCAGGCGGTCGATACGGCAGCGACCAGCGCGCAGGCGTACTCCGGGTGGTGGTCCGTCGGTGCGGCCAGACTGGTCAGCTGGGCCAACGCACCGGCGCTCACCAACGGGGTGTCGACCTTCACCGGGTCGTTGGCGGGGGTGGCGGTGCTCCCCACCGCGCTGAGCGCCACCCAGATCGCCGGGCTGGCTGCCGCTTCGACCTTCGCTGCCTACGCCGCCGCTGTTTCCGCCGACGCGCCGTTGGCGGACTGGACCCTGCAAACCGAGCTCACGACACCGTGCCAGGGCGTGCTGGTTACCGTCGCTGCCACCGTGGGTGCCACCACGACCTGCATCGCCCCGGCCGAGCCGACCGGTGTGGCGTGCCCGTCGGCAACCACTGGCATCGTTCTCCAGGACCTGCTCACCGCACCAGCGTTCGGGACTACGGTGCTGCCCGCCGCGGCCGCCGCTTCGTTCGTCGTCACCCTGGTCGACGCGCAGGGCTTGCCGGCCTCGTACGCCGGGGTCCAGTTGGCGGTTGACGTCGACGTCGGGGTGCAAGCGGGTACATGGACGGCGTCGGTCGCCGCCCCTGGAAGCTGGAGCGACCTCTGATCGCGCCGACTCGTCGCGCGGCGCATGGACCCGGGGGCACGGCTACCCGCGAAGACAGCCCCACCCACCGGAACGGGGCTGGGGCTGGTCCTGGGGTTGCTGGGGCTGGTCCTGGGGTTGCTGGGGCTGGTCCTGGGGTTGCTGATGCTCGTCGGAACGGGGTTGCGACTGGCTTGGGTGCCGCGGGTGGTTCGAAGTCGCTCAGGCGTCGTCCGCGGTTGGCACACCGGCTGGCCGGCGCCGGTATCGCCCTGGCTGTCGTCCTGGCCGGTGCCACGGTGGCTCTGGTGGCCGTGCTTGCAGTGCAGGGCTGGCGGATCACCACAGTCGGCACGCCGTCGATGAGCCCGGCACTGCCGGTGGGTGCGCTGGTGGTCACCGCCCCGCTGTCTCGGCCTGCGCACGTCGGCCAGGTGATCCTGTTCCGGCCACCGGGGGATGCGCACACCTATCTGCACCGGGTCGTTGCCGTCGGTCGTGGGCTTGCGGGCCAGGCCCTCATCTATCGGACCAAGGGGGACAACGACCCGAACCCAGACCCGTGGGCGGTTCCCGCCGATGCGGTCGTCGGTCGTGTGGTGGTCGTCGTTCCAGCTGTCGGTTGGATCGCCCGCTCAGGGGCCGTACTGGCCGCGGCAATTGTGATGGCGGCACTGACAGGTGGAATGTGGCCGCGTCTGCGCCGGTGGATCCTGCTCGATGCGCTGTCCGCCGCTCTGCTTGCCGTCAGCGTGCGCTTCCACCCGTTCGTCAACTGGCAGGTTGTGACCGTGACGGCCGCCGCAGGGCGGGCCCGGTTGTGGTTGTTCGACACTGGTGTCCTTCCCATTGCTATCGGTGGTCCGGCAAGCTCCCAGGTAGTGGTGCAGCCCGGCCACCAGGCGACGCTGGTCGTGTCGATGGCAGGACTGCAGCACGTCCGGGGTGTTGCTCACTTGGATACTTGGCAATGGCTGGTGGCGGGACTCGTGTGTTTCGCCCCGATGGTGCTGGCACTGCTGGCGTCCCGCCGTCGCCGGCTGCCGCCAGGTGGGCTTGCGTTGCGGGGACGGCTTGCGCTGCCGGGTGGGCCGGCAACTGCATGGTGTGGCACAGCCGGTCCAGAGCCAACGTTGACACCGGCACTGAAGGACGTGGCTTCAGGCGACATCGGCCGGATGTCTTGTCCTCAAGTTCCAAAGACACCGCTCGCCCAGTCGCTACTTTTGTGCCCTCCGGCTCCTCCGGCTCCTCCGGCTCCTCCGGCTCCTCCGGTGTTGCCGGCTCCTCCGGTGTTGCCGGCTCCTCCGGTGTTGCCGGCTCCTCCGGTGTTGCCGGCTCCTCCGGTGTTGCCGGCTCCTCCGGTGTTGCCGGCTCCGCATGGGTCGGGTCGCCAGCTGCTGCGGGAGCGATGACCGTCCCCTTCAGGGGGCGACGACCGTTCGGCCGCCGGTGGTGCCAGCATGCGAGCCGAGATGGTGTGGTCGTTCGGCGATGACCGTGGCCATCGGCGCGACGAGCAGGAGGTGTCATCCCGGTGAGCACGCACTGGGTGTCCAGGAACCCGGACGTGACCGCCGGGAACGAATCGCTGATGGCAGGTCGCGCTCGGGCGCCAGGTGCCCGCTCGTCGGCGCCCTCCGTGTCGGTGCCGGGCAGCCGGGGCACTGGACGGAGTGTGGCTGGCTGGCGCAGCCCCAGGCGCGTCGTGGCAGACCGCCGCCGGGCTGCGACCAGGGCACTGCGGTGAGCCGCCGGAAACAGGGGTCTGCGCTGTCGGGGCTGGCCGGATTGGCAGCGCCGGGCTACGGCCGCCACAGCCACCCGCTCCGGGGGCGGGGCCCGTACGGTGGAAGGCGGGTCGGCACGGGCGGTGTGCTGTCGGCACGGGCGGTGGTGCTCGTGGTGGTCTGCGCCGCGGTGTTCGCCGCGGTGCAGTTCCTCAGGCCGGCACCGGCAGCCACCATTCGGGCGACCCGGACGACCTTTGTGACCAGCGGCACCCCGGTCTCCCTTCCCTGGCCCACCCAGGGGTCGGCGGCGCTGGCGGTCGAAGGGAGCGGCATGGTCGGCAGTGCCGGCAGCGGCGCGGCAGTGCCGATCGCCAGCATCACCAAGGTCATGACCGCGCTGGTGGTTGTGCACGACCACCCGCTCGCCGCCGGGCAGAGCGGGCCGACGATCGGCATCACCGCTGCCGATGTCGCCCAGTACCGGGCCGACCTGGCCAGCCAGCAGTCGGTGGTCGCCGTTGTTGCTGGTGAGCAGATCACCGAGCTGCAGGCGTTGGAGGCGCTCTTGGTGCCCTCGGGGAACAACATGGCCCAGGTGCTCGCTGTCTGGGATCGCGGCTCGGTTGCGGCGTTCGTTGCTGCGATGAACGCCCGGGCGTCGGGGATGGGGCTTCGCCATACGCATTTCGCCGGTCCGAGCGGTCTCGACCCCGCCTCGGTGAGCACGGCGAGCGATCTGGTGCGACTTGGCGAGGTTGCCGAGGCCAACCCGGTGTTGGCCAGCATCGTGGCCATGGCGTCGGTGACCCTGCCTGTGGCCGGAACCGTCTACAACTACGACTACGAGCTCGGCCATCACGGGTTTGTCGGGGTGAAGACCGGGTCCGACGGCCAGGCCGGCGGTTGCTTCCTGTTCGACGCCACTGTCCGGGCTGGCGGGAGCGCCCCTCCGGCGGCGTCGGCCTCCGCCTCAGCCGGCGGGACGACCGTGCACGTCATCGGCGCAGTGCTGGGCCAGCAATCCGTGCCGATCCTCCAGAGTGCGCTGAACGCCTCGGTCGCTCTGGCAGGTGCGCTGGGCCCCCAGCTCCAACTCCGGCAGATCGTGGCGGCTGGCCAGCAGGTCGCCGAAGTGACCACCCCGTGGGGTGGCTCGGCCCCGGTTGTGGCTGCCCGCCCGGTGACCGCTGAGGGCTGGCCCGGGATGCGCGTGGAGGGAGAGGTGTCGGTGAGGCATCTGGGCTCGAGCGTGCACCGTGGTCAGCGGGTCGGCACCCTGGCAGTGGACGTCGGTGGCACCAGCCGGCGGATACCGCTGGTTGCCGGTGCTGCCGTGGCGAACCCCGGGTTCGGCTGGGAGCTTGCCAACGTGTGAGCGCGATCCGGATGGCAGGGTGCCAACGTTCCGGTGCGAGCTGGCCAGCAGTGTTCCCGGCCAGGTCCAGGCTCCGTTCCTGCGGAACCTCCTCATCGCGAAGTCGAAGGAACGCTCGCCCAAGGCCATCGTACGGGGGCGTCAGAGCAGCGGTTGTGCCGCCACCCGCCGGGCTGCAGCCGGACTGAGCTCACCCGTCGCTCGCAGCT
>JAKAYQ010000167.1 GCA_021826725.1 Actinomycetes bacterium
TCACCGCCATCCCCACGATCGGCTTCGACAGCGTCATCGCACCCGTCGACCCGAAGAACCCCGCGTCACCGAACGCGAACACCCCACCATCCGACGCCACCAGGTCGTAGCCTGCGCCCTGGTAACGGAAGGCGGTCCCCGTCCCAGGACCGCTCGAGCCCTGCCCGTCGGTGACCGTGACCGTCACGACGCCCGGGACGTGCCGGGGTGCCACCGCGGTGAGCGTCGTGGGGGACAGCACGGTCACCGCCGGCGCTGCCACCCCACCGAACCGGACAATGGGGCCAGACCCTGGCGAGCCGAGGTTCGATCCGGTGATGGTGACAACCGTGCCGCCTGCTGCAGACCCCGAAGACGGCGACACAGCAGCGATCGCCGGGCCGATGTAGGAGAAGAGCGCCAGCCCGGTTGCCCCCGATGTCCCCGTCGGCGTGGTCACCGTGACAGGGACCGTGCCCGTCGTCGCCGCGGGAGGCGCCAGGACGATGCTGGTACCTCCGGCGCCCACCGTGAACGCCGACGACGGCACGGTGGCCGCCCCGAAGTGCACCGCGGTGGCGCCCGCCAATCCGCTGCCGGAGATGGTCACGGACGCCGGCGAGCCACCGCGCGCCAGGCCGCTGGTGGCCGACAGCCCGGACACCACCGGGCATCCCGACGGGGGTTGCAACGCGGCGACGAGCGCATCGGCCACCGGCGTCCCCCAACCCGTGGCCAGGTTGAAGCCGCGTCCGGCGGCCCACCGCCCGCCGTTGGTGCCGGTCAGGTCGTTGTTCCCCGACACGATGGGAGAGAGCACGCTCGATCCTGAGGACCCCGACGCCAGCGGGTACAGCTTGGTGTTCAGCTCCCCCACCTGGTTCACCAGCGAGCATCCGCTGTCCGCCAATGCCGCCAGCGCCGCCCACAGGGGCGCCGCCGCGCTCGTCCCACCGACGATGTCCCATTGCCCCTGGTAGTACGTGGTGTAGCCGGTGGCGGGATCGGCGTCGGCCGATACGTCGGGCACCGCCCGGCATACGCCCGGCGGCGTGCCGAACGTTCCCGCGGCGTCCGGGCAGTACCGACCGCTGTCCATCGGCAGCGCGGCGGCGAGCCCTGCTGCGCTCTGGTAGAAGGGCATGGCCCAAACGCTCGACAGGCCACCCCCACCCGCCCCGCCCGGCAGGTACGGGTTGGCGGCACAGGCGGTCGGCTGTGCCGTGGCCGACAGGTCTCCCTGGCAGTCGTTCCACACCGTCTGCACGGGAGCGCCCGTGGTCGGGTCGACCCCGGAGAGCGACGTGCCGCCGACCGACGTCACCCACGGTTGGGACCCCGGGTCGTCGACGGCGAGGGCGCTGTCGTTCACCAACCCGGACTGGTAGCAGTCCTCGGAACCGGAGTCGCCTGCCGCTGCCACCACCGTCTGGCCCTGCAGGGTGGCCTGCTCGAACGCAGCCGTCTCGGTCGCCAGATCCGCCGAGGTCGTCAGCGGCTCGCACTGGCCCCAACTGGTGGTGATCACCTGGGCCCGGTCCTGCTGGACGATGGTGGCGTAGATGGCGTCGGTCCCGGCGCTGCCGTTCGGAGCCTCGTAGGCCAGCACAGATGCGTCGGGAGCCATGGCAGCCAGGACCTCGACGTCGAGCGCGGCCTCACCCTGGCCGGGCCCGACCCCGGCACCACCGTCGACCGGCACGACGGACACCGGCGTCCGGACGCCATAGCACGCCTCGAATGCGGCAAGGTCCGACGGCAGGAACGGCTCGAGCTCCACGGCGGCGATGGTCACGCCCTGCCCGAACCGCCCCTGGGCGTACAAGGACGAGAACTGGTAGGCGGAAGCGATCTGGGAGAGGGTGTACCCGCCGGGGGCGGTCGCGTCCTGCGCTGCGCTGCACGCGGATGCACCGGCCAGATGTGCCTGTGGTGGCTGGGCCACCGCCGCCGCCGGCTGGGCCACCGCTGCCGCCTTGGGGCGGGACGCCACCCTCGCCGCTCCGCTCTGACCCCCAGCGAACGCGGCCGCCACCGACGGGCGCGCCAGGTGCGACACCGGGGTTGAGACGGTGTCGAGCCCGGCGATCCCGGCCACGGCCGAGGCGAGCCGGGACGGCACCAGCGGGAGCGCGTCGGGCACCCGCACCTGCCTGCCGGTGGCGAGCCGGGCGGTATGCAACGTCAGCCCGAACGCGTGCTCGATACTGGCGGCCGGCGCCCGCACCGGCACCACCAGCGCGTCGATGGTCTGCTGCGGGTGCAGGCCACGGCTGCGAAGCCAGGCCTCAACAGCAGCGACGGTCCTCGGGCTCGGCCCGTAGCGCGCCGCGAACTGCCCGGGCGCCAGGTAGTGGTGGTAGGTGGGGCTGCCCGGTGTCACCACAGCTCGAGCCGCCGCCGCGACCGCCGCCGGATCCCGCAGCGACAGGACCACGGCGATCGACAGCACCGAAGACGGCGACACGGTCCCGGTGGTGGGCGTCCCTGCAGGCGGTGCCGGATAGCTCCCCCCGTTGCGGACCAGCCGCCCGAAGGACCCCGGGACGGCCACGTGAGTCGCCGCTGCCGCGGGCGGGCCCGCACCTGCCAACCCCGCGCCCGCTCCCGTAGGCAACGCGGCGGCGCTGGCGACAACGGCGGCCGCGGCCACCACGATCGGAGCGCCGGACCGCAGGACCCGGCGGCGGATCCCCCCGCTACGGCTGCCGATCCTGCCGCCCGTGCCGCCGGCTCGAGACCCACCATGGCCGGCCAGCACGCGGGCGAGACGGAGCGCGCTGCCGCAGGACGATCGCTCCCGGGTCATCGCCGCAGCGTACTCACCGCACCGTGCTGCCTGGTGCCGCCACACGCCCGGCACCTACGTCCCTGTAGTTCCTGGACCCTCCGGGGCCGACCGCCGCAGGCGCCCACTGACGTCTGCTTCGCGGCCGTGGTCGGATGGTTCGTAGTACCGCACCCCAACAAGGTGCTCGGGAAGGTATTGCTGCTCGACCCACCCGCGGGGGTCGTCGTGCGGGTAGCGGTACCCGACCCCGTGACCGATGCGCCCGGCGCCGCCGTAGTGGGCGTCGCGCAGGTGCGGCGGGACCGGGCCGGCGGGACGGGACCGGACGTCGTCGAGCGCCCGCCCGATGGCGGTGGTGACCCGGTTCGACTTGGGCGCGGCGGCCAGGTGGACCACCGCGTGCGCCAGGTTGAGCTGTGCTTCGGGCAGGCCCACGAATTCGACGGCCTGCGCCGCTGCCGTGGCCACCAGCAGGCTGGTGGGATCAGCCATCCCGATGTCCTCGCTGGCCAGGATCACCAGTCGCCGTGCCACGAACCGGGGGTCTTCCCCCGCCACCAGCATGCGCGCCAGCCAGTGGAGCCCGGCGTCCGGGTCACTCCCCCGGATGCTCTTGATGAAGGCGCTGACCACGTCGTAGTGGTCGTCGCGACCCCAGGTGAGCGCCCGGGTCGTGCGGGCCCGCTCGACGTCGTCGAGCCGGACGTGGCGACGCTCGCCGGCCACGGCCACCGCCACCTCCAAGGTGGTGAGCAGGGCTCGCCCGTCGCCGTCGACGCTGTCGACCAGCGCGGCGGCGGCGTCCTCGTCGACGGTGGCATCCTCGGCGGCCAGGCCGCGACCGAGCAGCACCCGCAGCGCCCGGTCGTCGAGCGGCTCCAGCCGGAACAGGGTGGAGCGGCTGAGCAGAGGCCCGTTCACCTCGAAGAACGGGTTCTCGGTGGTGGCGCCGACAAGCGTGAGCACCCCGTCCTCCACGCTCGGGAGCAGGGCGTCCTGCTGTGCCTTGTTGAACCGATGGACCTCGTCGAGCAGCAGGACCGTCGTCTCGCCACGCTCGGCCAGCCGCTGGCGGGCCCGTTCGGCCACGTCGCGGACGTCCTTCACCCCGGCGCTCACAGCGCTCAGCGACTCGAACGCCGCTCCCACCGCGTCGGCGAGCAGCCGCGAGATCGTGGTCTTTCCCGTCCCGGCCGGGCCCCACAGGATGACCGAGGTCAGCCGGCCCGATACCACCAGGGCCCGCAGGGCGCCACGCGGACCGAGCAGGTGGTCCTGGCCGACGACATCGCCGAGGGTGGCGGGGCGCAGGCGGCTGGCCAGCGGGCCGCGTGCCTGCAAGCGGGCCTGGAGCGCCGCGTCGAACAGGCTCACCACGCCGTCCCCGGTGCCATGGACGGCGTCCCTAGCCCACCGGGCGCGGCGGCAGGCCCAGCTCCCGCAGCTGGCGGGGTCCGAGCGGCTTCGGCGCCCCGGTCATCGGATCGGTGCCGGACTGGGTCTTCGGAAAGGCGATGACCTCGCGGATGTTCTCCTCGCCGGCCGCCAGCGCCACCAGCCGGTCGACCCCCACGGCGAACCCCCCGTGCGGCGGGGCGCCGTACCGGAAGGCGCCCAAGAGGAAGCCGAACCGGGCCTCCGCCTCCTCCACGGCGATGCCCAAGGCGTCGAAGATCCGGCGCTGCACGTCCTCGCGGTGCACACGGATCGATCCTGAGCCCAGCTCCCAGCCGTTGAGCACCAGGTCGTAGGCCAGCGACCGGACCGCCAGCGGGTCGCTGCCGAGCAGGTCGAGGTCGTCGGGGTGCGGCATCGTGAACGGGTGGTGGGCGGCGGCAAGCCGGCCGTCGTCGTCGATCCCGTCGAACAACGGGAACTCGGTCACCCAGCACAGGCGCCGGCCGCCCTCGGACACCGGCATCCGGCCGAGGTCCAGGCGCAGCGCCCCCAGCACCTCGCAGGCCGTGCGCCACTCGTCGGCGACGGCGACAACGAGGTCGCCGGGAGCAGCACCGGCGGCTGCCACCATGGCGTCGCGCTCGGCGTCGGACAGGAACTTGGCCAGCGGCGACTCGAGCTGCAGGTCGCCGACGCTGCCGGCGACCTTGAACCAGGCCAGGCCCTTGGCCCCGAGCTGCTTGGCCTGGTCCACCAGCCCGTCCAGCCGATTGCGACCGAGCGAGGCGCCGCCGGGGTGGCGCAGGCCCTTCACCACCGGCGCCTGGAAGGCGCGAACCTCGCTGCCGGCGAACACCGCCGACAGGTCGACGAGCGCCTGGGGGATACGCAGGTCCGGCTTGTCCGTCCCGTAGCGGTCCATGGCCTCGCGCCAGGTCAACGTCACCACCAGATCGTCCGGCACATCGTCCGAAGACCCCGTGATCTGGCCCAGCATCCGGTACGCCTCGTCGGCGGGCACCTCCGACCGCCGGTTCGCCGCACCGGACCGGTCGGCGCCGGCGCTGCCCGCGTCACGTGCCCGTGGTGCGCCGCCGCCATCCACCCTGGCAGCCGCGGCCAGCGCGGCGGTGACGGCCCGCGACACCGCCGCGTAGACGTCGGCCGGCTCCACGAACGACATCTCGATGTCGAGCTGGGTGAACTCGAACTGCCGGTCGGCACGAAGGTCCTCGTCGCGCAGGCACCGGGCGATCTGGTAGTAGCGGTCCACGCCGCCGACCATCAGCAGCTGCTTGGCGATCTGCGGGCTCTGCGGCAGCACGTAGAAGTCCCCGTGGTGCAGGCGCGACGGCACGGCGAACTCGCGAGCCCCCTCGGGGGTGGGCGTCCACAGCAGCGGCGTCTCCACCTCGCAGAAGCCCTGATCGTCCATGGCCCGGCGCATGGCCGCCACCATGGCGGCACGCAAGCGGAGGTTGCGCTGCATCCGGACCCGCCGGATGTCGACGTAGCGGTAGCGCAGGCGGGTGGCCTCGTCGGTGTCGGCCCGCTCGTCGAGCGGGAACGGCGGCGGCTCGGCCCGGTTGAGGACGGTGACAGCGCAGTCGCCGAGCTCCACCTCACCGGTGGGAAGGTCGGGGTTGTGCGTCCCCGCCGGGCGCCCGCGGACGGTGCCCTCGACGGCCACCACCCACTCGGTGCGGACGTCGACGGACCCGTCGACGACGCACTGGACGAGCCCGGTGTGGTCGCGCAGGTCGACGAAAGCGAGGTGCTCGCCGTGCTCGCGGCGCCGGGCCACCCAGCCGCACACCCGGACCCGCTCGCCCTCGTGCACCGCCCGCAGCTCGCCACACAGGTGGGTGCGCATCGCCGTGGCGGCGGGGGCCACCCCGTCGGCCACCGTCGTCGCGTCGCTCATGGTGTCGTCTCCTCGTCGTCGTCAACGCCTACGCCCACGCCAGCACCAACCACGACCCCCACGACGTCGGCACGCCGGACCCGCCGCTGGTCGCCGCTGCCGCGCAGCGAGCGCACCGTGACCTCGCCAACGGCGGCCTCGTCGGGCCCCACGATGAGGGCGAGCGGGGCGCCGGAGCGATCGGCCTGCTTGAGCTGCGCCTTGAGTGAGCGGCCGTCGTAGGCCCGTTCGGCCCCGAGCCCCGCGCGGCGCAGCTCCGCCACCAGGTCGCGTGCCGCGGTGCCGCCGGTCAGGTCGACCACGAAGGCCCGAGGAGCGGGGACCTGGGGGTCGAACACCCCTTCCGCGTCGCATGCCAAAAGCACCCGCTCGATACCGATGCCGAAACCGATCCCCGGTGTCGGCGGCCCGCCGAGCTGCTCCACCAGGCCGTTGTAGCGGCCGCCGCCGCCCACCGCGTTCTGCGCGGCGTCGAGCGCCGTGGCCGCCAGCTCGAACGTGGTCCGCGTGTAGTAGTCGAAGCCCCGCACCAGCCGGGGCTCCAGCCGGTGCGGCAGGCCGGCAGCGGTCAGCCCGTCGAGGACACGAGCGAAGTGGGCAGCGCACGCCTCGTCGAGGTGGTCGACCAGGCGGGGCGCGTCCGCGGTGGCGGCACGGCAGGCGTCGGTCTTGCAGTCGAGGACCCGCAGCGTGTTGACCCGGTACCGCCCGCGGTGCTCGTCGCACAGCTCGTGGCGGTGCTCGTCGAGGTGGGCCAGCAGCAGCGCCACGTACGCAGGCCTGCAGTCCGCGCAGCCCATGGAGTTGACGGCCAGCTCGACGGCGGTGAGCCCGAGCGAGCCGACGAACCCCGCCGCCAGCGTCACCACCTCCACGTCGAGGTCGGGGTCGTCGGTTCCGAGCGCCTCCACCCCGAGCTGGTGGTGCTGCCGGTAGCGCCCGGCCGCGGCGCGCTCGTAGCGGAACGCCGGCGTGACATACCACGCCTTGTAGGGCACCGGCGGGCGGTGCTGCACGAAGGACCGCACCACCGACGCGGTGCCCTCCGGGCGCAGCGCAAGGGGCCGGCCGCCGCGATCGGTGAGCTCGTACATCTCCTTGCCGACGACTTCGCTGTCGTCGCCGATGCCCCGGCGGAAGACCCTGACGTCCTCGAACATGGGGTTG
>JAKAYQ010000168.1 GCA_021826725.1 Actinomycetes bacterium
CCCCAGAACCCCAGAACCCCAGAACCCCAGAACCCCAGAACCCCAGAACCCCAGAACCCCAGAACCCCAGAACCCCAGAACCCCCGGCGCCCACCAGTGGTGCCGTCGCCGGCAGGGGCCGGCCGGACCACCATGAGGGAGCCCTGATCGTGAACGCAGCCGACGCCCGGATCGCCGTCGTTTTCGGTGGCCCGTCTCCCGAGCATGACGTGAGCGTCCTCACTGGCTTGCAGGCCGTGCGTGAGCTGGCGCGGCGCGGGCGGGACGTGACGGCGCTGTACTGGTCCAAGACCGGTGGGTGGCAGCGGGTGCCGGGCGATCTCGAGGCGGGAGATTTCGTACAGGGCGTGCCTCGGGGTGCAGAGCCATTGCGTCTGGTGGTGGGCGACGAAGGTGGCTTCGTCGTCGCCGGTGGTCGCCTTGGCCGGCAGCGGGCGGTGCCGCTCGACGTCGTGGTGGTGTGCTGCCACGGGGCGCCCGGCGAGGACGGCACCTTGCAAGGCGCGCTCGATCTCGCTGGCCTTGCTTACACCGGGCCCGACGTGGCCGGCGCGGCGTTGGGCATGGACAAGCTGGCATTTTCCGGCGTGGTCGCCGCGGCCGGCCTTCCCTGCCTGCAGCGGCACATCCTTGGCGCGCACACCACGTCGGTGGGTTTCGAGGGCCCCTACATCGTGAAGCCCCGGTTCGGGGGATCGTCCATCGGCATCGACGTGGTCGCCGATCTGGTCACCGCCGTGGCTCGGCTCCGGGCCAACCCACACCTCCGCCGTGGCGCGGTGGTCGAGCCGTACCGGCCCGACCTGTTCGACTGCAACGTGGCCGTTCGCACCTGGCCCGAGTTGGCCGTGTCCGCCGTGGAGCGGCCGCTGCGCAGTGCGTCCGGTGGCGAGATCCTCGGTTACCTCGACAAGTATGCCGGCGGCGAAGGCATGGTGAGTGCTCCGAGGGAGCTGCCAGCCAAGCTGGTTGGCGCCCTCACCGATCGCATACGCGATTTGGCAGGCGCGGTGGCAGGGCTGTGCGGGACCCGGGGTGTGGCTCGAGTGGATTTCCTGTGTGACGGCAGCGACGTGTGGGTCAACGAGATCAACACGGTGCCCGGATCGCTCGCCCGGTACCTGTGGGTCGACCCGCCAGTGGCGTTCGGGGACCTTCTCGACGGCTTGGTGGCCGAGGCGATCGAGCGCCCGACCGGGCGGCACAGTGCTACGGGGGCCGACGGCATCGTCCTGCGCGGTGCCGGGTCGATCGCCGCCAAGCTCGCCTGAGCGCTGGTTAACCAGCCTGCCGGTTCGGAAGGTCCAGATCCGAGCCGAACCATTCGTGGAGCGGACCCCCGCATGGCGCCGATGAGAGCAAGGACCAGCGATCGTCGGCAACGGAACCTCCCCCCGGCAGCGCACGGCCATCGAGACGTCCCCCTCCCCACAAGCGCGCACGACAGTCGAGTCGACACGTCCATCCCGGGCAGCGCACGTGAACCGACTGCGTGCGGGTGGATGGTCGGTACCCGGCGGTGCTCAGGGGAACTGCTGGATCGGTGGTGCGCCGTGGGTCGGCTCGTCTGGCGGGGTCTGGAGATGGGCGAGGAGCATCGAGGTCACCTCGTTCGTCCATCTGACCTGGTCGATCGGGTGCCCGGTCACCTCCGTCTGGTCGAACATGATCGATTGCACGGCCAGAGCGAAGAGCGTGTGGAGCACTACGTCGGCGGCGATGTCCAGGTCGAGGTGCCGGATCTCGCCCCGGTTCCGCGCGAGGGTCTCGCGGATCATCATGGCAACGTCGTGGCTGGCCATCGATCCCCACTGGCGCATCACCGGATCCCAACGCCCGTGGATGGTGAAGGCGATGAACGCCAGGCGGTTCTTCCCGCAGCACAGCGGAGGTGCCATTTGCGGGCTGTGGGGGCTCGGGCTTGTGCTCCGGCGTCCCATCGCCACCGACATGTCATGCAGAGTCTTGGCAACTTCAGAACAAGGAGAGCAATGACCGACACGTCCGCTGGCAGCGGGCCGACCGAGACCATCCTCGACCCCGGCCGCCGCGTGCACCTGGGGATCTGGCGGGACGAGGCGCTCGAACCCTACGCCCGGCACTTCACGTGGACGGTGCCGGAGCTGACCGATGCCCAACGCCGGGCGATCGCCGTCGGTGAGGTTCCAGCCGGCCCCGGTGCCACCTTCCTCCGAGTCGCCGATCTGATCGAGCCCGGTTATCTGCCCGTCGAGACCGGCCTATCGCGCGGCGGGGACGGCGCACTGTGCGTCGCAGTCTGGACCCCGTTCCCCGGAGCGACACCGGCCATGCTCGACTGGTGGATGGGTTGGCACATCGCTCGAACCGACCGGTACAAGCTCTGGCATCCTCAGGCGCACGCCTTCGCTCAGCCGCGTTTCGACTTCTCGGCCGTGTCCGATGCGTCTGACCGGGAACGCTACGTGGGGAACACCTCGTGGGTCGATGAATACATCGGACCCATCCTCGTCCAACTGGCGATCACGTTCCTCGAGCCCGCCGCCGTCGGGCTCGGTTCTGAAGGGCGGATCGGTGATGTCGCCACCGACTCGACGACTGTCGTGGGGGAGGTGCGGGACAGCAACTCCGGAACCGTTCTCAGCCACCTCGTTCACCATGTCCGCTCGACGGTCTATGGCTGCGAGATGCGAAGCCGGTTCTATTTCCCTCCTGGGGTACCCGGAGCGATCGGCTGCGCCATGCTCGACCACTGTGCCACTGAGATGGCCCATCTGGCTGGATTCCTCCCCCAGTTGTTCGCCAGCGTCGTCGGATCGGGCCCGTTGGGTCCGCTGAGCCAGACGGGTTCGCTGGGCCAGAGGGGTTCGCTGGGCCAGACGGGTTCGATCGGATCATCCGGCGCGTGACATCGCAGCCGCCAGGAGCGGTTGCTCGCCGCAGCTCGGGTTGCCCGCTGTGCCACACACCACCTTGGTGGGACGCCCGTCCGCCACGAACATGGAGCGATCTCATTCCTGTTCCCGCCCGCCCGCGGTGAAGATGGCTCACCGGCACCCATGGGCAAGTCGGTCGGGGTGTCCCTGACGGGGACCGGCGACGGCGCTACCCTGCGCAAATGGCTCTCTCTCGGCGCGTGCTGGCCGACGGCGAGGACGTCGTGTACGAAGCGCGTCCACACTGGACGGCACTGGGCTGGCCGCTCGTGAGCGTGCTCGTCGAAGCGGTGGCGCTCATCGCCTTGGCTGTCGCGCTTCCGGGCACACCCGTGGCTGTCGCCGAGGGGATTGGAGCTGTGGGAGTGGTTTGCGCGCTGTGGTTGGCCGGCCGCCTTGCTCAATGGGCCAGTTCCACGTTGGCGGTGACAAGCCTGCGGATCGTGGAACGGTCCGGGGTGCTGTCGCGCCGGGGGGAGGAGATTCGCCTGGATCGCATCGCTGCCCTCGTGTACCGGCAGTCGCTGCTGGGCATGATCGTGGGTGCCGGCCGGTTGTATGTGGAGACGGGCGCTGGACCAGCATCGGTTCTGACGCACGTTCGTCGGCCAGCTCGCCTGCAGGGGATAGTGACTGAGCAGATCGCTGCCTACCGGCATTCGATCGGCCTGTTCGTACCCGGGGCCACGCTGCCGCCGGGGGGAGCGTGGGCGCCCGAGGAAGCGATTGCCGGAACGTGGTGCGATACCCCGCCGGCTGGGCACACTGTCGTGCCGGTCGACACCAGCCCAGCAGGGTCCCGAGCCCCGAGACCGGGTGCCTCGTCCGGCAATCCGACCGCTCCCGGACCATACCCGTCCGGAGCCGGTGTCCGAAGCGTGGCTGACCGGCTCGCCATGCTCGGCGACCTGCATCGAAGCGGGCTGGTGACCGACAGGGAGTACGCGACGAAACGGGCCGAGCTGCTCGCGCAGATCTGAACTCGCCGGGCCGGGCTGCGGTGCTCGCGGCTCGATCCGTTCCACGAGGCCTGCCGGTTTCGCGGAACCTGCCGGTCGGGGTGTGTTGGTTCTGTGAGCGGTGCCGGTGTCGCCGGTACAGCGGAACCTTCACGTGTGCCGGTTCCGCCGGTTCCGCCGGTTCCGCCGGGTCCGCCGGGTCTGCCGGGTCTGCCGGGTCTGCCCGGGGTGCCGGGTGTACCAGTTCAGCGTGGGGTGCCGGTGCCAAGCACGCGAGCGCCCCCGGATGCGACGACGCGCCACGCCGGTCCGCGCAGGGTCCCTAGGTCAAGTGCACCCGGTTCGGTGAGCGCGACGACGCAACCACCGAACCCGGCGCCGGTCAGACGTGCACCGTGAACCCCAGGTGTCCGCGCCAACCTGGCCACGAGTCCGTCGAGCGTGGGAGTCGACACCTCGAAGTCTTCGGCCAGGCTTCGGTGGCTGGCGAGCATCAGCCGGCCGGCCTCGGGCAGATCGTGGCGGTCGATGGCCTCCACGAACCATCGGACCCTGTCGCACTCGGTGACGACATGGCGGGCCCGGCGGCGCAGGACGGGGTCGGGCAAGCCGAGCACGGCCTCGGGCTCGACATGCCCGAGCGGGCCGAGGCGGAAGGCGGCGGCATCGCATTCGGCCCGCCGGGCCTGGTAGCCGGAGCGGTCGAGCGAGCGCTGCTGGCCCGAGTGGACCACGACGATGTCTGCTTCGGGCGGCAGGGGGACCGGCCGGGCCAGGAGCGTGCGGAAGTCGAGCAGGGTGGCGGTGCCGGGCGCAGCGATGGTGAGGGCCCACGGGTCGAGAAGGCCGACGTCCACCCCGGTGGCAGCCTGTTCCGCCCGCTGGCAGGTCCGGGCGATGGTCATGGGGTCGCCATCCAAGCCGAACGCGAGCGCTGCCGCGACGCACAATGACGCGCTCGACGACAGCCCGGCCCCGACGGGCAGGGTGCTGCGGACGCTGGCACGGCCGCCGACCGGTGGGCGCACCACGGCGACCAGCGCGGCCAGGTAGCGCGTCCATGGGGGTTGGCGGCATCGGAGCGCGGTGGGGTCCAGGGAGACGTCCAGGTCGATGTCGGCCGATCCTTCGGCGGCGTCGGACACCACCGATACCGCCCGTGCCGCGGTGTCGCACTCGAGCGTCACCTCGGTGCCCAGGTCGACGGCGACGGGCAAGGCCACGCCCTCGGCGTAGTCGGTGTGATCACCGATGAGCGTGACGCGCCCGGGACACCACGCCCGGACGGTGCCTGTACCGGTGCTTGGTGGCGGGAGCGGATCAGCAGACATCGCCGTCGAGCATGGCACGCGCGGCGAGCTGTGACGGCGAGCGGCCGCTGGCGTTTCCTCCCGGCCAGGCTCCGAGACTTGACCGGGTGGTCGGGTGCGGTGGAGCATCCGGGCGTGACCGAGGAGACAGTCCACGTCCGAGGCGGCAAGGTCGAGCTGTGCCACGAGCTTGTCGGCGATCCGTCGGGACCAGTGATGGTGCTGGTCAACGGGCTTGGGGGCCAGCTCGTCGACTGGGATGAGCGCCTGCTCACGGCCCTTCGCGACGCTGGTCTCGCCACCCTGCGATTCGACAACCGCGATGCAGGACTTTCGTCCGCCGGCGACGAGAAGTTCGGGTTCGATCCGGAAGCTGTAGGCCGGCGTGACCGGTCTGCCATCGCGTACGGGCTTGAGGACCTCGCCGGCGACGTTGTGGAGCTATTGGATGCTCTCGACATCGCCCGAGCGCACATCCTGGGCGTGTCGATGGGGGGCATGATCGCTCAGCTCGTGGCCATTCGCCACGAGCGGCGGGTGCTCAGCCTGTGCTCGGTGATGTCGACCACCGGCGCTCCCGGGGTGGGACCGCCGACCGCCGAAGCTCTGCAGGTCCTCTTGGGGCAGGCGCCCACAAGCCGTGAGGAGTACATCGAGCGACAGGTGGCCAACCAGCGTGTCCTCGGGTCCCCTGGGTTTCCTGCCGACGTCGATCGCGTGCGGGCACGTGCCGCCGTCCGCTATGACCGGGCGTTTCGCCCGGCGGGCGCAGCCCGACAGATGATGGCGATCTTGCTGGCCGACGACCGAACCGGGCCTCTCGGGGGAATCAGCAGACCAACCCTTGTTGTCCACGGTTCCTCCGACCCGCTGATAGGACTGTCGGGCGGGCAGGCGACGGCGGACGCCATCCCGGGTGCTCGGCTGCTCGTTGTCGCCGGCATGGGCCACGAGATCCCGCTGGCGGTCGTGCCGGAGTTGGTCGATGCGGTGGTGTCCACAGCGCGTTCAGCCGACCCCCGCGTCGGGGGCAAGTCGCCGGGAGGGACAGCACCGGGGGATGCCGGAGGGACAGCACCGGGGGATGCCGGAGGGACAGCACCGGGGGATGGCAGCACCGATGAAGGTGTGCGATGACCGGAGGTCGGCGATGAGTGGTCCGCTCCAGGGTGTCCGGGTGGTCGAGCTCGCCGGGATCGGGCCGGGTCCCTATGCGTGCATGCTCCTGGCCGACGCCGGCGCGGACGTGCTCCGTATCGATCGGGCCGGCGGTGCACCGGTTTCCGGTGGCGGGTCGTCGTGGGATGTGCTCAACCGGAGCCGGCGCTCGGTTGCCGTCGATCTGAAGCAGGCCGACGGGGTCGCCCTGGTGCTCGACCTGGTCGCCGCGGCCGATGCCGTCGTTGAAGGTTGGCGCCCCGGCGTGGCCGAGCGCCTTGGACTCGGTCCCGATGCGTGCTGGGAGCGCAATCCGGCGTTGGTGTATGGGCGGATGACGGGCTGGGGCCAGGAAGGACCCATGGCGCCACGCGCCGGCCACGACATCGATTTCATCGCCCTATCCGGAGCGCTGTGGTCGATAGGACGCAGCGGTGACCGTCCGGTTCCACCGCTCAACCTCGTCGGAGACTTCGGCGGCGGGGGCATGCTGATGGCTTTCGGCGTGTGCGCAGCGTTGCTCGAGGCGTCGCGGTCGGGGCGCGGCCAGGTCGTCGATACCGCCATGGTCGACGGGTCGGCATCGCTCATGACCATGACCTATGCGTTCATCGGGGCCGGAATGTGGCAGGTCGAGCGCGGCACCAACCTGCTCGACAGCGGTGCCCCGTTCTACGAGGTGTACGAGACGGCCGACCGGGGCTATGTGGCCGTGGGTGCCATCGAGCCCCAGTTCTACGCAGCGCTGCTTCGCGGACTGGGCCTCGACAGCGAACCGGATCTACCAGCGCAGATGGACCGCGGTCACTGGCCGGAGATGAAGAGGCGGATGGCTGACGTCTTTCGCACTCGCACCC
>JAKAYQ010000169.1 GCA_021826725.1 Actinomycetes bacterium
GTTCCTCTCCGACGTGGGCACCGAGCCCGCTGCAAGTGGCTCACCGGCCGGGGTCACCAGCCCGCGTGGTGGTGCACCACGATCGCCTGGGCAAGACGATGCCGGCGTGGCCGCCTCCGCTGGTGGTCTGGGGGGCGCCGCCGGTCAGGTCGGTGCCGGCACTGGTGGTTATGCGGGTTCGACCGGTTCGGTTGGGTCGACCGGGTCGACCGGGTCGACCGGTTCGGCGGGTGGCTCGACGGGTTCGGTGGGCCGTGACACGGGTTCGTTGGCGGGTGGCTCGACGGGTTCGGGCAGTGGCTCCACAGGTTCGACCGGTTTGGCGGCTGGATCGACGGGTCAAGCGGGCTCGGCCGCCCGGGGCACCCTGCCGACCCGGGATGACCTGGTGCAGGCCTGGGGCGACCATGTCCTCGCCGCCCTGCCCGGTCGGGCTCGGGCGCGGTTCCGGGTCGGCCGGTTCGTCGCCGCTGGCGGCGACGCCGCGGTCTTCGCCCTTCCCAACGAGACCCACCGCAGCTACTGCGAGGAGGTGCGGCGAGACGTCGAGGACGTCTTGTCGGCGCACTTCGGGGTTCGGGTCCTGCTCCACCTGGTGGTCGACGACGACCCTGGCGGAACGGGTCCGGGCCTGCCGGGCGACGCCGGGGCTGCTGATCCGTCGCGCTCCACGATGCAGCAGGGTGGGCTTGTGCCAGCCGAGCCCGATCTGAGCGACACCGACGACGACGCACTGCTCGACCCCGAGGTGCTGCGCACCGAGACAGCGCCGGCCGGTGCCGGCGTGAGCCCCGAGCAGCGCCTGCGGCAGGCCTTCCCCGGGGCGGAGGAGGTCTGATGTACACCGGGCCGCTGCAGGCGCTCATCGACGAGCTCGGCCGCCTGCCGGGGATTGGGCCGAAATCCGCACAGCGAATCGCCTTTCACCTGTTGAAGGTGGCGCCGGAGGACGCCCGCCGGCTGGCTGCCACCATCGTGACCATGACCGAGCGCACCACGCTGTGCGCGCGGTGCTTCAACGTCGCCGAGGGCGGCCTCTGCTCGATCTGCGACGATCCGGGGCGCGAGCCCGGCGTGCTGTGCGTGGTGGAGGACCCCCGAGACATCGTCGCCGTGGAGAAGACCCGAGAGTTCCGCGGCCGCTACGCCGTGTTGCACGGCGCGCTCAACCCGCTCGAGGGGATCGGGCCCGACCAGCTCAAGGTACGCGAGCTGCTGGACCGGATCGGGCCTGAGCAGGTCACCGAGGTCATCTTGTGCACGAACCCCAACCTCGAGGGCGAGGCCACCGCAATGTACGTGGCGCGGCTCCTCGGCCCGCTTGGTGTGGCGGTCACCCGGATCGCCAGCGGCCTGCCGGTCGGTGGCGACCTCGAGTACGCGGACGAGCTGACGCTCGGCCGGGCGCTCGAGGGGCGCCGGCCTGTCGACGTGTGAGACCGAGCACGGCCTGCACGCTCGCGCCTGCAGTCGTGGGCCGTGGGCCGTGGGCTGTTGCGTTGCCGGGTGGCGCGGCCACCTGGATGGCTGTCTCGCCGGCAGGTGCCCATGCGGCCTGGCGCCGTCGGTGGGCATACGATGATGGCCACCGGAACGAGGAGGCCCGACCCATGGGTACGTTCGACATCCTGCGGAGATCAGCCACCCGAGTCGCAGTGCACGCGTTCGTCACTGTCGCACTGCTCGCCGGGGCGGCCGCACCGGCGTTCGCCGCCAGGCCGAGCCATGGCGGGGGAGGCGGCGGGTCCACGTCGACCACGACAGGCAACGACATCTCCTACCCGCAGTGCGGCAGCACCTTCCCGAGCGCGCCAGCCTTCGGCATCGTCGGCGTCAACGGCGGGCTCGCCAACGACCTCAACCCGTGCGTCGGACCGTCCTCGTCGTACCCGAGCTACACCCAGAGCGAGCTGTACTGGGCGGTCGCGTCCTCGACCGGCAGCACGACCCAGCCGAAGGCTTCGCTGTACGTGAACACCGGGGATCCCGGTGACGTCTACAACGGCACCGTGATCGCGGACTGGCCGACAACCTCGTCGACCAACGACCCGTACGGGACATGCGGGACGACGACCGTGTCGACAAGCACCGGTACCACCACTGTCGGCGACAACTCGCCAGCGTGTGCCTGGCAGTACGGCTACGACAAGGCCGCCCAGGACGCAGCGTGGCTGACGAGCGCTGCTGGCGCGATCGACGAGCAGCAGCAGGCTGTCGGGGTCCCGACCACACCGTCGAGCTACCCGTGGTGGCTCGACGTCGAGACCGGCAACACGTGGCAGACCGGCTCGAGCGGCCAGGAGATGAACGTCGCGGACCTCCAGGGCATGGTCGCATCACTTGGGGGTGCGGGGGTCGCGACGGTCGGGGCCTACTCGACGTCCGCGCAGTGGACCCAGATCACCGGTGGGACGACGTCGTCAACCCTGTACGGGCTCGCGAACACGCTCTACGCGATCCCCAACTGGGTACCCGGGGCCAAGACCCAGTCCGGCGCCGTGTCGAACTGCAGCCAGGTGTCGTTCACGGCCGGCACCGTCTCGGTCACCCAGTGGTCGGGGCACCCCGACGACAACGACCATGCCTGCTGACGCCGGCCGACGGGCTGTGCCGGGCGCCTGCTGACGCCGGCCGATGGCTGTGCCGGGCGCCTGCTGACGGTCTCGGACCCGACCGCTCGCGAAAGCGGCTCCCAGGGTGCGGTGTCGGGTCTTCAGGTGCGGCGGCAGGTCCGGTACCACCGCGTCCGCGATCTCACCGTCACCGAGCCGGGCACCGCGTGCGGTACCGACTTCGTTCCGCTCGACGCCATCGGCACGGTCGATCGTGGCGGTGTGGCCTCCTCGTGCCGGCAAGCGCCTGTCGTGCGCCGGCGAGCAGGGCGCCCGATCGGGCGCGCCGACTTCGGCAGAGCTGCCATAGCCGGCAGGGCCACCGCCGGACACGATGACCCGCTGGGAGAGGTCAGGAGGTCGGGCACCGACCTGGTCCGCGCCCCAGGGCTTGGCGGTGGCGCTGGTCCTGTGCCACCGTCCGCCGCGCTCGGGTGCGGTTCCTGTTGACAACCGTCAGGCAATGGAGCACGATCACTCAGGGTGAAATTGTCCTGGCGTTGGGTCGGTGCCCTTTATCGCCCGAGCTGATGGGGCGGTGCCACAAGGGCCCCGGCCCCACCGCCCAGATCGCATCCCTTTCGGGCTGCCGGTCGGCTGGATGGAACGCAAACGCCGGGGCCAGTCGCCACCCAGGGAGAACGAGGAGGGACCCGATGAACGCTGCACACCTGGCTGGCGTGGAGCATCGAGACCGGTCCTGGCGGAAGCAGGTGTGCAGGCCGGCGGTCACTGCGTTCGTCTTGGCATGTACCGGGCTCGGCGCCACGGGAGCGGTGCTGTTGGCAGCGACCCCCGCCGAAGCGACAACATCGGTGTCGAACTACACCTGGGCGGGCGCAAGCACGACATCGGGCGACTGGTCGCAGGCGGCGAACTGGGCCGGCGATAGTGCGCCCTCGGGCTCCGTAGGCACGCTGACGTTTCCCGATCTCAGCACTGCCGCATGCACAGCAACGCCGCCTGCGGCAGTGTGCTACTCCTCCACTGACAACGTTTCAGGGATCGCCGCGTCGGGCCTCGACTTCGCTCAGCACCCGGGCACGTACATTGTCCAGCCCGCGGTCAGCACGGGGATCGGCATCGAGATCGGCAGCAGCGGCATCCAAGCGACCGGAGCGTCGGGCCAGTTCCCCGAGGACGTGCTGGGGCTGCCGCTCAAGCTGACTGCCAACCAGACGTGGGCGCTGTCCGGGCCTACGAACTTGTTGGTCTCCGGTGGGGTCACTGGCACTCCAAGGTCGGCACCCCCCACCCTCAAGGTGACGCTCTCCGACACGAGCATGCTCGACTTGGGCGGCACGATCCAGACGGGCGCCTTCTCCGCCGCCGGAGCGACGACCGGCGACACCGGCAACACGGCGTACCGCAATGGGTTCGTGGTCATCGGCGGCCCGTCAACCGGCGGCGACCTGAACAGCGGCGGAGCGTCGGTCACAGTGAGCGACGTCGCGTTCATGGGCGCGGGCACGACCGGCCCGCTCTCGGCAGCAGGCGCAGCTGTCATGGTCGGTAACAGCAGCAGCGACCCGGGATCGCTGAGCGTCACCGGCGACGCCTCGTTCGACGCCCACAGCGTCCTCGACCTCACCATCGCCCAGTCGGGCACCGCGCCGGGCATCGACTACTCCCAGCTCGACGCCACCGGGACGGTGAACCTCGGCGGGGTCGGCCTGCAGGTTGCCAGCGGCTACGACGCCGCGCCCACGCCACCGGCCACGTCGCCGACACCCGTGTGTCCCACCATCGCCACGGGCACCACCTACACCCTGGTGTCGGCCGGCACCCTGACTGGTGAGGTCTCCGGGCCCACCGGGCCGGTGCCCAGCGGCGGCACCCTGCCGCTCGCGACCCCCCAGGGCTGCCCCAACCCGAACGAGGCGCTCCGGCTCAACTACGACACGACCTCTACCCCCAGCACGCTCACCGGCACCGTGATCAGTGCGTTTACCGGGCCGCCATCCTCGGCCACGACCCTGTACGTGGCGGCGACCGGGAGTGACACCGCCGCGGGCGGGTCCAATGACTGCCAGGCCGTGGGAGCTCCGTGTGCGACCATCCAGCACGCGGTCCAGGTGGCCGAGACCCTGTCGGGCTCGGTCCAGGTCGACATCGCCTCGGGCACCTACCCCGAGCAGGTGACCGTCGCTCCCGGCGGGTCGTCGCCGATGACCTCGCTCACCCTGCAGGGCCCTGCCGCCGGATCCCCGCCCGCGCTCGTCGAGCCGGCGTCGCTCGTGCAGAACATCACCGAGGGCTCCACCGGCCTCTTCTTCGACGACAACACCGGCGACACCGCCGCCATCATCGGCGTGCAGACCGGGTCGCCTGACACCGCCGCGGGTGTCGCCGCCGCCACCTCCACGCCCGTCCAGGTGACCGTTGCCGACCTGACCGTGAGTGGCGCATCGCTCGATGGTTTGCCGGCGGGCGGCGAGCTCGAGGGCATCGCCTTCGTCGACACCAGCGGCGGCATCATCGGGAACACCGTTGAGCACATCGAGCAGACCGGCGCTATGGGCCAGGCGGCGGTCCACGGCATCGAGGTGAAGGCCACGGCTGGCTCCGCGGCGGTCGTCGTGAGTGGCAACACCGCCACCACCGATGCCGGCCACGTGGCTGTCGACCTGATGTCGGCGCCGGGCGACCTCACCGCCACTGTCACCGGGAACACCCTGACCGGTGACACGGTCTCCACAACCGCGGAGGTTGCCCAATTCGGCGTCGCCGCCGGCGGGCTCGCCGGGCTCACGGTCACGGGCAACACCATCACCGACTTCCAGTCCCCGTGGAGCGTGGGCGCGGTGTGGCTCGACGCCCAGTCTGCTGGCGCCGCATGCAGCGTCACCGGCAACTCGCTCACCGCCGACGACAACGGCGTCGACCTGCACGGCGCCAGTGGATGCACCATCTCGGGCAACGTCATCTCCGCCGGGTCCGCCGGCGTCGAGATCGGTCCGAGCTATCTTGGCAGCCCGTCCCCGAGCACCGGCAACACCGTCACCGACAACGCCATCACCGGCACCACCACCGAGGCGTCGACCCTGTTCTACGATGGCAGCCCCACCCCGGCTTCGGCCGTGGCGGGCGTTCCGGTGGACGGCGTGCTCGTGTGGGACGGCGCCCAGAACGCCGTGGTTGGCAACGCCATCAGCGGGTTCGTCCACGACGTCTACGCCGGCGAGGACCCTGTCTACCTGAACAACACCGCCAGCTGGGCAGCGTCAGGCGTGCCGGTGCCGTACAGCGGGTACGCGGTCGGCGCCAGCGTGATCGACAACAGCCTGACCGCTCCTGCGACAGCGGTGGGCGGCAGTGGCATTCCGAGCATCGGGGTCGCACAGCTGAACACTGCGAGCGACACACCCCCAATGCTCGCCAACGACAACTGGTGGGGGTGTGCCGGCGGTCCGAGCACGGCAGGGTGCACCACGACGGCTGGCTCCGTGACCACCGCCACCTGGCTGGCAGGGCTGGTGATCGCCCCGGCGTCGCAGACTGTCGCGTCCGGCACGACCGCCACGTTGACAGCGACCCTGCACAACGAGACCGGAGCGGCGGTCCCCGCTCACCTCAGCGTCCGGTACACGTCAGCGCCGGAGGCCGGATCAGGGGTCGTGGCCCTCGCCACCACGGGCGCCGGGGCAGGAACGGCGTCGTTCGGCGTGTCGTCGCCTGCCGCTGAGACAGTCGACGTGAGCGCCGCGCTCACCTTCGGCCCTGAACCGGCCGCCGTCGGCGCTACGGTACCCGGCCTGTCGGGCCATGCGGCCGTCACGTTCTTCTCGACGCCGGTGGCGTCACCCGTCTCCGGTCCAACCGCGCCGCCCCCGCCCCCGCCGGGGGCGACGAGCTCGGCCAGCGGCGCGTCCGACAGCCCGACTGGGACCGCCACCGCCACTGACGGCGGCACCACCGCCAGCGGGACCGGTGAGGGGTCGCTCACCGTGTCGCAGTACGGGTCGGACCCAGCCGGGGCACCGACCTTCACATCGGCCGGGGCGTACTTCGACGTCGCGGTGGCTCCTGGCAGCAGCTTCAGCAGCCTGGCTGTCACCGACTGCAACTTGAACGGTGGCACCAGCCTGCAGTACTGGACCGGCTCGTCCTGGGAGGCGGTGTCCCCGACGGCCTATAGCGCCGGGCCGCCAGCGTGCCTCACCGCGACGCTGAGCTCCTCGTCGACGCCGACCATCGCCCAGCTGACCGGGACGGTGTTCGCCGTCGTGGCGCCGAGGACGCCGCCGGTGGCGCCGCCGCCGTCCACCAAGCCTGCCTCCGGTGCCCAGGGCTACCGGCTGGCGGCGAGCGATGGCGGGGTGTTCGCTTTCGGCGCCGCCACCTTCTACGGGTCCTTGGGCTCCACCCACCTGAACGAGCCGGTAGTCGCCATGGCCTCGACGCCGGACGGCAAGGGGTACTGGTTGGTTGCGTCGGACGGTGGGGTGTTCGCCTTCGGCGACGCGGCCTACGAGGGGTCGTTGCCGGCTGCCGGGGTGCACGTGTCCGACGTGGTGGGGATGGCCTCGACGCCGGACGGCAAGGGGTACTGGTTGGTTGCGTCGGACGGTGGG
>JAKAYQ010000170.1 GCA_021826725.1 Actinomycetes bacterium
CGTCAACGCAATCGGAAGCACCGTGCAGGGGCTGTCATCGACGGTCGGCGCCCTCGGATCCACCTTCGGATCGCTGGCACACGGCACGAGTGGGTTGGGCGCGACGGTGCAGCAGCTCGGATCGACGATCGAAAACGTGAGCACGGCGCTCGGGGGCGTCACGGGCACCGTCGGGAGCACCGTGCAGTCCGTGGGCAGCAGCCTGTCCGGGGCACTTTCCACCGCAAGCCCGCTGACCACCACCATCGGCACCGCCACCGCTGCCGGCGGCACGGCCAACCTGCTCGAACCCGTGGGCACCGCCCTGCAGGGAACGGGAAGCCCGGGATCGGGCGGCACAGGTTCAGGTTCCGTGACCTCATCGGGATCGTCCGCCGAGCCGGGCTCTTCGACGCTCTCGGGCATGTCGTGCACGGTGGTGGGGACGGTCGACACCACAGGATCCACCGCCTTTGGGCTGTTGGGCGGTTCGACCAGCTCGGGATCGGCCTCGGGTTGCCCGTCCTGAACCCGTCCCCATCGGGTGCTGCGCCCGCCATCTCGGGCTGACCCCTGACGGGTTCCACACGACGCCGGCCTTCGCGCCGCTGCGCGCGCCGACCCCGTCACACCCACACCCACACCCACACCCACGAAAACGTGTACGTCGACCCCGCCTCGGTCGCACCAATCGACGTCACAACCCCGACCGACGATGCGCAGGTCACGCCGCGCGCAAGACCCGACCCGGACGGACGTTCCCCGAATGTGGACGCCTCAACCGATGCGATCATCTCCGTCCGGGGCGTCACCAAGCGTTTCGGCAGCCATACCGTCCTGCAGAACATCACCTTCGACGTCCCCCGAGGCAAGACCACGGCAGTGCTCGGCCCGTCGGGGACCGGCAAATCGGTGCTCCTGAAGGTCGTCATCGGGTTGCTGCGCCCCGAAACAGGTCAGATCCTCGTCGACGGCGAGCCAATCGTGGGTGTCCGGGAGCGCGACGTCTTCCGGATCCGCAGGAAGTTCGGCGTCCTCTTCCAGGACGGTGCCCTCTTCGGCTCCATGCCCCTGTACGACAACATCGCCTTCCCGCTGCGCGAGCACACCCGCAGGACCGAACGTGAGATCCGAGCCGTCGTCCTGCAGAAAGCCGAGCTCGTCGGACTCGCGGCACACCTGCACAAGCTCCCTGGTGAAGTCTCGGGAGGCATGCGCAAGCGCGCCGGGCTCGCCCGTGCGCTGGTGCTCGATCCCGAGATCATCCTGTTCGACGAGCCCGACTCGGGACTCGACCCGGTCCGAGTCGCCTACCTCGACGACCTGGTCAACACTGCCCAGCGCGAGACCGGCGCCACCTTCTTCGTGATCACCCACAACATCGAATCGGTCATGCGTACCGCCCACTACATGGGCCTGCTGTTCCGGTCCCGACTGGTCGCCTTCGGATCCAAGCAGGAGATGACCACCAGCGACAACGCCATTGTGCAGCAATTCCTTGCCGGCCGGGCAGAGGGGCCCATCGGCATGGACGAGATGGCCGAAACCGACACGCCCGCCGCGGCCAGATCGGCCGAGCCGCCAACCCGATCGGTGCCACTGGCCGTCGGCAGCTGACTCCACGATCCGCTGCCGGTTCCCACTGCCGCAGGATCGGGCCGACGCCCCCGCCGACCCCGCTGTTTCCGCTCGCCGTTCCGTCGGCAAACGCCGCATGCCGTTGCGTCGATCCGCAGGGTCCTTGCCCATCGGGCTACGGCCCAGACTGGGTGGGAGACCACCTGTCCATCCCGAAGATGGGCGGCAGGTCGCCTGCCGTACGCGGCTCAGCGCGGGACCGTCGTGTGCTTCAACTCGTTGAGCTCCGGGACCCCGCCGACGAGGGCCAAAACACGATCGATCGTCGCCCGAGCGACATCGGCATCCCCTGCCGGTCGGCTCATCAGACGGACGAAGGCAGCCTGATCCCCAACCACGAACGTCGGCACCCCGAAGACCTGGTGCTCGGCCACCATGGCCTCATGCTCCTTGCGAAACAGCTCGGCAGGCCACCCGTCGTGCACGGCAGCCAGCACTGCGTCGCCGTCGACGTCGCACGCGCGCAGAACGTCCCGGACGACCGCCGGGTCCCGGAGGTCGCGGCCGAGGTCGTGGCGCGCGGCGAACATGGCGCCGTGGACGTCGACGAACCGATCCGCCCGTTCCTCGCGCACCACCAGGCTGGCCGATACGGCAAGCAGATCGGGTGCACGCGCCGGATCGTCCCACACCGGACCATCACCCTCCTCGACATGGGCCTGGGAGAGAGAGAACGGAGCAAACCGCACGTCCCATGGTGCACCGGCCCGCAGACCAGCCACTACGTGCTCATGCGCGTTGCGGGCGAACGGGCACCGGTAGTCGTACGTGAGCGCAAACGAGCCGAGGTCCATGCCCAGGTCAACGCTCTCCGAGCGGCCAGCATTCCGGCCGAACCCGAAGCCCCTGGTGAACGCACCTCCGGCCCGAACGCACGTCCGGCGCTGTCGAACCGGGCCGAGTGGGCACCTTCACCGGGTGCCGGCCAACGCTGCCATCAGCGCGTGCGTCCGTTCCTGTTCCGCTGCTGTGCCGAACGCGACCGCGCCAAACGCCGTGGCGCCGGCTTCGGCCAGTTCGGCGATCGCCGCCGCGACCGTCTCCTCGTCGCCCACCATGGACACCTCGGCCGGGCCGGCCGCCTGCTCCCGGTCGAGCATCGCCCGGTACGACGGCAGCGTCCCGTATACGGCAAACGTCCGAGCAGCACGCTCGCGCGCCGCTTCGACGTCCGCGGTGACACACACCGGCAGGTGCACCACGATCTCGGGCGAGCCCCGACCCGCGGTCACCGCCGCGGCGGTGATCGTCGGCACGATGTGGTCAGCAAGCGTGGCGGGTCCGACCATCCACGTGACCGTTCCAGCTGCCTGGCGGCCGGCGATCCCCAGCATCCGCGTCCCGAGTGCGGCGACCAGCACCCGCGGCGCTGGCACGCCCTGGACCTCGAGCGGCCCGAACGTCGTTGCCCGCACCAGCTCACCCTGGAAGCCGACCTGCTCGCCTGCCAAGAGCGGCATCAGCACCTGAAGGTACTCCTCCATGTACTGGGCGGGGCGGTCCCATGCGGTCCCGAACACGTTCTCCACGACGATCTGGTGCGACAGGCCGATGCCCAGGGTCAGGCGGCCTCCGATGGCCGCTTGCACCGTCAGGGCCTGCGCAGCGGTGGCCACAGGATGTCTGGCTTGCACCGGCACCACCGCCGTCCCGAAGCCGATACCGGGAACGACACGCCCGATGACCGCCAGCAGCGTCAGGGCATCCCAGCCGAAGATCTGGTTGACCCACAGCGTCCGCACCCCGGTAGCGGCGAGCTCCGCCGCTCGATCTGCCACGTCGTCGAGCGATCCAGACGTGTCGAGCCCCAGGCCGATCTGCATGGAACCTCCCCTGCCTTGTGCCGAGTTGACCCGGCTGTCGTCGTACGCCCGGTGGACCCGACTGTCCTCTTCCGCCGGGCGAACCCGACCGTCCACACCGCTCCACCAGGACCGCCGCCAAGTACCGAGGGACCATACCGGTGCCTGGTTCCCCGGACAGCCGGCGACACCAGCACGGTAGCCTGCCCACGTGGGCTGCAGAGGGATCGATTACGACGCTCGGTTCGCACGTCTCGAGGGCGAAGGCCGCTACCTGCACGGCGAAGCCGATCTCGTCGACCGGCTGCTCGGCGGCCCACCGGCCACCGTGCTCGATGCCGGGTGCGGCACAGGGCGAATCGCCGTGGAGCTGGCGCGGCGAGGGTACCGGACCCACGGAGTGGACGTCGACCCGGAGATGCTCGCAGCGGCCCGGGCAAAGGCGCCCGAGGCGTCGTGGGAGCTTGCCGACCTGTCGGATCTCCAACGTGACGACCTCGGCGCCGACCTGGTGCTCGCTGCCGGCAATGTGGTCCTCTTCCTCCGTCCAGGCATTCTGCTCGCCGTGCTGGCGAACATGCGCCGGGCACTGCGGCCCGGGGGGCTGCTGGTGGCCGGATTCCGCCTCGGTCCGACGCTCCCGCTCGGCGCCACCCTGGGCGACGGACCGGGAGCGCACCTCGTCAACCTGGCTGCCTACGACGACGCCTGCAACGAAGCAGGGTTCGAATTGGTGAACCGGTGGGGAACCTGGGAAGGCGAAGCGTTCCGAGGCGGCGACTACGCCGTCACCGTCCACCGTTGCACGCCGACGCGTTCCGCCGACCTTGGACCGTAGGCCGCCGGTGCGCTACCCCACCTGCGGCCATCCCACAATCCACTGCCCATCTTCCAAGACGGGAAAGCCAAAGCAGCTTCACGACCAGAACCTTCACAACCAGAAGCTGGCGGCATGATCAGCCGGAACGACACACAACCGACCGAAGCCCGACCGAAGCCCGACCGAAGCCCGACCGAAGCCCGACCGGGCTCGACCGGGCTCGACCGGGCTCGACCGGGCTCGACCGACGAGGAGTAGAGACGATGTCCGTCGCCGTGGTGATGGGAAGCGCATCCGACCTGGAGTTGATGCGCCCGGCCGTCGAGGCCTTGACCGAGCTGGGCATCCCGGCTGAGGTCCGGGTACTGTCCGCCCACCGCACGCCCGATGAAGCTCTGGCCTTCGCCCGCGACGCTGCCAGCCGAGGCATCCAGACGATCATCGCCGGGGCCGGCGGCGCCGCACACCTGGCCGGCGTGCTCGCAGCCGTCACGCCATTGCCGGTCATCGCCGTTCCGATCGCGGTGGGCAGCCTCGGCGGGCTCGACGCGCTCCTGGCCATGGTCCAGATGCCAGCCGGTGTGCCCGTGGCTACCGTTGCCGTCAACGGCGCCCGCAACGCCGGCCTGCTCGCAGCGCGTATTCTCGGTCTGTCGGACCCCGAGGTGTCCGACCGCCTGCAGGCGTTGCGCACCACCATGGCCACCAAGGTCCGCGATGCCGACGCCAAGGTTCGCGCCGAGCTCGGTACAGCTGGCTGAGCGGCGGACGGGAGGGCAGCCATGCGGGTCGTCGTCACGGGATCCAGCGGACTCATCGGTCGGGCCCTGGTGGCAGCGCTGCGCGAGCGTGGCGACACGGTCACGCTGCTGGTGCGCCACGAGCCCCAGGGCCCGAGCGAATCGCAATGGGATCCCGTCGCCGGTTCCATCGATCCCGCCGCGATCGCCGGTGCCGGCGCCGTCGTCCACCTGGCCGGGGCCGGGATCGCGGACCGCCGGTGGAGCGCACAGCGCAAGGCCGAGATCCTTGGCAGCCGTGTCCGCAGCACCGACCTGGTGGCACGAGCAGTCGCAACATCCGCTCCAGGTTCGGTCCTGGTCAGCGGCTCTGCCATCGGGATCTACGGCAACCGCGGGGACGAGGTCCTCGACGAGCGGAGCGAGACCGGGCACGGCTTTCTGGCAGATGTGTGCCGGGCGTGGGAGGCGGCGGCAGAACCGGCCGCTTCGGCCGGGGCGCGCGTCGTCCTGCTGCGAACCGGAGTGGTCCTCTCCCCCAGCGGAGGAGCCCTGGGTCGCCAACTGCCCCTGTTCCGCCTTGGGCTGGGCGGGCGGCTGGGAGACGGAAGCCAGTGGCTGAGCTGGATCTCCCTGGCAGACGAAGTCGGGGCCATCCTGCACGCCATCGACGAGCCGGCCCTATCCGGCCCGGTCGATGCCACAGCCCCCAACCCGGTGACCAATGGGACCTTCACCAGCGCTCTTGCCGCTGCCGTGCACCGACCGGCGCTGCTCGCGGTACCCCGGGCAGCACTGCGTCTGGCACTCGGGCCCGAGCTTGCCGACGAAGCGCTGCTGGCCAGCCAGCGAGTGTTACCAGGACGGCTCGCAACCACCGGCTACCGGTTCGTCGCCCCTGACATCACCACAGCGCTAACCACCCTGCTCGCAGCCTGACCGCCGAAACCCACGTGCGGCCTCGGACGTCCCACCGTGCTCCGGTCGCTGGCACGCCGGTCGGCAGACGACGTGCACGAGATCGGCGATGGTCGCTCTGGCCAGCGACGGTGGTCGTGCTCGACCATCCGTGCGGCGGGCCCTTTTCGCGGTCACGCCACCCGAGACGCCGCGCCCGGTCCACAGACCGACACGCGCGACCGATCCCGAACGGACCCCGGAGCCGCCCTGGTCAACTCGGCCCGGCTCAGTCCGGGCGGGGGGCGAGCGCCCGGACCGCCTGCTCCAGATCGTCGGCTCCGGCAAACAGGGCGATGACCGGGACCGTCACACCATTGTCAACGTACCGCTGCACATGCGCCCGACACTCCTCGGGCGTCCCATGCACGATCAGCTCGTCGACCAGGCCATCGGGGATGGCAGCCAGGGCGCTCTTGCGGTCGCCTGCCCGCCACGCCGACCACATGGGCTGGAGCACGTCCGACCTCCCCAGCCACTCGTGGAACCGTGCATACACCTCGACGTTCAGGTATGCGGCGATTGCCATCCGGCCGACATGCCGGGCCCGCTCGGCGTCTGTCGTCGGGCATACGAAGATCCGAGCCACGATGTCCTTGCCGGCGCCCACTTCCGGAACCACCTGCCGGACGTCGTCCGCCGACAGCCAGTTCAGGATGGCACCATCCGCCTCGCGTCCCGCCAGGCGCAGCATGCCGGGCCGCAACGCGGCCACCAAGATCGCTGGCGGCTGCTCGACCGGCCTCGCCAGCCGGAATCCATGCACCTCGAAGGTCTCGTATCGCTCGTCGACCTTGCCGCCGGACAAGGCCGACCGCAGGAACCGCACGGTGTCGCGCACCCGCTGGTAGGGACGGTCGAACGGTGTCGCGTTCCACCGGTGCACGATCACGTCGGAAGACGAGCCCACTCCCAACGCAAACCTTCCCGGTGCAAGCTCGGCCAGCGTCGCCGCCTGCATGGCCAGCAGGCCCGGACCACGGGTGTAGACGGGGACCACCGCCGTCCCCAGGCGCAGCCCCGGCGCCCAGGCGGCCGCCAGAGCCAGCGGCGTGAACCCGTCAGCACCGTTGCTCTCGCCGGTCCACACGTCGGTGTACCCGAGATCGCCCAGCAGCTCGTACCAGTGGTGGTGCTCCCCCAGCGGCACGTCGTCGAAGGGAACGGTGATGCCCATGCGCGTCATCAGCTCAGTGTTACACCCCGGCGCGAACCTG
>JAKAYQ010000171.1 GCA_021826725.1 Actinomycetes bacterium
ATGGCCTTCGGGTTCGCCAAGCCCGAGCACCTGATCGCTCTCGCCCTGCTCGATCGGGGTGGCTACTGCCCGCCACTGCCGAGCCGAGCAGCTGCGTGAACGACCCACGGATCTGTCAGGAGAGCCTCAATTCGCAGATCCATTCCCGGGTCATTGGCGACCGTCTACGGCATCGCGCCTTCGCACGCTGTGGTGGGCCTGGGCGCAGATCGCGGATAACCAAACTGCTGCTAAGCACGCCCTCCTCTTCTATGAGTACGAGCACGGGCTGAGGTCCACTGCACCGAGCCCCCGTTCCAGAACCGAACGGCAGCGATGGAGGCGCCTGGCGTGGTCGGTCCTGAGTGTCGCCGCTTACCGCCTCGATGCAGCTAGGTCCGTGACCGCCAGGTCAGCCGTCCGGATGGTCGAACGCTCCCTCGGGCCGCGCCTGGTCGCCGCTGCCGCTGATGGCTCTCCCTCTGTCGAGGGCATCGATGCGTTACTACTCCGCCAGAGCATCCCCGCGGCCATGATCTCACTGGACGCTATTGAGGTGTCGCTAGGCCTGGTCCGCCAGGCCGTCCGTTCGGGTGCGCCCACCTCTCTGGTGTTCCTCGGCATGTTGCGTGCCGCGGTCTCCCGTCGAGCCGCGGTCAAGGGCGCTCGCTCCGTGCCGCCGGAGGTGATCTCGAAGCTGTTCGCCCTGAGCACGATCCTTGCCCGCGAACATCGGGACCCGTCGGGCATCCCCCCGGCCCAGTGGGCATTGGACTGGGGCGAGGAATGGGTAAGGGGGGCAACCCCCGGTGAAGAACGCGACGTGGTGCTAAGCGACACCCTTCGTACCGCCCAGGAGCTTGTCGAGCTCTTCGACGCGCTGGGCATCTACTCGCAGGCCTGGTTGTCCCTTCGCCGGATGCAAGGACTACTTCGCGACTTCGGTGACCCCGAGCACGAGATCGAGCCAGGTGGCTGGCTCCAACAGCTCCTTCTCACCAGTTCCAGCGTGCGCCGCCACCTCGCCCGCGGTTCCCGGAGACCTGAGGACTGGCTCAGGCGCTCATCCGTAGAGGCTGATCGTTCCGCCGACCTCGTATTCGCGACTCAGGCTCTGCCGATGCCGTGGGGAGTGTCGGCTCGGAATCAGCGCGTCAACGGTTTACTCGACGTCGTCGAGTTCGCTGGGCAAGAGGATCGGGTAGCGGTGGGGAGGGCGCTCGTTCGCGCGACTGCGATGGTAGAGAAGCTGTTGAGCGAGCGAGAACTGTGGTCGGATACCGATGCCCGGCCCGTCCGATCGGCTCTCCTTGGCCTGCGGCTCACCTCGTGGAGGACTGCCGTCCTCTCCGGCGACTCTGCGAGAGTGGGTGAGGCCCGGTCGATCGTGTGGTCGACGGTTGACTCGTGGCTGTTGCCACGCGACAGGGACAAGGTTCGACGTTTCGAGCTGGCGAGCGTCGCTGCGGGCTTCGTGTTGCCGGAAGAAGCTCATGAGCTGCCTGCGCCAGCGGTCATCGATCGGGGCCCGCTGCGTCCGGTCCACTGGTAGGCGACGCACGTCCGGAACCCTGCTCAGTCGGACGTTCTACCTGCTGAATCAGGCTCGAAGAGCCCTCGCTACCGACCTGCGAGCACGGCGACCAGCGCGCCAGCGACGAGAAACGGCCCTGCGGGGAGTGCACCCGCCCCGCCGGCATCCGTGAACCTGCGGCAGACCGGGATGGCCATGGCTGCCAGGACCCAGCCGAGGAGCGTCCCAGTAGCCAGCGCCGACCACCCGATCCAGCCGAGGTAGAGGCCGAGGAGACCGCCGAGCTCGACGTCGCCGATGCCGAACTGGCCGGCAAATGCAAGCCCGAGTAGCAGATAGAAGCCGGCGACTGCGACCATGGCAATGGCGGCGCGCGTAAGCGACCACCAGTGGGCTTGGCTCGCGGCGGCAACAGCAAGTAGAGCGACGGCGAGCGGATATGCCGGGAAGACGAGCCTTGCCGGGATCTTGCGTGCCGAGAGGTCGGTCACCACGACGACTGCGCCGATCGTCCCGAAGACCAAGTACGCCAGCAGGACGAGGTTGGGGCCGAACCGCCAGGCGAGGGCTGCGTCGATGCCCGCGGCGAGTATCACCGTCGTGGTGATCCGGGGCGGGCTGTCGATGCCGGGAAGGACGCGGGCGGAGTTCACGAGGACAGTCGGATCGGCCGTGGCGTCTCGGGCGCGGTCGTGGTGAGATCGTGGTAGAGCCGAGTAGTGGCGTCATCAATGTCAACATCGATCTCGGCCAGGGACCGCTGTAGCTGGCGCCACGTGGTCCGGACGGCGTCGTTGCGGCCGGCTGCGGCGTAGAGGGTCATGAGGCGCCGGTACGGCTCCTCGGCGTAGTGGTCGAGCGCGACCACGCGCTCCAAGACTTCGATCGCGACCTCGGACGCAGCCGCTTGCTCCTCCAGTTCGGCCAACCGGAGATGGGCGTCGATGGCACGGCGGTGCAGGTCCTCGCGCGCCGGTTCGATCCAGGGGTGGTCGGTACCGGCCAACAGGTCACCGTCATAGGTGCCGACGGCACGCCGCAGGGCGGCTCGAGCGCGGTCGTTGTCCTCACCCGCTGCCGCAGCTTCAGCGAGGGCGGCTTCGAAGTCCCATAGGTCGCAACTGATCTCGTCGGGGTTGGGTCGGTAGTACTCGCCGGCCTTCTTGAGGACTTCGAGGTTTGTGTCGTCGGGGCCTCGGCAGAAGCTCCGTAGGTCGCCAAGTGGATGCCAGAACTGCTTGAGCACTCGGTCGGGTGGGGTGTCGGGCCACAGCGCGTCAACGATCTCGTCGATGGTCGCTCCTTCGGGGCGCAGCAGGCACCAGGCCAGCAGCAGCCTCGCCCGGGCGCGAAGTCCGGTCGTTACCGCTTCGCCGAGGAAGGCGATGCGGTAGGGACCGAGGAGGTTGACCACGAGTGGACGCTCGGTCGTGTCGAGCGATGGGGCCGGCTGGGGCCACGAGGTTTGGAGATCGTCCTCGGGAGAGCGGTCCTCGGCGCGCGGCGCTTGGAGATCTATGTCCGGGTTGAGGGTGCCGGTGTCCTCACTGTCGGGCTCGTCCCCGGGTTGGCGGTTGGCCTCGTTGACCGAACCGAGCAGTTCGACCGCCTCTTCGGCCCGGAGTCGGTAGAGCCGGGTGCCGCTGGTGACGGAGCTGGTGTCATCCGGCTCGACGGCAGTCACGGTCGCGTCGGGGCCGAGGACGATGCGGCCGGTGGCGAGGTGGGATTCGGTGAGGAGGAGCACGGCGGTGCCGAGGCGAGGGGCATCGGTGAGGAGTGCCTCCCAGCGCCCCTCTGACTCGGGGGGAACGGTGTCGAGGAGCACGAGGAGAAGCGGGAGCGGGTTCTCGGGGTTCTCGTGGCGGAAGCGGGCAGCGTCGGGCGCCTCGACTGAATGCAGCCGCCGGGTACGGGACATTCGCTCGGCTTCGAATAGGCGCGCCATCTGGTCGGTGCTCTCGGTCCGGCGGAGCGAGCGATCGGGGGCGAGGCCGGGGAAGAGTCGTTCGGCCAAGTCGTCGCTGCAAAGGACCTCGGTCGCGCCCGGGACGGCCCGCACCAGGAGGCTGGTGACCAGGGCTCGGGCGACGTCGTGGGTTTTCGTTCCGCTCAGCGCGAAGCCGGAGAGTTCGGTGACCTCGATGGTGACGCCGGCGCCGTCCCGGGTGCCGATCTCTACCTGTCCGGGTTCGAGACGCCGTTGGTCGTCATCGAAGGGGAAAACGGGCAGTGGGTCGTGGTCGCCCTCGGAGCGGCCCTGCCCGAGGTCCTGAGCGCCGGACACGACTCGTGTGAGGTGATCGAGGCTGGGCCGGAGTGTAGGTCGGGCCAGGTCGCGGCCAGGTTGGGGCGGTCGGTAGCGGTAGGCGTGTCGGCGACGGAGGCGGCCCAAAGCAACCGCGCTCAGCACTCCAGCGGCGAACGAGCCGGCGACGACCGACCCTGATGGGAGGCGGACCGGACTCGTGGCGCTCCTCGCCCGGTGGTGGCTGGTGCCGTTGGTCGTCGACGGGACGGTGACGTACGGGGCCGGCACTGTCGTGGGCGGCACCGTCGACGGCGTCGTGGTTGTGGGAGGAGGTGCAGGTGCGGTGGTCGGGGGCGAGGAAGGAACTGGAGGTGCGGAGTCGGGAGCTGGAGCCGGTGTCGCCACGGCGGGGAGGACGAGGGTCCAGCCGGGGTCGATCCAGTGGGGGTCCGTGAGCATGGTCCCGTCGGGTTGGGGTCGGTCTTCGTTGAGCTGGTAGATCTCGGACCAGCGCAGCGGGTCGCCCAGCTCGCGCTGGGCGATGCCCCACAAGGTGTCGCCTCGTTGGACGACGTAGACGGCGGGCTCGGCCGGGTTCGCGGCAGCGGGCGCCGAGGTCGTGGCGGGTTCCGGCGGAGCGGTGGTCGGTGACGCCGATGCGGGCGCGCTCGAACCGACCGAGGATGTGGAGACGGCGTCGTCCACGACAAGAGCGGCGACGGGCCGCCGGACCGCGGCGCCCAGTCCGAAGCCGGTGGTGCCGGGCTGGCCCGTGTGGCCAGGTCGGGGTGCGATGGTCAGGCAGGCGACGATCACGGCGGCGACCAGGCGGCCGGTGACTGGCTGGAAGATCCCGGCCACGGGCAGGTGGGGTGGGTGGCGCCCCGAGAGGGCGGCGGGGATCTCGACCGCCAGCGAGGCGATCAGGGCGGCCCAGGTGAGCCAGACCACCACGGCCAAGGCGTCGATGAGGGTCTGTGCCGGGATGCCGTGACGGTTGAGGGTGCGGCCGACCTGGGTGGCGCTGGGCACGTGGTGCGGGAGGGGCCAGCCGACGAAGTGCCACAGTGCCCAGGGGACGCCGCCCACGAGTGCGCCGAGGAGCGCCAGCGCGCCGAACCCCTTGGCGACGCGAACAGCCCGGCTCACGGAGCGCCGGCTTGCTCGGCGGTGGCGGTTCCAGTGCCGCTGACGGTGAGGTGGTCGATGCCGGCCAGCGAGAGGATCTGGGTGGGTTGGCTGATGGTGACCGTGACGGTGACCTGCTCACCGTTGACGGTGACGGTGCCGGTGTGCCCGGAGTCGGTGAGGTAGTGCTCGGCGTCTTGGGTGGCTTGGGCCGGGTCAAGGGTGATCTGGCCGGTCGAGCGGTAGATGGGGATGTCGATGGCCTGTGCCCCGGCGCGGGCTGCCGCTTGGGCGTCGTCGATGGCTTGCACTTTGGCAGCCAATGCAAGCCCACCGTCGAGGACGAGGCCGACCATGACGATGAGGGCCAGGGTGAAGATGACGACGAAGGCGGTGACCATGCCGGCCTCGGGCTCACCGAGGCGGTCGCGCAGACGGGCGACCGTGACCCTCATGTCCCTCCGGTCCGGTAAGTGTCGATGACCGAGGTGGAGGTCGAGCTCACCGTCTCGGCGGCGGGGAGGCGAAGGCCGGCGAGGTCCGAGAGGTCGACGGTGCAGGTAACAGTGACCGCCACTTGGCCACCGGGTTGGAATTGCGAGGTGTTAGTAGCGACGGTGAGGTCGCCGCAGGTGACGTGATCGGACCCGAGGGCACTGGTAGCGGTCTGGGTGGCCATGGCGGTCGCGGTGGCGGGGTCTCTGGCGATGGAGGCGGCGCGGGCTGCTTGGGCGGCTGCGCCGTTCACGTCCAGGCGGGCACCGGCCAGTGGGCCGAGGGCGACGACGAAGAGCAGGAGCACGATGAGGAGCGGGGTGAGCAGAACCAGTTCGGTGGCGACGCTGCCCGACTCGTCGCCGCGCAGTCGGCGCATTCGGCGATGTGGACGCGTCGTCACGGTGGGCCTCCGGCCAGCGTCGTGTACTGCTCGGTCGGCCCGGTGGCTACGGCTCGGACGGGCAGGGAGAAGAGGCCGATGATGCTCTCGGCGTGCCCGGTCACGGTGACCGTGGTGGCCTCGACGCCGCGGGTGGCGGTGATGTTCGAGCCGGCAAGGACGCTCGGGCCGAGTTGGTCGAGAACGCTCTGCGCTTCTTGTTGTCCCGCCGCCGCGGTCTCGCCCTGGAGGCGACCGACCGAGACGCCCTGTTGGGCGACGGCCGAGGCGATGTGCTCGGCGTGCTCCCAGAGGGCGAACTGGATCACCCCCATGATCAAGAGCAACAGGAGCGGGGTTGCGATGACCAGCTCGGCCGACACCGCGCCGCGCTCGTCTCGCAAGAGGGCGCGGACCAGGAGGCGTCGCCGGGTCGGCGGGGTGCCGCTCTGACGTTGACCGTCGATGGTGGTGACGGTCGCTGTGGTCACGGGTTGGACGTCGAGATGTTGTTGGCGGCGGAGACGACTTTCGCGACGATGATCCCCACCGCGGTGAGCGCCAGCGCGGCGAGGAGTGCGGTCACAATGACCGCTTCGGTGGAGTAGCCGGCGTCGGGGTCGGCGCGAAGTGTCTCCCACCGTGCGTGGAGCACGGTGAAGAGATGTCGGATGATGGTCAGCTCGGGGAACACGGGACTTGTCCTTTCATTGGTGGGCTTGCTTGTCTGGGTCCTTTCTCACAGGCCGGTGAGCACCTTTTGCACCGCCGGGAACCCGAGGAAGAGCAGGAACCCGGCGAAGAGCAGGACGACGGGGAGGCTCATCCGTTCGGTGGCGGCCTGGTCGGCGGTCTCGGCCTCGGCCAGCTGATGGGTGCGCAAGGAGGCCGCTTTGGCGGCGAGGGAGGCGCGGACCTTGGCCCCTTCGGTGCCCGCCAGGGCTACGGAGGCGGCCAGCTCCGAGAGCTCGTCGACGCCCAGTTCCTGGCCGAGCCGTCCGAGCGCGGCCCATGGGGTCTGGCGGGCCAGGCGGGCTTGGTCGAGCGCCCGGCGCAGGTAGGCGAACGCCCAGCCCGAGCCGACCGACGCCGCGTCGGCCAGCGCGGTTTCGACGCCGCCACCGCCGGCCAAGGCCACCACGACGAGGTCCAAGAAGCTGGATAGCGCGTGGCGGAAGTCGCGACGTCGTCGATTGGCGTCGGCGTGGACGCCGAGGTCGGGAAGAAAGAAGGCTCTCCTGACAGATCCGTGGGTCGTTCACGCAGCTGCTCGGCTCGGCAGTGGCGGGCAGTAGCCACCCCGATCGAGCAGGGCGAGAGCGATCAGGTGCTCGGGCTTGGCGAACCCGAAGGCCAT
>JAKAYQ010000172.1 GCA_021826725.1 Actinomycetes bacterium
GATGGCGGCTCTGACGCCGACCGAGGCGTTCGTGTGGGTGTGGCTGCCCGGTGCTCCCGCTCCAGTCCCCGCGGGCCGGGTGGTCGCCGAGGGCGACGTCGTCACCTTCTACTACGGCCGCAGCTACCTGGAGCGGCCCGAGGCGATCCCGCTCTACCTGCCGGAACTTCCCCTCCAGCGGGGCCGGCAGCGGCCCCGCGGCGCGATGCGGGCCGCCGGCGTCATCCGCGACGCCGGGCCCGACTCATGGGGACAGAGAGTCATCCTGGCCCGTCACCTCGGCCGGCTCGACCGCAGCCATGACACCGCGGAGCTCGGCCTGCTCACCTACCTGCTGGAGTCCCACAGTGACCGGATCGGGGCGCTGGACTTCCAGGACCGCCCGGACGCCCACGTCCCGCGGTCCGGTTCGGCCACCCTCACCGAAGTGCAGGCCGCAACCGAGAAGTTCCTCGCCGGTGAGCAGTTCTCCCCGGACCTCGACGAGGCTTTGATGCGCGGCACATCCATTGGGGGAGCGCGCCCGAAGGTCCTGCTGCGCGAGACTGGCGACGGCTCCGCCCCGGGACGGGAGCTCATCGCGAAGCTCTCCACCCAGACCGACCCGTACCCGGTGGTGCGGGCCGAGGCGGTGGGGATGGATCTGGCTGCCCGGGTCGGACTGAACGTGGCCAGCACCGCTCTCACCCAGGCCCTCGGCCGCGACGTGCTGCTGGTGGAGCGCTTCGACCGTGCTCCACTGCCGGACGGCGGCGTGGGGCGCCGGATGGTCGTCTCGGGGCTCACCCTGCTCGAGCTCGACGAGGTCGAAGGTCGGTGGGCCACGTACCCGGCTCTGGCCGACCTGATCCGTGCCCGGTTCACCGACCCGGACGCGACGCTGCGCGAGTTGTTCTCCCGGATCGTGTTCAACATCTGCGTGTCCAACACCGACGACCATGCCCGCAACCACGCCGCGTTCTGGGACGGAGAACAGCTCACGCTGACCCCCGCCTACGACCTGTGCCCCCAGCTCCGGTCCGGCGAGACGGCTGCGCAGGCGATGGCGATCACCCGAGACGGTCGCCGCGACAGCCGGTTCGCGACGTGCCTGGACGCCGCCGAGACCTACCACCTCACACGCGCGCAGGCCGCCGACATCATCGAGCACCAGATCACCGTCATCACCGAGCAGTGGGGCGCCGCCGCCGACGCCGCCGGGCTGACCGACGCGGACCGCGAACAGATGTGGGGCCGCCAGATCCTCAACCCCGCTGTCCACCACACCGAATGACGTGCCCGAGCGTCGAGCGGATCAGCGGCCTGTCGCTCGAACCCGCAGCGCGACGGGCCGCTGTGACTCCAACCAGGCGGTCAGGGCGCACCCCACTTCCAGCCGCCGTCGCCCGTGGTGGTCTTCGAGGCATGCGCGACCGGCCAGTCGGCACGCCGACCCCGCGGACCGCACGCGAGGGGCCGATCGCATGCCCGCCGGCCGTGAAGGCGTCCTGCGTGGGTCGGGTCGAGCGATCCTAGGCTGGTGTCATGCGCCTCGCCCCGTCCCTCTCGAACCTCGATGCGGCGGTCCGGGCTCCGCTCCGCCGGGCGGCCGGGCAGGGCTCCCGGGTGGCCCCCTGCGCAGCCGCCGGGCATGCGAGACGGGCCGGCTCGCCCGCCCGTCGAACCCGGTCGCCCACCCGTCGAACCCGGTCGCCCGACCGTCCAACCCGGTCGCAGCGGCGCGGTCACGTTGCCGGTGCGGTTCGGCGGCCCGCCGGCCGCTCGCCGCTCGGTGCGTGGAGCCGGCTGTCGGTGTCGCGGGCCGTCGTGCTCGGCATCGCCCTGGGACGCCTGGGGCTCGGCGCCGGCGCGCTTGTGGCTCCCGGCCTGCCGCTGGGCCTGTGGGTCGCCGACGAGGACGCCCGGCGACCGGCGACCCGCCTGCTGGCCCGGGCGCTCGGCGGGCGCGACCTGGCGCTCGCCTGCGGCGCGCTCGGAGCGCTCGCCGCGGGGCGACCCGTGCAGGCATGGGTGGTCGCCGGCGCCGTGGCGGACGCCGGGGACGTGGTCGCCACGGTGGCAGCGTGGCGCCATCTCCCGCGGGCCCGGCGGTGGACCGTGGCCTGCCTGGCGTCGGGCGCCGCGCTCGCCGCCGCGGCCGTCACGCCGTCGTGCGACCGGCCCTGAGCGCGCGCCGGGCGGGCCCGTCCAGGCCGGCGCCCGCCGGACCAGCCAGCCGGACCCACGAGCCGGACCAGCGAGCCGGACCAGCGAGCCGGACCAGCGAGCCGGACCAGCGAGCCGGACCAGCGAGCCGGATCAGCCAGCCTGGGCCGCCACGTCGGGCAGGACGAGACCGGCGCCGGCGGCGATCCGCAGGCTCGCCTCCCACAGCCGCGCTGCGGCCGCATCGTCGCCGGCCCACGGGGCGGTGCGCGCCGGCCTGCTCCGGGCGAAGTAGCCCCCGGACGTGGCGGCGAGCCCGGGGGCTGCGGCGACGTGGATGGAGGTTCGCGCCCCCGCCTCGGGGGTGATCTCGAACGGGCGCACCATCCGGTTGCCGAGCCCGGCCAGGCCGCCGAGATCGCCGTCCATGCCGAACCCGCTGCGGACGGGGCCCGGGTGCACGGCGTTGGCCGTCACGCCGGTGCCGGCCAGGCGCCGGGCCAGCTCTCGGGTGAACAGGATGTTGGCGAGCTTGGACCGGGCGTAGGCGTCGAAGCCGGCGTAGCGCCGCTCGGCCTGCAGGTCGCCGAAGCGCATGCCCCCGAAGGCGAACCAGTGCGCCGCCGACGACACGTTCACGATCCGGCTTGGGCCCGAGTCCCGCAGCCGCTCGGCGAGCAGCGCCGTGAGCGCGAAGTGCCCCAGGTGGTTGACCCCGAAGGTCATCTCCAGGCCCTGCCGCGTCACGCGGCGCGGTGACCAGACGCCGCCGGCATTGTTGACCAGCACGTCGATCCGGTCGTAGCGGTCGAGGAGCGTGGCGGCGCAGTCCTGCACCGAGGCGAGGTCGGCGAGGTCGAGGTCCACGACGTCGACCCGGGCGTCGCCGCCGGCGGATGCACGCACCTCGGCTGCGGCGACCTCGGCCTTCGCCCGGTCGCGGCAGGCCAGCACCGTGGTGGCGCCCAGGGCGGCCAGCCCGATGGCGGTGTGCTTGCCGATACCGGAGCTCGCCCCGGTGATGACCACGGTGCTGCCCTGCATGGCCGGCTCCTCGTCGTCCGTCCCGCGCGCCGCCGTGGCGCGCCGGAGCTCAGGTGCTCTCGGGCTCCATGGCCACGAGATCCTCGACGAGGCGCTCCCACGGGACCGCATCCCATCCGGCGGTGCCCGCGACGGCCTCGGCCGTCTTCACCGCCCGGTCGACCCACGCCAGCTCCACGTCGGTCACCGTGCGGCCCGGGGTGAACAGCCCGAACTCCACGGCGTACGAGGTGTCGCGCAGCTCGTCGACCACCTTGCGGAGGCCGTCGGCGAACCCGTCGGCCCGGGAGTTGCCCGGGCGGTCCGCCAGGGAGACGGCCCAGCGCGCGCAGTGCAGGCACCGGTGGAAGTCGCCGCGGTCGGTGGTCCGGGCGATGGCCTCGTCGAACTTTGTCAGCTTGGCGTACTCGTCGTCGGGGAGCACCGCCTGCAGGGCGTCGTCGAGGTACTCGAGCATGGGCGACGGAGACTGGTGACCCGGGGGCGCTGGCACGCGCCCGAGTGTAGCCACGGGCCCGTCGGGCGCCCGCGATCCGGCGCACGGTCCCGGCGCGGGGCCAGGCGCCGGATCGGGCGTCAGCTGGTCAGCGCGGCGATGACCGCCGGCACCACTGCCGCCGCGGTGGCCCGGATCTCGTCGGCGGTCTGCTCGCGGTTGGGGAGCTCCACCTCGACGACGGGCAGGCTCGCCATGCCGAGCCGCGGCGCCAGCGCGTCGACCGTCGGTCGCAGGGCCCGGGTCGTGACGAGCACGGCGCGGCAGCCGTGGCGGTGCAGCTCGATGGCGTCGAACATCGTCCACGACGTGCACGTGCCGCAGTCGGCGAGCGCCAGGACTGCCCCGTCGTGGCTGCTGCCGATGTCCGCCAGGTCCTGCTCGTCGAGCCGCTGGGACGGCGGCGCGACACCCCGGTCGACCGAGTCGCAGCCCGCGGCCCGCAAGCCGGCCTCGAGCGCGTCGGCGAACACGTCGGAGCGCACCTTGGAGATGTCGAGGACGGTGAGGGACGCCCCGGCCACGCCGGCGGCGAGTGGCGCGATCGGGGCCACCTCGTCGCGTCCCTGGCGCCCCACCGGCAGGACGACGGGGCAGCCGCCGTCCTCGGTGGCGCCGGGCATCGGTGTCGTGGTCGTTCCCGTGGTGGTGGTCATCGGATCTCCTCCGTCGTCATGGTGCTGCCCGGGCCGGGCCCCACCCAGCCGTTCACCAGCGCCGAGTACTGGCCCCACGGCCCGCCGGCGCAGAGCAGGTGCAGCCCGGCCTCGTAGCGGTGGCCGATCTCGTCGAGGGGGAGGGGCCCGCACTGCCGCCTGGCGCGCTCGCCCACCTCGCGCACGACGTCGTCGCGGTCCCAGCCGTGCTTCACCAGCACCCGTGCGTGGGCGATCCCGGCGACGAGCACGATCTCGCTCATGGCGTAGAAGGGGTTGCGCCACACGTTGGCCACCCCGAAGGCAAAGGCCTCGGCCAGGTCGCCGGGTTCCACGCTGGCGTAGTCGATGACGGCCGTCGGCGCGTCCCCGGCGAAGCAGGTGACGGCACTTGCTTCCGGGGCGAGGCCGGCGACGGTGTGCAGCGGCGGCCACGGGGTGTCGGGGTCCTCGGCGATGCAGTACGTGTAGCGGCCGGGGTGCCCCATGACGGACTGGTCCACCAGGCCGGGCGTGGCCCCGCCGACGTTCTGGACGATGAGGTTGAGGGCCCGGCCGACGGTGGCGTTGGCGCGGGACCCCGGGCCGAACAGGTTGGTGCCGGCGTTGAAGCCCGAGCGCTCGACGACGGGCCCGCCGACGATGAACATGGGCGAGGCCGGGTGGTTGGAGGTCCGGACCCCGAACAGGTTGAACTCCTCCCGGCACATGGCCCGGACGCCGGCGACGACGACCGGCGCCAGGTCCGGCGTGCAGCCGGCCATGACGGCGTTGGACGCCACCACCTCGACGGTGGCGTCCCCGGCCATCGGCGGCACCACCGCCACCACGTGGTCCGGCGGCAGGCCGGTGGCGTCGACGAAGCGCGCCACGCGCTCGGGCGTGGGGACCACGACCGGCAGGCCGTCGGTCATGCCACGGCGGTGCAGCTCCTCGGTGACGGCGTCCTCGTCCGCACCGGCGTCACGGGTGATCGCCACGTGCCCCTCCTGGCCTCGGCCCGCCGGCTCGCTGCCATGATGCCGCCCCCAGGTCAGACCGTCAACCGTTTGGTTGAATCAAGTCGGCGGCACCTTCGAGGTGGGCCGTGTCGTTGAACCGGCGCAGGGTCCACCGGTCCCCCCACGCGACCAGGTGCGAGATGGACGCGTTGTCAGCGCCGATGAATGCGAAGGGTCGCGAGCCGGTCGCCATGGCGAGTGCCTGCCCGATGGTCCCGCCGTGGGCGAACACGGCCACCCGCTGGTCGCCATGGGCGGCGGCGATGCGCTCCAGAGCGGCGCGCACACGCCCGGCGAACGCGGCTGCCGGCTCGGCCCCCGGGATGACGTCGAAGCGCTCCTCCTCGACCATCCGAAGCGCCAGCGGGTCGCGCTCCGTGACCTTCTTCCGGTAGATGCCGCCCTCCCACTCGCCCAGGAACACCTCGCACAGGTCCGGGTCGCTCACGGAACCCAGGCCCAGGCGGTCCAGCAGGGGCGCCGCCGTCTGGTGGGTGCGCCGGAGCGTGCTCGTGTACACGGCGGCGACGCCGTACGAGGCCAGCCGGCCGCACACGAGCTGCGCCTGCTCCCGGCCCTCCTCCGACAGTGGTGGGTCGCCGCGGCCGTCGAGCAGGTCGAACGCCGTGCCGTCGACGGCCGGCTGGGACTCGCCGTGGCGCACCAGCAGGATCTCCGTCGCACCGGGTGGCGCGGCGAACCGGATCTGGGGGTAGGTGCGGGGTTCCGGCACGGGCGCATGCTACCGGCAGGCCTGCCGTCGCCGGGGGCCCAGGACGGTCGCGTCGCGCGGTGTCGGACCGTGCCCGTGGTGGGGGTTCTTTGGGCTGACGCCGTCACGATGTCGGTCGCGCGTCGCGGCTGCAGCCCGCCCGACCCACCCGACCCACCCGGCACGGCCACCCCGCCTGACCCGTTCGGCACGGCGACACGGCGCGGCGGGCACTACTGTCGCGGGCCGTGAGGACAGCGTGGGAGCGGGAGGACGTATGGGTCCCGTCGGGCGGCGAGCGGTGCGCGGCCTGGCTCTACCGGCCCACCATGGCCCCGCCCGCCACCGACCGGGCCGGCGCCGACCGGGCTGCCACCGACCGGGCTGGCGCCGACCGGGCTGCCACCGACCGGGCTGGCACCGACCGGGCCGACCCGCCCGTTCCCGTGGTCGTCATGGCGCACGGGCTCGGCGCGGTGAAGGAGATGCGCCTGGATGCCTACGCCGAGCGCTTCGCCGCAGCCGGGATGGCCGCGTTGGTGTTCGACTACCGGTACTTCGGTGCCAGCACAGGTGAGCCGCGCCAGCTGATCGACATCCACCGCCAGCTCCAGGACTGGTCGGCGGCGGTGTCGTTCGCCCGGGCCCTGCCCGGCGTGGACCCCCAGCGAGTGGCGCTGTGGGGGACGTCGTTCTCCGGCGGGCACGTGCTCGCCACTGCGGCCCGCACACCGGGCATCGCCGCGGTCGTGTCGCAGTGCCCGTTCACCGACGGCCCGGCGTCGATGCGGCAGGTCCCGCTGCCGACCGCAGCGCGCCTGCTGGTGGCCGGGCTGTCCGACCAGCTCCGGGCCTGGCGGGGACGGCCACCTCGCATGGTGGCGCTGGCCGGCGCTCCCGGCGACCTGGCGCTCATGAGCGCTCCCGACGTCGTCGACGGCTACCTGGCGCTGATCCCGCCCGGGCTG